>NZ_JBVJPW010000004.1:0-459967 GCF_055609205.1 Streptomyces sp. NPDC036815 | reverse complement strand
ACGGGGAAGTGGAATGCCATGTGGCATTCGTCGCCGCCGTTCTGGAAGTCACCGAAGTAGTCCACGACGTCCTCGGGCCACTGATTGGCCTCGGCAAGCAGGACGGTGTCCGGATAATGCGTGTCGACCATGGATCTGATCCGCTTGAGAAAGGCGTGCGACCGCGGCAGGTTCTCGCAGTTGGTGCCCTCTTCGGCATAGAGATACGGGACGGCGTCGAGGCGGAATCCGTCGATGCCCAGGTCGAGCCAGAAGCGGAGGGCGGAGATGATCTCTTCCTGGACGGCGGGGTTCTCGTAGTTGAGGTCGGGCTGGTGGGAGAAGAAGCGGTGCCAGAAGTACTGCTTGCGCACGGGGTCGAAGGTCCAGTTGGAGGCTTCGGTGTCGACGAAGATGATGCGGGCGTCGCTGTAGGCCTTGTCGTCGTCGGCCCAGACGTAGTAGTCGCCGTAGGGGCCTTCGGGGTCGGTGCGTGAGGCCTGGAACCACGGGTGCTGGTCGCTGGTGTGGTTCATGACGAAGTCGATGATCACGCGCATGCCGCGCTGGTGGGCGGAGTCGACGAACTCCACGAAGTCGGCGAGGTCGCCGAACTCGGGCAGGACGGCGGTGTAGTCGGAGACGTCGTAACCGCCGTCGCGCAGCGGGGACTTGAAGAACGGCGGCAGCCACAGGCAGTCCACGCCCAGCCACTGCAGGTAGTCCAGCTTGGCGGTGATGCCCTTCAGGTCGCCGATGCCGTCGCCGTTGCTGTCCTGGAAGGAGCGGACGAGGACCTCGTAGAAGACGGCCCGCTTGAACCAGTCGGGATCCCGGTCCTTGGTGGGGGTGTCCTCGAAGGTGTCCTGGACGGGCTCATTCATGATCATGGTGTGGGTGACCTCTCAGTGGTGAGGACGGTCGCAGGACGAGTACGTGCGCGGGCGCGCGGCCCGGTTCGAGGCGCACGTAGTTGGTCCTGCCCCAGTGGTAGGTGTCGCCGGTGAGCTCGTCGCGCACCGGCACGGTCTCGTCCCAGTCGAGGCCCAGTCGCGGCATGTCCAGGGACACCGTGGCTTCGCTTGCCCGGCACGGGTCCAGATTGACCACCACCAGGACCGTGTCGGCACCGTCGCGCTTGCTGTAGACGATGACCGCGTCGCTGTCGGCCTGGTGGAAGTGGAGGTTCCGGAGCTGCTGAAGGGCGGGGTGCTGCCGCCGGATCCGGTTCAGCGCGGTGATCAGGGGCGTGATGGTGCGCCCCTCGCGCTCGGCCGCCGCCCAGTCGCGGGGCCGCAGTTGGTACTTCTCGGAGTGCAGGTACTCCTCGCTGCCCGGCCGGACGGCACTGTTCTCGCACAGCTCGAACCCGGCGTACACGCCCCAGTTCGGTGCCAGCGTGGCGGCAAGGACCGCCCGGATCTCGAAGGCCGGGCGGCCACCCTCCCGGAGGAACCCGGACAGGATGTCGGGGGTGTTCACGAAGAAGTTCGGCCGGAGGACATGGGCGGTCTCGCGCGACAACTCCGTGAGGTAGTCGGTGAGTTCCTGCTTGGTGTTCCTCCAGGTGAAGTACGTGTACGACTGCTGGAACCCCGCCTCCGCCAGCGCCCGCACGATCGGCGGGCGAGTGAAGGCCTCGGCCAGGAACAGCACGTCGGGGTCGGTGCGACGGATGTCGGCGAGCACCAGTTCCCAGAACGCGACGGGCTTGGTGTGGGGGTTGTCGACGCGGAATACCCGCACGCCGTGGCCCATCCAGAACCGCAGCAGCCGGGTCGATTCGGCGACCAGCCCCGGCAGGTCGCGGTCGAAGTCGAGCGGATAGATGTCCTGGTACTTCTTCGGCGGGTTCTCCGCGTACGCGATGGAGCCGTCCGCGCGATGGGTGAACCACTCGGGGTGCTTCTCCACCCACGGGTGGTCCGGCGAGCACTGCAGCGCGAAGTCCAGGGCCACTTCGAGGCCGAGCCGCCCGGCCTCGCCCACGAAGGCGTCGAAGTCCGCCAGCGTGCCCAGGTCCGGATGGACGGCGTCGTGACCGCCCTCGGGCGAGCCGATCGCCCACGGCACACCCACGTCGTGCGGCCCCGCCACCAGCGCGTTGTCGGGGCCCTTGCGGAAGGTGGTGCCGATGGGGTGGATCGGCGGCAGATAGACGACGTCGAAACCCATGGCGGCGATGGCGGGCAGCCGCGCCGCCGCCGTACGGAACGTCCCGGAGACGGGCGGCGCCCCCTCCCGGACGATCGCGCCCTCCGAGCGCGGGAAGAACTCGTACCAGGAGCCGAACAGCGCCCTGCGCGGCTCGACCACGAGCGGAAGAGCGTCCGAGCGGGTGACCCGCTCGCGCAGCGGGAAGCGGGAAAGGACCGCCGCCACCCGGGCCGTCAGCGCGGCGTCGAGGCGCTCGGCCGGGGACCGCAGGTCGTCCTGGAGCGCGTCCGCCGCGGTCAGCAGGATCTGCCGCTCCGCCCCTTCCGGCACTCCGGCCGCGGCGTGCTCGTAGAGCAACGCCCCCTCCTCGAGCACCAGTCCGACGTCGATGCCCGCGGGGACCTTGACCTCGGCCGAGCGGCGCCACGCCGTCACGGGGTCCGACCAGGACTCCACGGCGTACGTCCAGTGGCCCTCCGCGTCCGGCGTGACGTCGGCGCCCCAGCGGTCGGTGCCCGGGGACAGTTCACGCATGGGTGCCCACGGCCCGCACCGCCCGGCGGGGCCGAGCAGCACCACGTTGGCGCCGACCGCCGCGTGCCCCTCGCCGAAGACCGTCGCCGTGACCTGGAAGGTCTCACCGGGTACCGCCTTCGCCGGACGGCGGCCGCCGTCGACGACCGGCCGGACATCCCGGACGGGGACGGGGGGCGTCCCCGGAACTGAGGTCATCGGTCTCTCCTCCACCGCGCTCGTGGCGGGCACGGTCCCGGCGGGAGCCGTGTGTGACTACTGCCCCAGGTGCTCGGGCGCCGGCCGCGGTCGACAGGCGGCGCGCGGACGCAGGTACTCCTCGGCCGCCTCGGCGGCCACCCGCGCCGTGCACTCACCCATCAACACGCACAGCGTGTACGCGTTGTCCTCGAACCGCGTGCGCACGGCGCGGTCGCCGGGACGGATGAACAACAGCCGTTCCCACGACCGGTACTGACTCAGATGCCGCTCGACGACATCTTTTGCAGGCAACAGCACCACGCTGCTCACCTTCTCGTTCTGCGCAGGTGCGACCGGTGCGTCTGGCCGACGCGGAACCGCACCGCACGAAGAGTTCCGGACGGCTCGCGCCGACCGGTTTCCACTCATGGTGCACGTTCGGACACGCCGCGTCTTGTTGGGTTTTGAACAATCGGCCCGCTCACTCGTGTTGCGCGAATGGAGTAGTGATTCCACCCTGAAATGACTCAGGAGCGATGAGTGCTCACGTTTCGTGTTCGGGGCTCGGCCCGCTGGGCCGGGAGGAGCGGGAGCTTCGCCGAGAGGAGCCACGCACCATGAAGTCGGCAACACCCCGCTACTACCACCTCGACGTGGAGATCGGCCCGGAGAAGGTCGATCAGGTCGGTCGCATCCTGGCCGCGCATCTGCGGCACTGGGGCCTGCACTACCTCGTCGAACCCGTCTGTCACTGCACCCGGGTGCTCCTCCGGGCCGTCGAGGAGCACGGCACGGACAAGGAGACGGCCATCGAGATGTGGTGGACGGGGCACCACCTCATCACCGCCGTCTCGGACAAGGACCGTGACCTGCCCGTCCCGCACTACGCGCCGCAGGGCCCGCTGGCCCAGATCGCCGCGCTGAGCGACGGCTGGGGCAGCTGTCCTGCGGCCGTCGGAAAGATCATCTGGTTCGCGTGCCGCGACCGGACGCCCGACCACGTCCCGCTGGCCCCCGTCCCGCCCGTGCCCTGCGTCCCCGAGTCGCTGGAGGTGCCGCGGGAGGAGAGCATGGCAGTCCTGGCGGGTTCACCTGAGACGTGACTCGGCCCACCCGTAAGGAAGGCAGTCGTGTGCGCACCTGGACCGGATCCCCTTTCCCCCTGGGCGCCACGTACGACGGCGACGGCACGAACTTCGCCCTGTTCAGCGAGGTGGCCGAACGCGTCGTCCTCGTCCTGCTGCACGACGACGGCACACACGACGACGTCACCCTGTCCGAGGTCGACGGCTTCGTCTGGCACTGCTACCTGCCCGGCGTCGGCCCCGGGCAGCGGTACGGCTACCGCGTGCACGGCCCCTGGGACCCCGCCGCGGGTCACCGGTGCAACCCCGCCAAACTGCTCCTCGACCCCTACGCCAGAGCCGTCGAGGGGCAGATCGACAACGACGCCGCGCTGTACGAACGCGCGGCGGAGGGGCCCGAACCGGCCGACAGCGCCGGGCACACCCCTCTCTCGGTGGTCGTCGACCCGGCCTTCACCTGGGGCGACGACCGGCCGCCCCGCAGGCCGTACGCCGAGACGGTCGTCTACGAGGCGCACGTACGCGGCCTGACGCGCAGGCACCCCGGCGTGCCCCCGGAGCTGCGGGGCACGTACGCGGGCCTCGCGAGCGACGCGGTCATCGAGCACCTGACGTCCCTGGGCGTGACCGCCGTCGAGCTGATGCCCGTGCACCAGTACGTGCAGGACGGCTTCCTGCACGACCGCGGTCTGTCGAACTACTGGGGGTACGCCTCCATCGGCTTCTTCGCCCCGCACAACGGCTACGCGGCGCACGGCACCCGGGGCGAGCAGGTCACGGAGTTCAAGTCGATGGTGAAGGCGCTGCACGCGGCCGGCCTCGAAGTGATCCTCGACGTGGTCTACAACCACACGGCCGAGGGCAACGAGAACGGCCCCACGCTCGCCTTCCGCGGCATCGACAACGCCTCGTACTACCGCCTGCCGGAAGGCGATCCGGCCCACTACTTCGACACCACCGGTACGGGCAACAGCCTGCTGATGCGGCACCCCAACGTCCTGCAGCTGGTGATGGACTCGCTGCGGTACTGGGTGACGGAGATGCACGTCGACGGCTTCCGGTTCGACCTCGCGGCCACGCTCGCGCGCCAGTTCCACGACGTGGACCGGCTCTCGGCCTTCTTCGACCTGGTCCAGCAGGATCCGGTGGTCAGCCGCGTCAAGCTCATCGCCGAACCCTGGGACGTCGGGGACGGGGGCTACCAGGTCGGCAACTTCCCGCCCCTGTGGTCGGAGTGGAACGGCAAGTACCGGGACGCGGTACGGGACTTCTGGCGCAGCGGGGAGCACACGCTCGCCGAGTTCGCCTCCCGCCTCACCGGCTCTTCCGACCTCTACCAGCACGACCGCCGCCGCCCCCGGGCCAGCGTCAACTTCGTCACCGCCCACGACGGCTTCACCCTGCGCGACCTGGTCTCGTACAACGACAAGCACAACGAGGCCAATGCGGAAGGCAACCAGGACGGCGACAACGCCAACCGCTCCTGGAACTGCGGGGCGGAGGGCCCCACTTCGGACGGCCGGATCCTGGAGCTGCGGGCGCGCCAGCAGCGCAACTTCCTCGCCACCCTCATGGTCTCGCAGGGCATCCCGATGCTCGCGCACGGCGACGAACTGGGCCGCACGCAGCAGGGCAACAACAACGCCTACTGCCAGGACAACGAGATCTCCTGGATCGACTGGGACCTCGACGACGACCAGCGCGAACTCATCGACTTCACCCGGCGCGCCATCGAACTGCGCGCCGCGCACCCGGTGTTGCGCCGACGCCGCTTCTTCCGCGGCGAGACCCCGGCCCACGACTGCCCGCCGCTGCCCGACCTGGTGTGGTTGCGGCCCGACGCCCACGAGATGACGGACGAGGACTGGCAGCGCCCCGACGCCCACGCCGTCGGCGTCTTCCTCAACGGCGACGCCATCGCGGAGCCCGACGCCCACGGCAGGCCCGTGGTGGACGACTCCTTCCTGCTCCTGCTGAACAGCTGCGGGGACCCGGTCCTCTTCCGGCTGCCGGACGCCACGTACGGCGAGCGCTGGGAGACCCGGCTCGACACCACGGACCCGCGGGGCCTCTCGGACGAGACGGAACACAAGGCCGCCGGCGAGGTCACCCTGGCGCCGCACAGCCTGCTCGTGCTGTCGCGGCCACCGGTGCGCACTCCGTCGTAGTCGAGTGGTCATCGGTGGGTACAGGGACCCGGTACCGCCGCGACGATGCCCAGGGGGTGGCGCCATGACCGACCGACAGGCCGTGCTGCGAGAACTGCTCAGGACCTCGGGACAGACGTACGCCGCCGAGGCGGGCATCCGGCTGACCGACACCCCCCAGCCGCTCTACCGCACCCTCGTCCTCTCCTCCCTGCTCAGCGCCCGCATCCGGGCCTCCGTCGCGGTGGCGAGCGCCCGCGCCCTGTACGACGCCGGGCTGCGCGGGCCCCGGCAGATGGCCGACGCCACCTGGCAGCAGCGCGTCGACGCCCTGGGACGCGGCGGCTACCGGCGCTACGACGAACGCACCGCGACCCAGCTCGGCGACGGCGCCCGCCTGGTGACCGAGGAGTGGCACGGCGACCTGCGCCGGGTCCGGGAGGAGGCCGACGGTGACGAGGCCGCCCTGGAACGGGTGCTGCGGCGGGTGCCGGGGCTCGGCCCCACCGGCGTGGACATCTTCCTGCGCGAGGTGCAGGACGTCTGGCCCGAATACCGGCCGCGCCTCGACGCCAAGGTGCTGCAGGGGGCGGAGCGGCTCGGTCTGCCGCGGACCGCGTCCGAACTGCTGCGGCTGACCGACGAACGGCCCAGCGTGCTGGCCGCCGCGCTCGTGCGGGCCGCTCTCGACCGGAAGATCGTGGACGCGTGCCTGGAGCGGGCCGACGACCGGACGGCGTAACGACAGGTCGACCGGGGCACGTGTGACGTGCCGAATTCGGGTCAAATGAGGATCATGACGCGTTTCGCAATGGTGGCCCTGCTGACGGCCTGCGCGGCAGGAGGCGTGCTCCTGGCGCTGCTGGTCTCCCCGTGGTGGTGGTTCGCCGCCGCACCCTTCCTCGCCGTGGCGCTGACCGGTCTGTACGACCTCGTCCAGCGGCGGCACTCGGTGCTGCGGAACTACCCCGTCCTGGGCCATCTGCGCTTCCTCATGGAGGCGCTGCGACCGGAGCTGCAGCAGTACTTCGTGGAGCGCAACTACGACGGCAGGCCGTTCGACCGCGACACCCGCAGCATCGTCTACGAGCGGGCCAAGGGCGTCTCCGCCGAGGAGCCGTTCGGCAGCGAGCGCGACATGGACCAGCGCGGCTACGAGCTGCTCGTGCCGTCCATGGCGCCGGTGCAGGTGCCCGAGGAGGCGCCCCGCGTCCGGATCGGCGGGCCCGACTGCGCCGAGCCGTACGACATGGCGCTCCTCAATGTGTCGGCGATGAGCTTCGGCTCGCTCTCCGCCAACGCGATCCTGGCCCTGAACACGGGGGCGGCGCGCGGCGGCTTCGCCCACGACACCGGCGAGGGCGGCCTCTCCGAGTACCACCTGCGCCCCGGCGGCGACCTCGTCTGGGAGATCGGCACCGGCTACTTCGGGTGCCGCACCCGCGACGGCGGCTTCGACGAGAAGAAGTTCGCCGAGAAGGCCGCCCACCCCGCCGTCCGCTGCGTGTCGCTCAAGCTGTCGCAGGGCGCGAAGCCGGGGATCGGCGGCGTCCTGCCCGGCAGCAAGGTCAACGCCGAGATCGCCTCCGTACGCGGCGTGCCGGAGGGGGAGACCGTCGTCTCTCCCCCGTACCACCGCGTGTTCTCCACCCCGCGCGAACTGGTCCTGTTCCTCGCCCGGATGCGGGAACTGACCGGCGGCAAACCGGTGGGCTTCAAGCTGTGCCCGGGGTCCCGGACGCAGTTCCTCGCCGTGTGCAAGGCCATGGTGGCGGAGGGGATCACACCCGACTTCATCGTCGTGGACGGTGCGGAGGGCGGTACGGGCGCGGCCCCTCTGGAGTTCGCCGACCACCTCGGCATGCCCCTCACCGAGGGCCTGATCGCCGTGCACGGCGCGCTGACGGGGGCGGGGCTGCGGGAGCGTATCCGCGTCGGCGCGAGCGGCAAGGTGGCGACGGGTTCCGACATCGTCAAGCGGCTCGCGATGGGCGCCGACTACACCAACGCGGCCCGCGCCATGATGTTCGCCGTCGGCTGCATCCAGGCCCAGCGCTGTCACACCAACCGCTGCCCGACCGGTGTCACCACCCAGGACCCGCACCGGGCCCGCGCCCTCGACGTGGTGGACAAGTCCGCGCGCGTCACGCGCTACCAGCAGGCCACCGTCCAGAGCGCGCTGCGCATCATGGCCGCCATGGGCGTGCGCGAGCCCTCCGAGCTCGGCCCCCGTCTGCTGCGCCGCCGCGAGGACCACGGCCGGTTCCGCTCGTATGCCGAGCTGTACGAGTGGCTCTCCCCCGGCGAGCTGCTCGCCGGGGGGCCCGCGGGCTGGGCCGCCGACTGGCGGGCGGCCGACCCCGACTCCTTCGCTCCCTGACGGCCCGCCCGCGCGCGGCCGCCGCCCGTTCGACCCCGATCTGTGATCTGTGAGAGGAACACCCATGTCACGCACTGTTGCCCGTGTCGTCACCGACGCCCTGGAAGAACTCGGGGTGCGCCATGTCTTCGGCGTGGTGGGAGACGCTCTCAACCCCTTCACCGACGCCATCCGTGAGAGCGGTTCCGTCGAGTGGGTGGGCTGTCGGCACGAGGAGGCCGCGGCCTTCGCCGCGGGCGCGCAGTCGCAGCTCACCGACACCCTCGGGGTCTGCATGGGCACCGTCGGGCCCGGCTCCGTGCACCTGCTCAACGGCCTGTACGACGCGGCCAAGAGCGGCACCCCGGTGCTCGCCATCGCCGGTCAGGTGCCACTCGGGGAGGTGGGCACCGACTACTTCCAGGAGGTCGACAACGACCTGCTCTTCCGCGACGTCGCCGTCTTCCGCGCCACCGTCACCTCTCCGGAGCAGCTGCCCGGTCTCCTGGAGATCGCCGTGCGCAGCGCGATCGGGCGCCGCGGTGTGGCCGTACTGACGGTCCCCGGCGACGTCGGCGACAAGGAGCTGCCGAACGACCGTCCGACCCGGCTCTCCGTGGCGGAGTCTGCCAACCGGCCCGACGACCCGGTGCTCGACGCCGCGGCCGCCGCCCTCGCCGACGGTGGCAAGGTCACCATGCTGGTCGGCCGGGGAGCGCGCGGCTCCCGCGAGGACGTGCTCGCCCTCGCGGAACGCCTTGCCTCGCCCATGGTGATCACCCTGAAGGCGAAGGAGGGCTTCGAGGGCGACAACCCGTACCAGGTCGGCCAGACGGGCCTGATCGGCAATCCGGCCGCCGCCCACGCGATGGACCACGCCGACACCCTGCTGCTGCTCGGCACCGACTTCCCGTACCGGGAGTGGTATCCGCAGGGCAAGAAGGTCGTCCAGGTCGACCGGGTCGCGGAGCACATCGGCCGACGCGTGCCGGTGGACGTGGCCCTGGCCGCCGATGTCGGCCCCACCGTGCGGGGTCTTCTGCAGCGGCTCGAGCAGCGCACGGACCGCGGTCACCTGGACGGAGCGCGCGAGAAGTTCACCAAGTGGCAGGAGGGGCAGCAGCGGCTCGCCGCCCCGGGGCACGACCGTGGCCTCATCGGCAAGGTGCGGTCCGCCTTCGACAACCGGGACCACCTGGTGCGTCCGGAGGCGCTGGCCGCCGCGGTGGACGCCGCGGCTGCGGACGACGCCGTGTTCACCTCGGACACCGGCATGGCCACCGTGTGGCTCTCGCGCTTCGTCGAGATGCGCGGCTCCCGGCGCCTGCTCGGTTCGTACAACCTCGGCTCGATGGCCAACGCGATGCCGCAGGCGATCGGCGCCCAGCTCCTCGACCCCGACCGGCAGGTCGTCGCCTTCTGCGGCGACGGCGGTCTCGGCATGCTCCTCGGCGACCTCATGACCATCCGCAGCCGTCAGTTGCCGGTCAAGCTCGTCGTCTTCGACAACCAGCGGCTCGGGATGGTGAAGCTGGAGCAGGAGGAGGCGGGCCTGCCGGAATTCGGCACCGAGCTCGACAACCCGGACTTCGCCGCCGTCGCCGGGGCCCTCGGCATCACCGGCATCCGGGTGAGCCGGGCCGAGGACCTCGCGGAGGCGGTCACCCGGGCCTTCGCCACGCCGGGCCCCGTCCTCCTGGACGTCCTCACCAACCCCGAGGAGATCGCCGTGCCGGCCAAGCCGACCGTGCAGCAGGGCTGGGGCTTCGCCATCGCCAAGATCCGCGAGAACCTCACCAGCCCCGGCGGTCACTGACCGGTCGCTCCCCAGGGCGTGCAGGAAACAGATGTGCGCTCCAGGTATTGGCGGCGAGAAGCCGGGCACCCGAGGGCTGTCCGGCGGGATCCGCCCGTGTCGGCGAATCGCCGCACCGCCGCAAAAGCCGCAATATGGACTTGACGCCAACGCCAGACATCGCCGCAGGAAAGGCATACGCAGCCCATGAACGACGCCACAGGTAAGGTCACCACCACCGATGCCGGCGTTCCGGTGGAGAGCGACGAACACTCGCTCACCGTTGGCGCCGGTGGCCCGATCCTCCTCCAGGACTCCTATCTGATCGAACAGATGGCGCAGTTCAACCGGGAGCGGATCCCCGAACGGCAGCCGCACGCCAAGGGCAGCGGCGCCTTCGGCCACTTCGAGGTCACCGCGGACGTCAGCGCGTACACCAAGGCCGCGGTCTTCCAGCCGGGCACCCGGACCGACCTCGTGGCCCGCTTCTCCACCGTCGCGGGCGAGCGCGGAAGCCCGGACACCTGGCGCGACCCGCGCGGGTTCGCGGTGAAGTTCTACACCACCGAGGGCAACTACGACATGGTCGGGAACAACACCCCGGTCTTCTTCGTGAAGGACCCGATGAAGTTCCAGCACTTCATCAGGTCCCAGAAACGCCGGGCGGACAACAACCTCCGCGACCACGACATGCAGTGGGACTTCTGGACCCTCTCCCCCGAGTCGGCCCACCAGGTCACCTGGCTGATGGGCGACCGCGGCATCCCGCGCACCTGGCGCCACATGAACGGCTACACCTCGCACACGTACATGTGGATCAACGCGGAGGGCAAGCGCTGCTGGGTGAAGTACCACTTCAAGACCGACCAGGGCGTCGAGAACTTCACACAGCACGAGGGCGACCAGATGGCCGCCGCCGACACGGATTACCACACCCGTGACCTCTTCGAGCACATCCGGGACGGGGACTACCCCAGCTGGACGCTGTACGTGCAGATCATGCCGTACGAGGACGCGGCGACGTACCGCTTCAACCCGTTCGACCTGACCAAGGTGTGGCCGCACGGCGACTACCCGCTGATCGAGGTCGGCCGCATGACGCTGGACCGCAACCCCACGGACAACCACGCCGAGATCGAGCAGGCGGCGTTCCAGCCGAACAACCTGGTCCCGGGCATCGGGCCGAGCCCCGACCGCATGCTGCTCGCGCGGCTGTTCTCCTACGCCGACTCGCACCGCTACCGGATCGGCGGCAACTACCAGCAGCTGCCGGTCAACGCCCCCATCGTGCCCGTCCACACGTACTCCAAGGACGGGGCGATGGCCATCCACAAGCGCCAGGACCCGGTCTACGCACCGAACTCCAAGGGCGGCCCGGCAGCCGACCCGAGCCGCTACGCCCCGCCGAGCTGGCACGCGGACGGCGACATCACCCGCGCCGCCTACGTCGACCACGCCGAGGACGACGACTGGGGGCAGCCGGGCACGATGGTGCGCGAGGTCCTCAACGACGCCGAGCGGGACCGCCTCGTGGACAACGTGGTCGGCCACCTCCTCAACGGCGTGACCGAGCCCGTGCTCGCCCGCGCCTTCGAGTACTGGTCGAAGATCGACAAGTCCATCGGTGAGCGCATCGAGCAGGGCGTGCGCGCCAAGGCGAGCGAGAAGGACCCCAAGGCCGCCCAGCAGGCCAATCCCGCGCGGAGCAGCATGCAGGACAAGGCCTGACACCGCGCACGGCCCCCTGACCGACGGCCGCCGCCCTCCGGGGTGGCGGCCGTCGGCCGGTTCTGCGGAACGCCGGTTCTGCGGTACGCCGCTTCTGCGGTACGCCGCTTCTGCGGTACGTCAGCTCCCCGCGCCAGCTCCCCGCGTCACCTCTCCGGCACGTCGAAGTCGCACCAGACGGCCTTGCCCTCGCCCCGGGGTTCGACGCCCCACCCGGTGGCCACCGCCTCCACCAGGAGCATCCCGCGGCCGGACGTGGCGGTCTCGCCCGGTGTCCTCTTGCGGGGGCGGTCGCTGGAGCGGTCCTTCACCCAGAGGCGGACCCGGCGCGGCGGGCCGCTGAGCACCTCCAGCGTGAGGATCGCGCCTCCCTCGGTGTGAACCAACGCGTTGACGAGGAGTTCGCCCGCCGCCACCTCGACGTCGTCGGCGACCTCGCCCACCCCCCAGGCCGCGAGGTGTTCCCGCAGCGCCGCCCGTGCGTCGGCGAGCCCTTCGGGGTCGGCCTGGTGGACGTAGCGGTGGATGCGCGGTTCCTGGAGGGTGCCGGGGTCGGGGCGGCGGCGCAGCACCAGGAGCGCCACGTCGTCACCGGTTCCCCACCTCTCCCAGAGCGCCCGCGAGAGGTGGTCCGCCAGGTCCTCCGCCGCCTCCGGCCCCTCGCCCAGCACCTCGGCGAGGTTCCGCATCCCCGTGTCGAGGTCGAGTCCGGCGTCCTCCACGAGGCCGTCCGTGCACAGCACCATGGTCTCGCCGGGCACGAGGTCGAGCCGCACCTCGGGGTAGTCCTCCATGCCGAACTCCGTGGCAAGACCCAACGGCAGCCCGCCGCGCACCCGGGGCACGCCCACCCTGCCGTCCACGTGGCGCACGAGGGGCGGCAGATGGCCGGCCCGGACCGCGCGCACGACGCCCGTGGCCGGGTCGAACTGGGCGTAGGTGCAGGTGGCGAAGCGCTCGGTGTCGAGCTCGGCCAGGAAGCGGGAGGTCCGGGAGAGCACGGTCGCGGGCGGGTGCCCCTCACCGGCGAAGGCCCGCAGGGCGATCCGCAACTGCCCCATGATGGCCGCGGCGTGGGTGTCGTGTCCCTGCACGTCACCGACGACCACGCCGATGCGCCCGCGGGGCAGGGAGATCACGTCGTAGAAATCGCCGCCGACCTCCCGGCCGCCCCAGGCCGCGTGGTAGCGCACGGCGAGTTCGGTGTCCGCGACATGTGGGATCCCGCGCGGCAACATCGTGGCCTGCAGGCTCTTGGCGAGGTCGCGTTCCTCGTCGAACAGCATGGCGCGCTGCAGCGACTGGGCGACGATGCCGGAGAGGCCGATGCACAGATTGCGGTCCGCCTCGCTGAACTCCCTGCGGCCGCGGTAGAAGAGGGCGAGCCCGCCGATGGCGCGGTCCTGCGCGACCAGGGGCAGGAACGCCGCCGAGTCCAGCTTCATGCTCTCGATGTAGGGCCGCAGGCGGGTGAAGCGCCGGGCGAGGCCGGGCAGTGAGCCCACGAAGCGGGGCTGGCGGGTCATCACGGCCTCGGCGAGCGGCAGCGATTCGTCGACCTTGTAGAGCTTGAGTTCGTCGAGAGCCTGCATCGACTGGCCCACCAGGGCGATCAGCTTCAGGTTCTCCCCCTCGACGAGTCCGAGGACGAGGCCGTCGGCGGCGAACCGGTCCAGGCCGCTCGCGCCGGACAGCACGGCCACGACGTCGTCGACGGTGACGGCCCGCGAGAGGGCCTCCGTGGTGCCCTGCACCATCAGGGCGATGCCCTGGCGGCGCTCCTCCCTGGGGTCGGTGGCCGCGAGTTCCGTGCCGTCGTTCGCGGCCGACCGCAGGATTCCGACCACGCGCTCGGCCCGGCCGTCGTCGTCGCGCAGGACGCGGCCGCGGGCGTGGCCGAGGCGCAGGGAGCCGTCGCGTCTGCGGACCCGGAAGTACACGCCGTAGGAGTCGGCGCCCGTGGCGATGGCTTCCGTGACGGCGGAGTTGATGCGGGCGGCCTCCTCGGGGGGCAGCCGTCCTTGCAGCGAGCCGACCTGCCCGTCGAACTCGCCGGGGCGCAGGTCGAGCAGCGCGAGCGCGCCCGCTCCGAGGCTGAGGTCCCCGCTCCGCAGATCCCAGTCGAAGCAGCCCACGCCGGTCAGGAGCAGGCACTGTTCCAGATCGAGGGGTGGCTTCTTGGCTGACGTCATGGATGTCTCCGGTATGCCGCTCGGCCACCATAAGCGTCCGCCGCCCGACGCGCGCGGCCGGACGGTTCGGGTGACCATGTGACTACGGGGCCCGCCTCACCGGCGGTTCCGCCGAAAACCGACTTTCGTCCCTCGTCCCGTGACCTTGGTCCTGTGTGAGACGCCCAGGGCGGGACATCCGTCATTGAGTCGGACGGCAGCTCCCATGCCGTCGTGCACACAAGGGAAAGGAACGTTCTCGTGGGCATCATCGCCTGGATCCTGATCGGCCTCATCGCGGGCGCCATCGCCAAGGCCCTCACCCCGGGCAAGGACCCGGGAGGCTGCCTGGTGACGATGCTCATCGGCATCGTGGGCGGGCTGCTCGGCGGTTGGCTGGGCAAGGTGATCTTCGGCGTCCACTCGATCAACGGGTTCTTCCACCTGTCGACGTGGATCGCCGCCATCGTCGGTTCCGTGATCGTTCTGTTCCTCTACCGCCTGTTCACGGGGAAGCGGGCCCACTGACCCGACCGGTCGTATCGAGCGGCGCCCGCCCGGTGCCGACGGCCCGGAGACTTCTCTCCGCCGTCGCCTCCGGGCGGGCGCTTTCGCGTGCTGACCCGTACCGCCGCATTCGAATTAGTGCACGTGTTCGATTCGCGCGTACACTGACTCCATGTCCACGCACCAGCTCCAGGGCTCGCTCTTCGACCAGGCCGACGACGTACGCCTCGGCCCGCTCACCGCGATCCGCAGGACCGTCCTCGGGGACGGGGCATGGATCGACCTCCTGCCGGGCTGGCTGCAGGGCGCCGACCTGCTGTTCGAACAACTGGCCAGGGAAGTCCCCTGGAAGGCCGAACGCCGGCAGATGTACGAAAGGGTGGTGGACGTGCCGCGCCTGCTCGCGTTCTACGGCGCCGGTGAACCACTCCCCCACGCCGTTCTCGACGAGGCGCGCCGCGCCCTCTCCGCGCACTACGCCGACGAGCTCGGTGAACCCTTCACGACGGCGGGCCTGTGCCACTACCGCGACGGGCGCGACAGCGTCGCCTGGCACGGCGACCGCATCGGCCGGGGCGCCCGCGAGAACACGATGGTCGCCATCCTCTCCGTGGGAGCACCCCGCGATCTGCTGCTCCGGCCGCGCCACGGCGGTGGCGGGACCGTCCGGCGCCCGCTCGGGCACGGCGATCTGATCGTGATGGGCGGCTCCTGCCAGCGGACCTGGGAACACGCGATCCCCAAGTCGGCCCGTGCCGCAGGGGGCCGCGTCAGCATCCAGTTCCGGCCGCACGGGGTGCGGTGACGGGACCGGCCCCGGCTCAGCCGGACCGGCGCCCGAGCGCCCGCCGCACCACTTTGCCGAGCACCGCGGGACGGAACAGCAGCGAGGGCGGAGCCGTCATGTTCAGCACGCGCACGAACCGGGCCCAGATGTCCGCGTCGTGCACGGCGAGCGCGAACACGTGCTGGTTGTACCAGTGGGCGAAGCGCGCGGGCAGCGGCTGACCGGTGGGCGTCCACATGAGGTCCGAGCTGGTGGCCAGCGTCCACGGGACCTGGATCACCCGGGCCGCGGCACGCTGGTAGGCACGGCTGAGGCCGTCGAGCCCCGCCGCCTCGGCCCGGCGGCGGCGCAGCAGGCGGCCGAGCAGTTCCGCCTCGAGGGCGGCGACCGTGAGCCCTTGCCCGTACACGGGGTTGAACACGCAGAGCGAGTCGCCGACGGCGACCAGACGTTCGGGCCAGCGGGCGTTCTTGTGGTGCAGGCGCCACTCGTTGCCGGGGTTGGTGTAGCGGTGGATCTCGCCCTGCCGGGTGCCGCGCTTGATCTGCTCGGCGAGGCGGGGGTTGCCGAGCGTGTGGGCGAAGTCGAGGTAGCCCTCGTCGTCGGTCGGCGGCACGTGCCGGTCGACGCCGAGCAGCGAGCACATCCAGCGGTGGTGCTCCACGGCGAGCACCACCCCGCCGCGCGGCACGTCGGGCGCGAAGGCCATCTGGTACGCCACGTCGAACTCCTGCCGGTCCCCGTCGGGACGTTCGTAACAGGCGGAGGTGTAGGTGATCTTCGCCTTGACGACGGTCTTGGCGGACACCGGAAGCCGCGCGTCGGCGAGCCACCGGTCGACGGCCGTGGCGCGGCCCGAGGCGTCGACGACGAGGTCGGCGGTGACCTCCGCGGACTCGCCGGATGCGTGGGCGCGGTAGCGGACCCGGTCGAGGCGGCCGGGGGCGCTCGCCGTCACCGTCTCGCAGCGGGTCGCCGCGAGCAGCCGGACCGCCGGGAGCTTCGACACCCGCTGCCGCAGGCGCCGTTCGAGTTCGTCGCGGGTGAAGGTCTGGACGGGGACGCCGACCGGGTCGGGCGGGGCGTAGCCGGTCGGCAGCAGGAAACTGATCCGCTCCCCGTAGTCGAAGACGGGCGCGCCCAGCGCGGCGAGTTCGGCCCGCAGCCCCGGAAAGAGGCCCTCGAGCACCTCACCGCCCCGGGCGAGCAGCGCGTGCGCGTGGTAGCCCTGCGGCACGTGGGGGTGCACCCCGGTGTCGGGCCCCACCGGGTCGTGCTCCAGGACGAGGACGTCGGCGAAGTGATCGGCCAGGACCCGTGCGGTCACGAGCCCCGCATATCCGCCGCCGACGACGACGGCCCGCTCCCAGCGGGTACCGGGCGACACGTCCTGCTGATTGTCCGCCATGACCGGTCGTTCCTCTCAACTCGGCACACCGCGTCGCTACTTCACCCCGGACGGCGGATGAGCGCAGTGTGACCGCAGGCATGCCCCGACCGGGCCGCGCACTGTCGCGATTCGGACGGCGGGCGGTGAGATCGACAGCGGCACATGCGACGGGCATGCGCTGCGTGCGGGCGTCACGGCCCGGTCCTGCACCCGTCCCGGCGCCCCGGAAATCGGGGCTGAATCCCGCCGGTACCCGGGCAAACATCGTGCGGGCTCGATCATCGTATCGAGTTAATGTCCCCCTCTTTCCTTGGTCCGGGCGGTGGCGTGACCCTTAGTGTTCCTCTGGATCTGGACGGATTCCCGTTCCTCTGCCCCCTTTCCTCACGCTTGCCCGATGGCGCCCTTATCGGCGCGTCCCTGCCCTGACCAAGGAGAGCTCTCCAGATGACCGTTGACTCGACACAGGAAGCTCCGTCGGTACCGCCCCAGCAGAAGAGCCTGGGCACCACGGCCGCCCGCAATCTCGCCTCCACGACCAAGTCCGCCCCGCAGATGCAGGAGATCACCTCCCGCTGGCTGCTGCGGATGCTCCCCTGGGTGGAGACCAAGGGCGGTGTCTACCGGGTGAACCGCCGGCTGACCTTCACCGTCGGCGACGGGCGCGTGGAGTTCGTCCAGGACGGCGCCGACGTCCGGGTGATCCCGCGCGAACTCGGTGAACTGGCCCCGCTGCAGGGCTTCGACGACGTCGACGTGCTCACCGCCCTCGCCGACCGGTGCGTCCAGCGCGACTTCCGGGCCGGCGAGACGCTGGTCGAGCGCGGCGCACCCGCGGACCGGCTGCACCTGATCGCGCACGGGCGCGTCAGCCAGCACTCGGTGGGCAGTTACGGCGACGAGGTCACCCTGGACGTACTCGCGGACGGTGACCGCTTCGGGGACGACGCCCTGCTGGACGAGGACGCCCAGTGGGAGCAGACCGCGACCGCCGAGACGCCCGGCACCCTCCTCACGCTGTCCCGCGCCGACTTCGCGTCCGTGTTGTCCTCGGCCCCGAACCTGCGCGACCACATCGAGGAGTACAAGTCCCGCTCCGACCGCCGGCAGAACCACCGCGGCGAGGCGGAGATCGCGATGTCGGCCGGCCACACCGGCGAGCAGGAGCTGCCCGGAGCCTTCGTCGACTACGAGGAGAAGCCGCGCGAGTACGAACTCTCGGTCGCGCAGACCATCCTGCGGATCCACACGAGGGTCGCCGACCTCTACAACGGGCCGATGAACCAGACCAAGGAGCAACTCCGGCTCACCATCGAAGCGTTGCGTGAGCGCCAGGAGCACGAGCTGGTAAACAACCGGGAGTTCGGCCTCCTGCACAACGCCGACTTCAAGCAGCGCTTCCAGACGCACGCGGGGCCGCCGTCCCCCGACGACCTGGACGAACTGCTCTGCCGCCGCCGCGGATCCAAGTTCTTCCTGGCGCACCCCCGGACGATCGCGGCCATCGGGCGCGAGTTCAACGCGCGCGGGCTCTATCCGGACCACGTCGACCTCGGCGGTCAGCAGGTCCCGGCCTGGCGGGGCGTACCGATCCTGCCCTGCAACAAGATCCCCATCACCAAGGAGAAGACCAGCTCGATCCTCTGCATGCGTACGGGCGAGGAGAACCAGGGCGTCATCGGTCTGCACCAGACCGGCCTCCCCGAGGAGTACGAACCCGGCCTGTCGGTCCGCTTCATGGGCCTCAACGAGCAGGCGATCACCTCCTACCTCGTCAGCACCTACTACTCCGCCGCCATCCTCGTGCCGGACGCGGTCGGCGTGCTGGAGAACGTGCAGATCGCCCACTGGCCCAGCTAGCGGCCGGGCCTGTCCGGCAGGTCGCGACGGCGTCCCGGTCCGCCGGGGCCCTCGCGTCCGCCCGGCAGGCCTCGGGACCAGCCGCCCACCCCAGCAAGGAGCCATCGATGCCCGCGCCTGAGCCGACACCTCCGCAGTCGGGCCTGCCGGAGGCCGCCGCCGACTTCGCGGCGCACGTCCTCGCGGACGCCGCAGCCCGCGCCTGCGACATCACGGCCGCGACCGGCGGCCCGCCCCGCACGACCGCCGCACCCGACCCGCCCCCGCTGTCGTTGCCCGGCCCGCCTTCCCTCGGCGCCCTGCCCGTGGCCGACACGCCGGTGACCGAGGCCCCGGCGGACGTGCCGCCGGCACCGGACGCCGAACTGCCACAGGTCCTGCGGGGCCCCACCGGCCTGGGCACGGCGGGCCTGCGGCTGATCCCGCGCCAGGAGCCGCCCGCGCTCGCGGAGCCGACGTCCGCACCGGTCCCCGCTTCGGGGGAGGGGACGCCGATCCCCGGCCTCTACCACCACCCGGTGCCGGAACCCGACCCGGTGCGGGTCGCGGAGGTCAGCCGCAGGATCAAGTCCTGGGCGCTGGACGAGGTCAGCCTGTACCCGGACGACTGGGAGGAGGAGTTCGACGGCTTCTCCGTGGGGCGCTACATGGTCGGCTGCCATCCCGACGCCCCCACCATCGACCACCTGATGATCGCCACCCGCCTGATGGTCGCCGAGAACGCGGTGGACGACTGCTACTGCGAGGACCACGGCGGCTCCCCCGACGGACTCGGCGAACGCCTGCTCCTCGCGCACACCGCACTCGACCCCCTCCACACGACGCGGGAGTACCAGCCGCAGTGGGAGAAGTCGCTCCACTCGGACGCGCCCCGGCGTGCCTACCGCTCCGCCATGGCGTACTTCGGCGAGCTGGCCAGCGCCTCCCAGGCCGACCGGTACCGGCACGACATGGCCCGGCTGCACATGGGGTACCTCGCCGAAGCCGCCTGGGCCCAGCAGGACCGCGTCCCCGAGGTGTGGGAGTACCTGGCGATGCGCCAGTTCAACAACTTCCGCCCCTGCCCCACCATCACCGACACCGTCGGTGGCTACGAACTGCCGGCGGACCTGCACGCACAGCCCGCCATGCAGAAGGTCATCGCGCTCGCGGGCAACGCGACGACCATCGTGAACGACCTCTACTCCTACACCAAGGAGCTCGACGCACCCGGGCGGCACCTGAACCTGCCCGTCGTGATCGCCGAGCGAGAGGGCCTCTCCGACCGGGACGCCTATCTGAAGTCGGTGGAGGTCCACAACGACCTCATGCACGACTTCGAGTCCGAAGCCGCGGCCCTGGCCGCCGCCTGTCCCGTCCCGGACGTGCAGCGGTTCCTGCGGGGCGTGGCCACGTGGGTCGACGGCAACCACGACTGGCACCGGACCAACACCTATCGCTACAGCCTGCCCGACTTCTGGTAAGAGAATGGATTCATCTGTGACCAGCACCGAACTCACCGCCCCCGCCACCACGACCCCGCTGCGCTTCCCCGGTCCGGCGACGCCCTACCAGGGGGACATCGCCCGCTACTGGGACGGCGAGGCCCGGCCCGTGAACCTGCGTCTCGGCGACGTCGACGGCCTCTACCACCACCACTACGGGATCGGTGAGGTCGACAGGAGCGCGCTCGGCGACGCCGGGGACAGCGAGAGTGAGAAGAAGCTGATCGCCGAGCTGCACCGGCTGGAGTCGGCGCAGGCCGACTTCTTGCTCGGGCAGCTCGGTGACATCGGCAGGGACGACACCCTGGTGGACGCCGGCTGCGGCCGCGGCGGCTCGATGGTGATGGCGCACCAGCGCTTCGGGTGCAAGGTCGAGGGCGTCACGCTCTCGGCGAAGCAGGCCGACTTCGCCAACGGGCGGGCCCACGAACTCCGCATCCAGGACCACGTCCGCGCCCGCGTGTGCAACATGCTCGCCATGCCCTTCGAGACCGGGCAGGCCGCGGCCTCCTGGAACAACGAGTCGAGCATGTACGTCGACCTGCAGGACCTCTTCGCCGAGCACGCGCGCATCCTCAAGGTCGGCGGGCGCTACGTGACCATCACCGGCTGCTGGAACCCGCGGTACGGCCAGCCCTCGAAGTGGGTCTCGCAGATCAACGCGCACTTCGAGTGCAACATCCACTCGCGCCGTGAGTACCTGCGCGCCATGGCCGACAACCGCCTCGTGCCGCAGGCCGTCATCGACCTCACCCCCGACACGCTGCCCTACTGGGAGCTGCGGGCGACGTCGTCGCTGGTGACGGGGATCGAGGACGCGTTCATCAACTCCTACCGTGACGGGTCCTTCCAGTACCTCCTCATCGCGGCCGACCGCGTCTGACGCCGGCCGGAGAGCGGTCCGGCGGATTCGCGTCCGCCGGACCACGGGGCAGCCGCGTCGCCCCCGCCGCCGCGAGCAGGCAGAGGCCGAGCACCCACCAGAAGGTGTCGCCGAACGCCGACGGGACGTCCGTGCCCCGCTCGGCCAGCCGGTTCTGCAGGACCACGGCGAGGGCGGCGGTGCCGACCGAACCGCCCACCGTGTTCAGCAGGTTGAGCGCTCCGGACGCGCGAGGGAGGTGCTCGGGCTCGATGCGGCTGTAGACGATGTTCATCACGGGCGCGCCGATCATGGCCATCCCGACGCCGCGGACCAGGAGCGCCGCGATGATCACCGCTTCCGGGGGTGCGTGGCCGAGCTGGGTGAACGGGACCGTACCGGCGAGGATCAGCGCGATCCCCGTGACCACCAGGGTGCGTGGGGCCACCTTGTCGATGGTGCGGTTGACCAGGACCGATCCCGCGGCGGCGCCGAGGCCCTGGGGTGCGAGCAGCAGCCCGGCCTGCCACGCCGTGAGGCCGCGGCCGGTCTGGAAGTACAGCGGCAGCAGGAACGTCGTGCCGAACACCGACGCGCCGAGGACGAGCAGCGCCAGCGCCGCGGCGCCGAACGGCGGCCGGGCGAACAGCCGGGGGTCGACCAGCGGGGTGGAGCGGGTCCGCAGCCCGTGCGCCGCAAATCCGGCCAGCATCGCGAGGCCCGCCGTCACGCCGGTCGCGGCGGGGACGGTACGGCCGTGGGCGACCTCGGTCAGCCCGTACACCAGCACGGCCAGACCGGGCGAGAGCAGTGCGGCTCCCCGCAGATCGAACGCCGTGCGCCGGGTCGACGGCGGTACGTCGGGTACGTGGCGACGGGCGAGCAGCACCGCGATCGCGCCGATCGGCAGGTTGACCAGGAAGAGCCACGGCCAGGGCGCCATGCCGAGGATCGCACCGCCGACCAGCGGCCCGAACACCGGTGAGAGCAGCGGGACGACGGCGACGACGCTGATCACCCGGCCGGTGCGGTGACGTCCGGCGATGCGGGCGAGGAGTGCCTGCCCGGTCGCGGGGAGCAGTCCGCCGCCGAGTCCCTGGATCACCCGGAACACGATCAGGCTCGGCGCCGACCAGGCGAGCGCGCAGAGGACCGAGCCGAGCAGGAACACTCCCACGGCGGCGAGCCAGGTCCGGCGGCCGCCGAACCGGTCGGCCAGCCAGCCGGAGGCGGGCACGGCGGCGACGACGGCGAGCAGGTAGGCGGTGCTGACCCACTGGATCTCGGCGACGGAGGCGTCGAACTCCTCGGTGAGGCGGTCGATCCCGACACTGACGATCGTGGCGTCGAGCGTGGCCATGAAGGTGCCGAGCACCAGGATGAACGCGATCCGCAGCAGCTGTCCGTCCACCCGCTCGGCCGGTGGCGCGACGTCCTCGGTCATCGGTCCTCCAGCAGGTCGCGGACGTCGGAGTCGAGGTGCTTGGCCAACGTGCGCATCAGGCCGAGCAGTTCGTCGGCGAGCCCGTCGACGTCCACCCCGGCCCGGTGCGCGAGCACGCCGGTCCAGCCGTCGCCGTCCGGCATGACCGTGAGGGTCACCGGGTGGTGGGTGGACTCGCGGAAGCGGGTGCCGACGACCTCGAGGCCGGGGGCGGGTTCGCGGAGGCGGTCCGGGTCGACCGGGTAGTTCTCGAACACCACCAGGCTGTCGAACAGCCTGCGGCGCCCGGTCCGGCGTTCCAGGTCGGAGAGCGCGACGTGGTGGTGATCCACCAACGCCCGCTGCCGGGACTGGAGATCGGCGAGGGTGTCGGCGAGCGTGCCGTCGAGCCGGGCCCGGACCGGCACGGTGTTGGCGAGCAGACCGACGATCTCCTCGACGCCCGTGAGCTCGGGCGGACGGCAGGCGACCATGGCGCCGAAGCACACGTCGGTGCGCCCCGAACGCCGCGCGAGCAGGACCGACCACGCGCCCTGGACCAGCGTGTTGCGGGTCAGGCCGCGCCCCGCGGCGAGGCGGGTGAGGTCGGCCACCAGCTCCGCGTCGAACGTGAGGAGCGTGGGCTCCTGCCAGGCGGGGCCGGGTTCGCCGTCGCTCAGGTAGTCGCCCTCGGGCAGTCCGGCCAGCTCGGCGGCCCAGGTGTCGAGGTCGGGCTCGTGCTCGGCGCGCCAGCGCAGATAGTCGTCGAACGGTACGGGGGCGGGCAGTTCCGGCGCCGTGCCGCGCAGCCGGGCCGTGTAGAGGTCGAACAGCTCGGTGAGGATACGCGGGGCCGACCAGCCGTCGGAGAGCACGTGGTGGCTGGTCATGACGAGGTCAGAGCGGTCGGCGCCGTCGCGGATCACGGTCAGGCGCAGGAGCGGGCCGCGGGCGAGGTCGAACGACTCGGCCAGGTCGGCCGCGAGGACCTCCTCGGCGACCCCGTCGACCACGCGGAAGTCCGGCCTCGGGGACTTCGGGATCACCGCCAGGCCGGCGGGGAAGACGGCCCCCAGGTTCGGGTGACGGGCCACGAGGTCGGCGCCCGCCGCGTTCAGGGCCTCGGTGTCGAGCCGTCCCGCGAGGGAGAAGGTCGACTGCACGGTGTACGGGTCGGGGCGCTCGGTGCGCGAGTGCCGCAGCATCACCTCCTGGAGCGGGGTGAGCGGCTGTACCCCGGCGATCGGCTGATCGCGGTCGAGCGCGCTGATCTCCGGTGCGGCAGCGAGGTGCAGGAGCGCGGCCCGCAGGCACTCGGCGAGGTCCTCGACATCGGCCCCGGTGAACAGTCCGGACGGCCAGGTGATGCGGACCCCGAGCGCGTCGTCGCGCACGAGGGCGTTGACCATCAGGCCGTGCGGCAGGGGCAGCGCGTCGGTGCCGCCGGAGCCGAGCGGGCCGGCGTCCGGGGCGGGCTGCCACGGCGTCTCGCGGGACGGGGCGCCGGGGAACTGGCCGAGGTAGTTCCAGGCGACCTCCGGCGTCACGTGGTCGAGGAGGCCCGCCGAGGCGAGGATGCCGTGGCCGAGGGCGTCGCCCTGGGCGCGCAGTCGTTCCCTGACCTCCTCGACGCCGTCCTCGGCGTGCAGCCGTACGGGGTGGACGGCGGTGAACCAGCCGACGGTCTGGGACAGGTCGACGTGCCGCGGCCTGCCGTGGCTCTCCAGCGCGACGAGCACCTCCGGCGTGCCCCGCCATGCCTTGACCGCGCGGGCGAGCGCGGTGAGCAGCACCGCGTCCGGCGTGCTGCGGTGAGCGGCGGGCAGGGTGGTGATCAGGGCGCGGGTCGTTCCCGCGTCGAACCGGATCTCGTGGTGGCGTGCCGTCGCCACGGTGTCCCTGGCGGGGTCGAGCGGGCGTCCGGCGAGCGCCGGGGTGGCCGTCATCCGCTGCCAGTGCGGCAGTTCGCTCCGCCGGTCGGCGTCGCGCAGCGAGCGCGCCCAGCCGAGGAACGACTGGCCGTGCCGGGTGAGCGTGCCGCCCGCGTGGGCGTGCTCCAGGTCGTCGACGAGGATGCGCCAGGACACGCCGTCGACGACCAGGTGGTGGGCGATCAGGACGAGCCTGCCCGGCCGCTGGGGTCCGGCGTCCAGCCAGAGCGCGCGCAGCAGCGGGCCGGTGCGCGGGTCCATCGCCGCGCAGGCCGCGGCGACGTGGGAGTCGAGCAGGGCGCGCGGATCGTCCGTCGCCGGAATGCGCGTCAGGATGTCGGCGCCGGTCACGGAGCCGGCCGGCGGGATGTGCAGCGCGTCGTCGGTGAGGCGGGCCCGCAGGACGTCGTGCCGGGCCAGGACCGCGTCGAGCACGGTGTGCCAGGTGTTCGCGTCGCCGCCCGGCGGGACGCAGATCTCCGTCCACTGGCAGAAGCCGTCGGCGGCGGTTCCGGCGCGGCGCAGCAGGTCCCGCATGACCGGGGTCAGCGGGGCGTCGCCGGTGGCGGGCGCCTCACCGGCGTCGAGGGTGCGGGCGCGTGCCGCGATCCCGGCGACCGTCGCGCCCTCGAAGACGTCCCGCGCGGTCAGGCCGAGGCCTTGGCGCCGGGCCCGCGAGACGACCTGCAGCGACACGATGCTGTCGCCGCCGATGGTGAAGAAGTCGTCGTCGGGGCCGATGGCGTCGGTGCCGAGGACGTCCCGCAGGACGCCGAGCAGCACCGTCTCCGCTTCGGTGGCGGGTTCGCGGCGCGCCGTGGTCACCGTCTCCGGGGCGGGCAGCGCGGTGGGGTCGAGCTTGCCGCCGGGGCTCAGCGGCAGCCGCTCGATCGGCACGAGGACCGTCGGGACCATGTGGTCGGGGAGCTCCTCGGCCAGGAACGCGCGGACGCGTGTGGTGTCCAGGTCGGCGTCGTCGGTCGGGATGACGTAGCCGACGAGTCTGCCCTCGCGCACGATCACGGCGCAGGCCCGTACGTCGGGGTGACGGGTCAGCGTGGACTCGATCTCGCCCAGCTCGACCCGGAAACCGCGGACCTTGACCTGGTGGTCGACGCGGCCGAGGAAGACCAGCTGCCCGTCGGGCCGCCAGCGGACCAGGTCGCCGGTGCGGTACATCCGTTCGCCGGGCGGGGCGAACGGGTCGGCGACGAACCGCTCGGCCGTCAGGCCCGGCCTGCCGAGGTAGCCGCGGGCGACACTGGGCCCGCCGAGGTAGAGCTCTCCCGTGACGCCGGTGCCGGTGGGCTGGAGCCCGCCGTCCAGGACGTAGGCGCGGACGTTGGGGTCGGGGCGGCCGATCGGCAGCGGTCCCGCGTCGTCCGGGTCGTAGTGCCAGGTCACGGAGTTGATGGTGACTTCCGTCGGCCCGTACGCGTTGAAGAGCGCCCGGCGGCCGCGGCCCCAGCGCGCGGCCAGCTCGGGGTCGAGCCGCTCGGCGCCGACGACGAAGAACACGTCCGGGTCGACGGTGCGGTCGTCGGGCATGGCGGCCAGGAACGACGGCAGCAGGTTGACGCCGGTCACCCGGTGCTCGGCGATGTAGTCGAGGAGTTCGTCGCCGGGTACGCGCACCTCCTCGGGGGCGATGACGGAGGTGCCGCCGGAAAGCAGCGGCACCATGGTCTGCCAGAACGCGACGTCGAAGCTGGTCGACGCGAAGTGCAGGTACCGGTCGTACTCGGTGACCCCGACGACCTCCTCCTGCAGGGCGATCAGGTCGGGCACGCCCCGGTGGGTCACCCCGACGCCCTTGGGTCTGCCGGTGGTGCCGGAGGTGTAGATGACGTAGGCGAGCGCGTCGTCGGTGAGTCCGGCGCGGGCCTCGGCCGGGTCGGTGTCCGGCGCGGCGGCGAGCGTGGCGGGGTCGTCGAGGCGCAGGACGGGGATGTCGCGGTCGACGGGCGGTTCGGCGCCGGTCGTCACGACGGCGGCCGGTGCGATGTCGTCGCACATGTACGTGAGGCGCTCGGACGGGTAGCTCGCGTCCATCGGCACGTACACCGCGCCCGCCTTGGCCACGCCGAACAGCGCGACGGTCATCTCGATGTCGCGGCCGAGCAGGACCGCGACCGGGTCCTGGGGCCGTACCCCGCGCGCGATGAGCGCGTGGGCGAGGCGGTTGGCCCGCCGGTCCAGTTCGGCGTAGCTGAGGCTGCGGTCGCGGCAGACCAGGGCCTCTGCGCCGGGCTTGCGCTCCACCCAGGCGGCGAACTCCGCAAGCCAGTGGCCGCGGGTCCTGGCGGGGACGGACCCGGTGCCGGTGCGCAGCATGCGCGCCCGCTCCTCGGGGTCGAGCGCGGACAGCCCGAGGGCGGGGCGTGCCGGGTCGTCGACGATCTCCTCGAGGAGGTGGCGCAGCCAGCGTCCGTAGTCGCGCACGGTGCTCGGGTCGAAGGCGCGCGGCTGGTAGCCGAGTCCGATGGTGATCTCGTCGTCGGGGATGACGATGACGGTCAGCGCGTAGTGCGTGGCGTCGGTGATGTCCACGCCCGCGAGGTCGAGGTCGGGGGCGAGCGGGGTGCGCTTTCGGCTGGACAGCGGGAAGTTCTCCATCACCAGCATGGTGTCGAAGAGTTCGCCGACGCCCACCGCCCGCTGGATCTCGGGCAGGCCCACGTGGTGGTGTTCGGCCAGCGCGACGCTCTCGGCGTGCACCTGTGCCATGAGGTCGGCCGCGGTCCGGTCCTGGGTGTGCCGGACGCGGACCGGGATGGTGGTGCCGAGCTGGCCGATCATCGACTCCACGCCGTCGACCTCGGCGGGCCGCCCGGAGACGGGGCAGCCGAACACGACGTCGCGGCGCCCGGTGAGCTTGCCGAGGAGGAGGCCCCACGCGGTCTGCAGGACGGTGGTCAGGGTGACGCCCTGTTCACGGGCGAACGTGCGCAGCCGGTCGCTGAACTCGCGGCCGAGGGCGACGGTTTCGCGGCCGGGCCGCTCGACGCCGGTCCCGGCGCTCGCGGGCGCCAGGCGCGTCGCGTCGTCGACGCCGGCCAGCGCGTTCCGCCAGGCGGCGAGCGACACGTCGTGGTCGCGGCCCGCCAGCCACCGGAAGTACTCCGACAGCGGCGGTGCGGTGGGCGCTTCGGGGCCGCCGCTGAGTTCGGCGTAGAGGGCGAGCAGGGTGCGGCCGACCAGGGGCATGGACCAGCCGTCGAGCAGCGCGTGGTGGTTGGTGATCACCAGCTTGTGCTCGGCGGGCCCGACCCGCGAGAGCAGGAAGCGGATCAGCGGTGGGCGTGCCGGGTCGAAGGGGCGGCCCAGCTCGGCGCGGGCGGCCTCGGGGAACCGGTCGTCCTGCCGCCAGTCGAGGGCGACGTCGGCGGGGATCACCTGCACGACGTCGTCCCCGGCCGTGGCCAGGTACACGCGCAGGGCGGGGTGGCGGCGCAGGAGTTCGCGGGCGGCTTCGGCCATCCGGTCCGGTACGAGCTCGCCGACCAGGGTGGTCACGGCCTGTACGACGTAGACGTCGGCGTCCCGGTCGTCGCTGAGCAGGGTGTGGAAGGAGAGCCCGACCTGCAGGGGTGTGGCGGGCAGGACGTCGGTGATCCGGCCGGTGCGTTCGATGGCGTCGATGGCGGCCTGGTCGAGGGTGACCAGCGGCAGGTCCGACGGGGTCAGTCCACCGCGGGTGTGGCGCGCGTGCTCGGCCAGCGCGTCGAGCGCCGCGGCCCAGGCGTTCTGCAGGGCCGTCACGGCGCCGGCGCCGAGCACCTCGGTGGCGGCCGTCCACTCGACGGCGAGCCGGGGCTCGGCGCCCTCGTGGACGAAGCAGTTGAGGGCGAGGACCTGCTCCAGTGCCTTGGCCTCGGGCTCGATCACCGAGAAGGCATCGTGTTCCGGCAGGCGCCAGCCGGTGCCGGGCGGCGAGGTGAACCGGCCCAGGTAGTTCAGCAGGACGTCCGGCGGCGGGACGGCCGAGAGCTCGGCGCCGGTCTGCGGGTCGAGGTGGCGCAGGACCCCGTAGCCGATGCCGTTGTCGGGGACGGCGCGCCGGGCCTCCTTGGCCGCGCGCAGCACCTCCGCGACGCCGTCGGCGGCGGGCACGCGGACCGGGTACTCGCTGGTGAACCAGCCGACCGTACGGGACAGATCGAGGTGTTCGCGGCCGTGGCCCTCCATCGACACCGTCACCGCGTCGGCCGACGGGCCGACCTCGCGCAGGGCGAGCACGAGCGCGGCGAGGAGCACCTCGTCGACCCCGGCGCGGTAGACGGCGGGCAGGGTCGTCAGCAGCGCCTCGGTGGCCTCGGGCGAGGCCACCGTGACCGACTGCCGGGCGGTCGCGACGGTGTCCTTCGCCGGGTCCAGCGGCCGGGTGCCGAGGCGGGTGGCGGAGCCCAACGCGGCCCGCCAGTGGTCGAGTTCGCCACGACGGGCACCGGACTCGCCCTGTTCGGCGAGGAGCAGGGCGTGGCGCCGCCAGGACGAACCGGTCGGCTCCGGCGTGCCGCCCGTGCAGGCGGCGTACAGGTCGGGGAGCAGGACGCGCCAGGACACGCCGTCCATGGCGAGGTGGTGCACGACGAGGACCAGGCGGTCCGGGGCGCCGTCCCCGGCGCGGAGCAGGGCGGCGCGCAGGAGGTCGCCGGAGCGCGGGTCGAGCTGCCCGGCGAGGCGCCCGGCCAGGGCGGTCACGTCCGCGCCGTGGACCTCGTCGACGACGGCGCGCACGGCGCCGCGGGGCAGCACCTCCAGCCCGTCGTCCGCGCGCAGCCGCAGCGCGTCGTGGTGGTCGAGCAGCGTCTGTACGCCCACGACCAGGTCGGCGTGGGCGAGTTCGCCGACGCGCAGGGCGGTCCACTGCGCGTACCCGGCGACGACGTCCACGTCCGGGTGGGGGTCGAGCAGGCCGCGCACGATGGGCGGCGCGGGTACGGGGCCCGTCGGCTCGTCCACCGGTTCGGCGGCGTCCTCGACCAGGCCCGCGGAGGCGGCGAGCGCGGCGAAGCTGCGGCGGGCGAGGAGGTCGCGGGGCCGCAGCGCGAGGCCCTTGGTCCGCAGTCTGCTGCTGAGGGTGATGGCGGTGATGCTGTCGCCGCCGAGGGCGTAGAAGTCGTCGTCGACGCCGACCCGTTCGACGTCGAACACCTCGGCGAGCACGGCGCACAGCAGCCGTTCCCGCTCGGTGCGCGGCTCCCGGCCGCCGCCCGCCGGCGCGGGGGCGGGCAGGGCGGCGCGGTCGAGCTTGCCGTTGGGGGTGAGGGGGAGGGTGTCGAGGACGACCACGGCCGCGGGAACCAGGTGGTCGGGCAGGTGGCCGGCGAGCTCGGCGCGGACCGCGTCGCCGGTGACGGAGGTGGCGACGACGTAGCCGATCAGGCGGGAGGAGCGCACGAGGGCCGCCGCCGCGGTGACGCCGGGGACCGCGCCGAGTGCGGCCTCGACCTCGCCGGTCTCCACGCGGTGGCCGCGGATCTTGACCTGTCCGTCGCCCCGGCCCAGGTAGGCGAGGCCCCGGCCGGGGACCCAGCGGGCCAGGTCTCCGGTGCGGTACATGCGGCCGCCGGGTGCGCCGAAGGGGTCGGCGACGAACCGTTCCGCGCTCGCTCCCGGGCGGCCGAGATAGCCGCGCGCCAGGTGCGGTCCCGCGAGGTACAGCTCGCCCGTCCGGCCGTGCGGCACCGGCTGGAGCGCGCTGTCGAGGACGTAGGCGCGGGTGCCCGCGAGGGGATGGCCGATCGTCGGCTCGTCGCCGTCGACGCGTGCGGTGGCGGCGTCCACGGTCGCCTCGGTGGGCCCGTAGATGTTGCGCGCCGTGATCCCGGAATCGCGCACGCGCCGCCAGAGCGCGGGCGGGGTGGCCTCACCGCCGAGGACGAGCAGAGTCGGCCGGCGGTCGAGGAGGCCGCCGTCGATCAGCGGCGCGGCCATCGACGGTGTGGTGTCCACGATGTCGATGCCGTCGCGGGCGTACGCGGCGAGCAGGGCGTCGGCGTCGCGAACGGTCTCGGCGTCGTAGACGTGCAGTTCGTGTCCGCACAGCAGCCATACAAGGTGGTCGAAGGCGGAGTCGAAGGCGAACGAGTAGGTGTGCGAGGCGCGCAGCCGTCTGCCCGCGGCGCGCTCGGCCTCGGCGACGACGGTGGACCGCTGGTGGTGCAGGAGCGACGCCAGGCCGCCGACGCGGCCGAGGACGCCCTTGGGGCGGCCGGTCGAGCCGGAGGTGTGGATCACGTAGGCGAGGTGGTCCGGGTGGCGTGGCGCGGCCAGTTCGCCGGTTGTCAGCGGCGCGCCGGAGAGGGCGGCGGCCTCGCCCAGCAGGGTGTTCCACGGCAGCCCTTCGACCGCGTCGGTGGCGCTCAGGACGAGGGCGGGGCGGGTGTCGTCGAGCAGGTCGCGCAGCCGCTCGGGCGGGTACGCGGTGTCCAGGGGCAGGAACGCGGCGCCCGCGTCCATGACCGCGAGGAGGGCGGTCACGGAGTCGGCGGAGCGCGGCAGGGCAAGCGCCACCACGTCGTCGGGGCCGAGTCCGCGGGCGCGCAGCGCGCGGGCGACGCGGTGCACCCGCTCGGCCAGTTCCGCGGCGGTCAGCCGGTCGTCACCGCAGACCAGGGCCGTGTGCCCGGGGCTGTCGGCGACCATCGCGCCGAAGGCGGCCGGTACGTCGACCGCCGTGCCGGGCAGGGCGGGCGGGCACCAGTCCGCGAGGAGCCCGTCGACGTCGTCGCTCAGGGCGATCCGCCCGACGGTCTCCCCCTCGACGAGGCCCGACAGGAGGGCCCGCAGTCCGGTCAGCAGGGCATCGACGGAGGCCTGGTCGTTGGTCCTCGCGTCGACCTCGAAGCCGAGCAGCAGTCCGCCGTCCCGGGCGGGCAGGACGCTCAGGCCCATGTCCTCCGGCGGGCCGCCCGCGACGTTGCGCATCACGCCGCTCGCCCCGGCGAAGTCCAGTGCCAGGTCGAAGGCCTTGAGGTTGATCCCACGGCCGTGCAGCAGCGCGCCCGCGCCGGGCACGCCGAGGTCGCGCGGCAGGTCCTCGCCCCGGTAGCGCTGGTGGTCGCGCATCTCCTTCATCGCGGTGGCGACGCGTCGGCTCAACTCGCCGAGCCCGTCGCCGGGTTCGACGCGCACGCGCATCGGCAGCACGTTGACCGCCATGGCGGGGGTGCGCAGTTCGACCGAGCCCGTGCGGCACATCAGCGGCAGCGCGAACACGACGTCGGTGCGGCCCAGCATGCGGTGCAGGAACGCGGCGTAACCGGCGATGAGCGCCTCGCCCCAGGTCACGCCCCGCTCGTCGGCGAAGGCGCGCAGCCGGGCGGTCTCCTCGGCCGAGAGGGCGGCGCGGGCGGTCAGGGTCGCGCCGGGGGCTCCGGCGGTGGCGTCGCTCTCGCCGAGGTCGGGCAGCGGAGTGAACCGTTCGACCCAGTACGCGCGGTCCTCGGCGGCCCGGTCGCTCTCCCGGTAGGTGCGGTCGGCGGCGACGAAGTCGGCGAAGCCGCCGAAGGCCGACGTGCGCGGTTCGGTCCCCCGCACGAGGGCGGTGTAGCGGGCGGCGGTGCGGCGGGCGAGCATCGCGGCCGTGTAGCCGTCGAAGACGAGGTGGTGGCCGAGTTGGGTGTACCAGACCTCGTGGTCGGAGAGCCGGATGACGGTCCGTGCGTACAGCGGGCGGTCGACCATCGCCTTGCAGGCCTCACCGGTCCGCGCCCGCTCGGCGTCGACGAGCGCGTGGGCCGCGGCGACGGGGTCGGCGGCGTCGCTGACGTCGACCACCCGGGGCGGCGCGACCGGCTCCTGACTCACCGTCTGGCGCGGTCCTTCGGGAGTGTCGTGCACGCGCAGGCGCAGGGTCTCGGCCTCTTCGGTGGTGGCCCAGACCGCCTCGACCAGCGCGACGACGTCGACCGGTGCGCCGCCGGATATCTCCACCACGTCGCCGACGACGTAGTACGGCGAGTCCGGCTCCAGGCGCTGCGCGTTCCAGATGCCGACCTGGGCGCCGGTCAGCGGAAGCAGGCCGTCCGAGGAGACGCTTGCGGTGCTCAACTCATGCTCCTTGCAGTGTGGGGACGACCATCGGCGTATCGGTCACCGGGTCGGGGACGATGACGCTCGGCAGGTCGAAGACGTCCTTGATCAGCGCGGCGTCCACGATGTCCGTGGGCTCGCCCTCGGCGGCCACCCGGCCGTCCTTCATGGCGACGAGGTGATCGGCGAAGCGGCACGCCTGGTTGATGTCGTGCAGGACGGCGATGATCGTGCGGCCCTGGTCGCGCAACGCGGCCAGCAGGCCGAGCAGTTGGTACTGGTGGGTGATGTCCAGGAAGGACGTGGGTTCGTCGAGCAGCAGGTAGGGCGTCTCCTGGGCGAGCACCATGGCCATCCAGACCCGCTGCCGCTGTCCGCCGGAGAGTTCCTGCACCGGCCGTTCGGCCAGGTCGGCGACGCCCGCGGCGGCCATCGCCCCGGTGACGGCCTGCTCGTCCTCGGCCGACCGGAGCGCGAGGAACGACTGGTACGGGAAGCGTCCCCGGCCCACCAGTTGGCGGACCTTGATGTCGTCGGGGGCCTGCGGGTCCTGCGGCAGGAAGCCGAGCTGCTTGGCCAGGGCCTTGGCCGGGTAGTCGCCGACCTGGCGGCCGTCGAGCTCCACGTGCCCGCTGTCGGGGCGCAGCAGGCGCACGAAAGCCCTCAAAAGGGTCGACTTCCCACAGCCGTTGGGGCCCACGATGGCGGTGAACGCGCCGTCGGGGACGTCGAGGCTCAGCCGGGTGGAAACCACCCGGTCTCCGTAGCGCAGGGTGATGTCCCGCGCGGTCAGGCGTGCGGTCACGCGCGCCTCACCTCCTTGGTCAGCAGCCAGATCAAGTAGCAACCGCCGATCGCGGTGCTCACCACGCCCACGGGCAGGGCGACGGGCGCGAGGAGCATCTGGGCGATCAGGTCGGCGCCCAGGAGCAGCACCGCGCCGGTCAGTGCGGCGGGGAGCAGCGGGACCCCGGCGGCGCCGGCCAGCCGGCGGCCGATCTGCGGGGCGGCGAGCGCGATGAACGCGATCGGCCCGGCCACCGCGGTCACCGTGGCCGTGCAGCCGGCGCCGACCAGGACCATGACCAGGCGCAGCCGGTCGAGGCCGACGCCGGTGGTCACCGCGACGGCGTCGCCGAGCGATGCCTGGTGCATGGCGTGCGCCCGGGTGGCCATCAGGACGAGGAGCACGGCGATCACCGAGAAGGGAATGCCGAGGTCGTCCCAGCCCACGCCGTTGAGGGAACCCGCGCTCCAGCCGACCGCGGCGATCGCCACCTCCAGGTCGGCACGGAGCACGATCCACGAGTTGACCGCGGTCACCATCGCGTTGACCGCGATGCCGATGACGACGAGGCGCAGCCCGGAGAAGCCCCGGTCGAGGGAGAGGAGGTAGATGGCGGCCGCGACGAGGAGTCCGCCGAGCACCGAGCCGACGGCCAGTTGGGCGGAGGTACCCGACAGGACGGTGAGGGCGACGAGTGCGCCGGTGTAGGCGCCCGCGTCGAGGCCGATCACGTCCGGGCTGCCCATCGGGTTGCGGGTGAGGTTCTGGAAGAGGGCCCCGGCCACGCCGAGCGCGGCGCCGAAGACGAGGGCGGCGAGCACGCGCGGCAGCCGCCAGTCCGAGATGACCACGGAGGGTTCGCTGCCGGTGAGCGCGTCGAACACCTCGTCGGGGGTGGACCAGGACGCGCCGTAGCACAGACCGGTCAGGCCCAGGGCGAGCATCAGGGCGGCCAGCACGGCGACGAGGACCAGCGTGCGGCGTTCGGCCCGCAGTCCGCATGCGTTCACAGCGACCCCGCCCCGTAGCGGCGGACGGCCCAGATGAGCATCGGGCCGCCGAGGAACGCGGTGACGACGGCCACCGGCACCTCGCCGGTGGTCAGCAGCACCCGCGAGCCGATGTCGGCGATCAGGAGCAGGATCGGGCCGAGGACCATCGAGTAGAGGATCAGCCACGGCACCGAGCCTCCGGCGGGCTTGCGGACGAGGTGCGGCACGATCAGCCCGACGAACAGGATCGGCCCGGCCACCGCCGTCGCCGCGCCGCTCAGGACGGTGATCAGGACCAGTGCGGCGGTCCGTACGCGGGCCACGCCCGCGCCGAGGGTCCGCGCCACGTTCTCGCCGAGCGCGAGGGCGTTGAGCGCCCTGCTCAGCAGCAGCGCGCCGAGCAGGGAGATGCCGATGGCGGCCAACGGGAGGGCCAGCGGCGCCTGTTCGCGGGACGCGAGCGAGCCGACCGACCAGAACCGGTAGACGTCGAAGGTGTCGGGGAGCATCAGCCGCAGCCCCAGCGCCACCCCGTTCAGGACGGCGGTCAGGGCCACGCCGGTGAGCACCAGGCGCAGCGGCGAGCGGCGCCCGACCGCGGCGACGAGCAGCGCCGCGAGCACCGATCCGCTGATCGCCCAGCCCAGTTGGCCGGACTGCCCGGCGGCCAGGCCGAGGCCCGAGCCGACGGTGATGGCGAACCCGGCGCCCGCGGTGACTCCGAGGATGCCGGGCTCGGCCAGCGGGTTGCGGGCCAGCGTCTGGATGAGCGCGCCCGCCACCGCGAGGGCGGCGCCCACCGCGACGGCGAGCAGCGCCCGGAGCGCCCGCACGTCCCACACGATGACGTGGTCGTCGGTGCCTCGGTGGTCCAGGAGGGCGCGGACGACCTCGGTGGGCGGGATGTGCCGGGCGCCGACGCCGATGCTCAGCACGGCGACCACCGCGAGGAGTGCGACTCCCCCTACGAGCAGGCCGACTTGCGGGCCGGTCCGCCTGGTTCCGGCCGCCTCCGGGGCGCGGCCCGCGACGGTCACCGCTTCAGGAGAGGAGCGAGCGACGTGTCGATCGCGTCCAGCGTCTGCACGGCCTGCCCGTAGGTGGCGGCCTCGGTGTAGCGGATCGGGAAGGTCTTGCCGGCCTTGACGGCGGGCAGGTTCTTCCAGAGCTTGGAGTCCATGACGTACTTCACCGGCTGGGGGACGCTGCCGTCGGCGTTGACGGAGTACGTGATGGCGTCGGCCTTGCCGAGCGCGTCCGGCAGTTCTTCGAGGGAGGGGTACTCGCTGACGGCGCGCGAGCCGGGGCCCTTCTTCTTGACCTTGCCGTAGTACTTCGCGCCGACGTCCTCGGCGATGTTGGTGCCCCAGGAGCGGCCGAACTCGCGCTGCCAGGTGCCCTTGGCGCTCTCGCCGTACGCGCCGACGTGGCCCAGCTTCAGCTTCGGGAGCACGTTCTTGTACTTCTCGGCGAGCTTCGCGGCCTTGGCCTCGTACGCGTCCTGTATCGCGTCGAACTTCTTGAGCGCGCCCGCCGCGTCGGCCTGCTGACGGGACTGCTCGCGCCACATGGACGGCACGGTCGGGCCGATCGCCACCACGGGGGCGATGGACTCCAGGCGCTTCACGTCGATGTCGCCGAGGACCGGGGCGGGGACACCGATGACGATCAGGTCGGGCTTGGCCTCCGCCACGGCCTCGTAGTTGGTCTCGGCCGCCTGCTCGCCCGCCACCTTGGGGAGCTTCTTGTACGTGGCGAGGTCCTGCTTGCTCATCATCGGCTCGCCGCGCTTCCACGAGGAGACGCCGACCAGGGGGGCGTGGGCCTCGATCATGACGGGCACGGCGTAGCCGGTGGCGACCACACGCTTGGGGTCCGTCGGGATCTTGATCTTGCCGTTGTCGGCGGCGAACTCCCGGGTCCCGCCTGCGCCGGAGTCGTCCGACCCGCCGTCCGACGAACCGCAACCGGTCAGCGCCAGGGCCAGTGCCACGGCTCCGATCAGACCCGACGATCTGCGTAGGGACATTCTTTCGCTCCTTGCTACTTAGGTAAGGCTCACCTTAGTTGATGATCCTTCTCGCCGTGACCACCCCGGACGGTCAGTGGTCGTCCTCGTCGAAGTCGGCGATGCCGCGCTTCCAGTAGCCGGTGATGTCGTGGTCGCCCTTGCCCAGCCCCAGTTCGTCGCGGACCCATCGGCGCAGGGGCTTGATCTGCCCCGCCTCACCGGCGACCCACACGTACGCGCGCTCACCCGCCGGGACCGTCACCGCGGTCACGGCACGCTCCAACGCGCCGCCGGTTCCCGCGGGGAGGCCACCCCGGTGCAGCCAGCGCACCTCGAAGCCCTCGGGCGCGGACAGCTCGATCTCCTCGGCCGCGTCGGCGACTTCGACGAAGGCCCAGCCCCGCGCGGTCCGGGGCAGCTCCTCCAGCCACCGGGCGATCGCGGGCAGCGCCGTGATGTCGCCCGCGAGGAGGTAGCGGTCGTACGTGTGCGGGACGATCAGGCCGCCGGGCGGTCCGGCCAGATGCACGACGGCGCCCGGCTCGACCCCGTGCGCCCAGTCCGACGCGAGGCCACCCGCGTGCGGAACGATGTCGATGTCGATCTCGCCGGTCACCGGGTCGTAACGGCGCACGGTGTACTCGCGGGAGGTGGGAGCGGGCCGCGGCCAGCGCAGCATCGCCCCGTTCCGCTCGGGCAGCCGCAGTTCGCCGTCCGGCTCCGGGAAGATGAGCTTCACGTGCTCGTCCGGCGCGTGGGCCTCGAACCCCTCCGTGCCCGCGCCGCCCAGGGTCAGCCGCAGCAGCCCCGTGCCGACCATGGCCGTGCGGACGACCTCGACCTCCCGGATGCCGATGGGGTAGCCCACCTTCTCGGCGTGCAGGCCCGCCCGGACCTCCGCGATCCGGTCGAGGTGACGGTGCCGGTGGTCCACCCTGCTCATGCGGCACGACCCGTCAGGAGCTCCGTCCAGTGGCCCAGTTCGGGCTGTTCGGCCAGGTCGGGGAATTCCAGTGCGGTCGCCCCCGCGGTGCGCCACCGCTGCACCAGGCTCATGATCCGCACCGAGTCCAGGCCGAGGTCGAAGAGGTCCTCCCCCGGCACGATCTCGGCGGGGTCGCAGTCGAGCAGTTCCGCGATGTCGGCGCGGACGCGCTCGGGCGTCAGGGTCTGGCTCATCGATGGCTCTCCTTCGGAGACGGGGCCCGACGCACGCGGGCGGCGCGTCGGCGAGACGGTGATGGGGCCGGCGCCACGGTGATCGGCGGCGCGTGCGCGCACCCCGGCGAGGCGTTTCACCCTGGGGGCAAAGGGGGCGAAGCCCACGTTTCATGGCAGCGCGGACTCCGCCCCCCCTCGCCGCTACTCAGGGAAGGCTAACCTAACTTAATCATGAAAGAGGCGCGGAAAGAGGAGGCGGGCCATGGGACCTCCCATGACCCGCCTCCCCGACCGGCGCCCCCGCCCGCACCCGACCCGCACCCCGGTCCGGCCCGCGTACCGCCGCGTCACATGGCCGTGCGTTTCCGCCTGTTGACCGCGACGATCGCGCCGGCGACGGTGGCCGTGCGGCGCACCCTCACGCCCCCTTCGCCCCGTCCACCTCGCGGAGCGCGTTCTCCACCACTTCGGTCAGGGCCGGGTGGATCCACAGCGGGCGTTCGGCCACCTCGCGTGCCGTCAGCCCGAAGGTCATGGCCAGGACGAGCGGCTGGATGAGAGTGGCGGCCTGCGGCCCGAGCACGTGCGCGCCCAACAGCCGCCCCGAGGCCGGGTCGGCAAGCACCTTGCAGAATCCCCGCGTCTCCTCCAGCGACCAGCCGTACGCCACGTCCTGGTACCGGCGGTACCCGACCACGTACTCCCGGCCCTGCTCGCGGGCCTCCTGCTCGGTGAGACCCACCTGGGCGATCTGGGGACGGGCGAACACGGCCGCGGGCACCACGTCGTACGACATCGAGCGCGGGGCACCGGGGTGCAGGAGGTTGTGCGCCACCACCTCGCCCTCGCGGTTCGCCACGTGCTTCAAGGGCGGGCCCGGCGTGATGTCACCCAGCGCCCAGACCCCGTCGGCGCTGGTGCGCAGGTGCGCGTCGACCTCGATCAGGCCGTCGTCGTCACAGGTGATGCCCGCCCGGTCCAGGTCGAGGCGGTCGCTGTTCGGCGTGCGGCCCACGGCGACGAGCAGCGTGTCCGCCTCGATCACCGAGCCGTCGTCTGGGGTCAGCCGCAGCTCGCCGGGCCGTCCCTCCATGCGGACCAGCTCGCGGCCGAGCCGCAGGTCGTGGACGCGGCGCACGATGTCGGTGAAGGCCGAGGCGACCGACTCGTCCTGCTCGGCGAGCAGCCTGTCCCGCTTCTCGACGACGGTGACGGAGGCGCCCGCCGCGTGGAATACGTGGGCCAGTTCGGCGGCGATGTAGCCGCCGCCGAGCACCACCAGGCGTTCGGGCACCTCGTCGAGCCGCATCACGGTGTCGGACGTCTCGTAGGGCAGCCCGGAGTCGGTCACCACGGGCGGGACCGCCGGGCGGCCTCCCGCGGCGACGACGACCCGGTCGGCGGTGAGCGTCGAGGTTCCGTCCGCGGTCTCCACCAGGAGCTCGCGCTCACCGGTGAACCGGGCGCGCCCCCGGTACACAGTCACGGAGTCGGCTGCGCGGCGGCTCTCCTCACCGTCCCGTGCGACGGCGTCGAGCCGCCCGAAGACCCGCTCCTGCACGGCCGGCCAGGAGATCCCGTCCAGCGTGGCCCGTACGTTGTGCCGGCCCGCCTCCCGGACGGCGTCCGCCACCTCGGCCGTCACGGCGAGCATCTTGCTCGGAATGCAGCCCGCGTTGAGGCAGGTGCCGCCGAAGGGGCCCTCCGCGACGAAGGCGATGTCCAGGTGCGAGAAGCGGTCGTCGATCAGCGCGTTGCCCGTACCGGCGCCGAGGACGACAAGATCGTGGTGTGGCATATGCGGAGCGTATCCAGATATGTCCGCGACACACTTCCTGACGCTACAGGTGGCGGGGCGGGCTGTTGCGGATCACCGAGCGGCGGGCCCACAGCGCGCACGCGAGCAGCGCGACCCCGGCGGCGCAGTACACCCACGCGTTCGTCGTGCCGGTGGCCGCGCCGACGCCCCAGGCCACTGACCACACGGCGAGCAGGACGCACAAGGCACTCCAGGCCAGCGTCCCCATCCTCGCGCGGGCTTCCAGTCGTTGCGGGGTGCCGCGCTCCAGCTCTCCCATGCCTGGCCGGCCGCTGTGCTCATCGTGAGTCGTCATACTCCGCCGGATGCCCGCGACCCGCCCGACGAATCACCTCCGCGCCGGACGGTCAGTCCACGTCCGCCCGGGACTCCCCCATCGCGAGTCCGTCGATCCAGTTGATGGAGGCCGTACTCGTGTCGGTGCCCCAATACGTGCCCCAGCGCGGCTTGTTGCCGAGGTCGTCCCAGGTGCGGGCGCCGGTGCGGGAGGCGATCTCGTGGCTGTCCAGATGGACGGAGAGCTTGCCGGAGCTGCCCGAACTGGTGGTGATGCCGAGCTGGATCGCGTGCCAGGCACCGGCGGACCAGGCGGCGGAGCCGATGGGTGTCCACTCCTCGCCGGGGGCGACGTACCAGACCTTCAGCTTCCCGTCCTCCACCTTCATGATCACGGGATAGTTCTGGCTGTGCTGGTCGTTCGTGCCGTTCGACTTCCACTGGAAGACCGTCTGGGCGTCGCCCGTCTTGGTCATCGAGTCCCAGCCGAACCAGTAGGTGCGCCCCTCGCGCCAGGCGTACTCGCCGTTCGCGGTCCGTACGTTGTGCGCCTCGCACCGGGGAACCCCGATGGGCTTGTTGAACTTGAAGATGTCGCCGCGGGAGCCGCCCCAGTTGTCCACGGTGACGCTCCCCGGCGCGTCGCACAGGGTGGTGCCGAAGACGCCGAGGCCGTGGGACGCGTCCCCGTCCCACAGCACGCTCTTGGCCGCCGGGGGCTTCCCCGCCCGCGCGGGGGCGGGGGCCCCGGCGTCCGCCCTCGGGGCCTCGGGCCGAGGGGCGGGAGCGGTCGCGATGCCGAACGATTCAGGGGCCGCGAAGGCCCAGGCGGCGAGGGCGGTGACGACGATGCCGCCTGCCGAGGTCAGCGTCTTCCCGGTCCTGTTCACGGCGTGCTCCTGCGAGTTGCGGGGGTGGCGGAATCGAGCTCCGGCCGAGAATGACACCAGCTCGCAGCACCAGCAAGCGCTTGCACAACACTGGTCTCAACCTTTCACAACTCCACCGCGCGGTTGGACGGCATATCGCCGCCCCGATTGCCGAAGCTCCCCTGCGGCCCTCGCCTACCGGCCGCTCACCGGTGCCGCGCGACGGCGTGCTGCGCGCTCCCGGAGAGCGAGCGGACCGAGTCGACGGCGTTCTCCGACAGCGAGCGGACCGACCCCGCGGTGCTGCGGACCGACCCCGCGGCGCTCCCGGACAGCGAGCGGACCGATCCCGCCGCACCCTCCGCGGCGCCGCTCAGCGCGCCGACGGCATCGCGCCGGGTGCGCCGGGCCGCCCGTCGGCCGGTCGTGGCCGCGGCGCGGGTGCGGTAGGCGACGGACGGCTTGCCGTGCGTGTCGGCCGCCGCTATCAGGAGCCCGCCGAACAGCGAGACGTTCTTGATGAACTGGGTGCGCTGGGCGGCCCGCTCCTCGGGGTCCTTCTCCTTCCACCAGGCGTGCCCGGCCAGGGTCGTCGGCACCAGCGTGCCGGCGAGCGCGAGGGCGGCGATCCGCGGCAGGCGACCGGTCGCCAGCATGAGACCGGCGCCCAGCTGCACCGCGCCGTTGATGCGGACCAGCTTTTCGGGGTCCTCGGTGAGCCAGGGGATCTTGGAGCTCACGGGAACCGCGACGGGCTCGGCGGCGGGGGCCGCGCGCTGCGGGTCGCGGAGAGTCTGCAGCCCGCCGGTGACGAAGACGGAGGCGAGCATCGGGCGTGCGCATTTCCTGAGAACAGCCATGTCTTCCGGCTGCCCGCAGAAGCCGCGCTCAGACACATTTTCGCGCCGGGCGGGCAGGAACCCGCGGTCGCCGGGCCGCATCACGGGGGCCGCTCGGGGTACGGGAGCAGCGACCCGACACCACGACACCGCCGCTACGGCGGCCAGAGCCCGGGAGGACCCCATGGCCGGACTGCTCGCACGGCTCAAGGCGTACAGCCGCACCCCGCAGGGCCGACAGACCGTCAATACGGTGCGCCGCGCCGCCGCGGACCCGCGCAAGCGCGCCCAGGCCCGCTCGCTCCTCGCCCGGCTGCGCGGCCGGCGCTGACCCGGACTGCCGTGTCCCCGTTCCGGCGGCCACCCGCACCGAGGACGTCGGCGGAGAAGAGCTGAGCGAAGATCGATGAGTTTCGCCGTGACCCGCGGTCTTCATGGATAGTTGGTGCGTCGCGGCCGGACGGCCGGCCTCCCACGCGCCGGCGGACCGTGCCGCGAAACACCTTTCAGACAGCCAGGAGTCCTCACGATGCGCACCTTGATCAGCACCGCCTTCGTCTCGCTCGACGGAGTCGTGGAGGCTCCTGGCGGCGAGCCCGGCTACCGGAACTCCGGATGGACGTTCAAGGACGTCGAGTTCCTCCCGGAGGCGTTCGAGATCAAGGGCCGGGAGCAGCGCGAGGCCGCCGCGATGATGATGGGCCGGGTCAGCTACGAGGCGTTCAGCCCGGTCTGGCCCGCCATGGAGGACTTCGCCAGGTACAAGGTGCTGCCGAAGTACGTCGTCTCCACCACCCTCGACGAGAAGGACCTCGTCGAGAACTGGGGTGAGACCACCCTCCTGCGCTCGCTGGACGACGTGGCCGCGCTGAAGGACACCGAGGGCGGCCCGATCATCGTGCACGGCAGCGCCACCCTGAACCGGAGCCTCTCGGACGCCGGTCTGATCGACCGCTATCACCTGCTCGTCTTCCCGCTGCTGCTCGGGGCGGGCAAGCGTCTCTTCAGCGACGCGGACAAGGACACGCAGAGACTGCGGCTCGTGGAGCACGAGGCCTACGCCAACGGCCTGCAGCTGAACGTCTTCGACGTCGTCCGCTGACCCCCGGCCCGGCACCCGTGCGCATGCTGCTCTACGCCCCCGCGGCCCTGCTCCTCCTCGTCTTCTGCTGGCGCATGGCGCGCGAGCGCCGCCGGTTCGGCAACGCGGTGCTCCTGGGCCTGGCCGCCGTGTGCGGGCTGGCCGCCTGGATGTACGAACTGGTCACGGCCGGCTCCACGTCGGGGCGGATCGTGGCCGCCTCGCTGCTCGGCCTGGGCGCCCTGGGCATCCTCGTACTCGTCTGCCTGCTCTTCGTCAACGGCCTGCACATGGTGCGCAAGGAGGGCAGGAGCCCCTCCAACCTGCTCTCCCTGATGGGCGCGCTGTGCGTCGTCGGCGTCGTGGCCCTGGTGATCACGGCAGCCGTCCTGCGGACGCCCGTGCTGGTCGGGGTGGGGGTGGCGGCCCTCGGGCTCGCCTGTTACCTCTCGTTCCTGTTCCTGAGCTTCGTCGCGTACGCGTTCCTCTACGGCCGGCTGCGCATCCGCCGCAAGGCGGACTTCGTGGTCGTCCTCGGCTCCGGTCTCGTCGGCGGGTCCACGGTGCCGCCGCTGCTCGCCAGCCGTCTTCGGCGGGCGCAGGAAGTACACGCGCAGCTCAGCAGGCGCGGCGACCCGCCGGTGCTCATCACCTCCGGAGGGCAGGGGCCGGACGAGGAGCTTCCGGAGTCCCATGCGATGGCGGACCACCTCACGGAGCGCGGTTTTCCCGCCGACCTGATCGAGCGGGAGGACCGGTCGACGACGACCGAGGAGAACCTGCGGTTCAGCAAGGCGATCATGGAGAAGGCCGATCCCGGCTACCGGTGCGTCGTCGTCACGAACAACTACCACGCCTTCCGCGCCGCGCTCACCGCCCGGCGGATCGGCGTCAGGGGCCAGGTCGTCGGCTCGACCACGGCTGCGTACTTCTGGCCCAACGCGACGATCCGCGAGTTCGTGGCGGTTCTCGTCGCCTACAAGCGGACCAACGCCGCCATGTGCCTCTTCTTCGTCCTCTGCGGAATCCTGGCCTGGGCCACGCGCTGAGAGCCGCTACCGCCGTACCGCGAGAGGACCGTCCCCGAGCCGCGCACAGAACGTGAGCGGCCGCGTCCCTGTCCCACGAAGGCGCGGCCGCTCAGCTCGGAGGAGGGGCCGCCCACTGACCATTCTCAGCGGCCCCAGCAGGTTGTCACCCCTGCATCGGCTCGCCTGCCCACCCGTGCCGCGCTTACACGGATTCATCGAAACGGATCTTCGGGGCCCGCGTCAGGCCGAGTCCCGCACCACGAGCTCCGGCTCGAAGATCAACGAGGTCGGCTCGGTGCGGGCACCCCGCACGTGCTCCTGGAGCAGACCGGCCATGGCCGCCGTCATCCTCTCCACCGGCTGCCGGACGGTGGTCAGCGGCGGCCGGCAGGTGAGGGCCACGCTGGAGTCGTCGAAGCCGACCACCGCCACGTCCCCCGGCACGCTCCTGCCCCGCTCGCGCAGGAGCTCGCACACGCCCTGCGCCATGAGGTCGTTGGCCACGAACACCCCGTCCAGGATGGGGTGTTCGGCCAGCAGGCGGGCCATCGCCCCGGCCCCGCTCTCCCGGGTGAAGCCACCTTCCGCGATCGGCACGTACGGCATGCCCGAGCGCTCCAGCGTCTCCCGGAAACCAGCGAGCCGCTCGTGTCCCGCCGGCAGGTCCAGGGGCCCGGTGACGGTCGCCAGTCGGCGCCGGCCGGCCGCCAGGAGGTGCTCCGCGGCGAGGCGGCCGCCCGTGCGGTGCGCCAGGTCCACGTAGCTGACCGGGACGGTCCGTGCGGGCCGCGCGAAACACACGGCGGGCAGCCCTTCGGCGACGAGCATCGCGGGCAGCGGGTCCTCCGCGTGCGTGGAGACCACGAGCGCGCCGTCGGCGCTGCCCTGCCGCAGGAAGCCGGTCACCTGCTTCCTGGCCGACTCGCTCTCGGCGACCATCAGGACCGGGTGCATCGACCGCGGCCGCAGGAATCCGACCACCCCGCTCACCACGCGGCCGAAGAAGGGGTCGGCGAAGACCCGGGCCGCGAACGCGTTCTGCGGGCCGTCGGGCCCGTCCTCGGGCAAGGTGCCGTCGGCCGGGGGGCCGTCGCTCTCCTCGCCCGCGCCCGAGATGACCAGGGCGACGGTCTCGGTGCGCCGGGTGACCAGGGAGCGTGCCGCCCGGTTGGGCGCGTAGCCGGTGCGCTCGATCGCCTCGCGCACCACGTCGCGGATGGCCGGGTCGACGTTGCGCACGCCGTTGATCACCCGGGACACCGTCGCTCGGGAGACCCCCGCCTCCCGTGCCACATCCTCGAGCGTCAGCGACCGTCTCTCCATGCGTGCACCCTAACTCCCCTTCCCGGAAGGGAGATAGAGCGCTCTCCCGGTGCGACCCTCCTGGTCACGAGGGAGGGCCCTCGTACGCCCAGGTCGTGCAGCCGAGCCCGTGCCCGAACCAGCACGCGGGCGAGCACCCCGCGCGCAGCCACGCCCGGTGGCCGATGTGCGGGCCCTCGGAGACGGCCCGGGGCGTGCGGGACGCGTCCCGCGGGGCCGCCCGAGGCCACCATCCGGTTCGGCCCGGGAGCGCCGGGTCGAGCCGGTCCGGTTCCGCGTCGGTCATCTCCACCACCTGTCCCCCGCCACCTGCCGTGTCACGGACGGAGGGTCAGCCGTAGACGCCGAACTCGTAGAGTGAGTAGCCGTATCCGGTGCCCCGGACGGTGCCGTTGACGCGTACGTAGCGTCCGGTGCCGCTGACGTCGAAGTCGTCGATGCCGCCGTCGCCGTCCCGCACCTCGTGGACGGTCCGCCAGTTCCGCCCGTCGTCGGAGGTCTGGATGGTGTACGCCTTCGCGTACGACGTCTCCCAGTTGAGCTGGACGTGCCGGAACGACCGGCTTGAGCCGAAGTCGACCTGGAGCCACTGGGGGTCGCTCCAGTCGCTGGCCCAGCGGGTGGTCGTCCTGCCGTCGACGGCGCCCGCGGGGGTGCAGGGGCAGTCGCCGCCGCCGGTCTGGTGGGAGGAGGCGGTGGCGGGCTTGCCGAGGGCGATGTTCGTGCCGTTGACGGGCGGCGCCACCACGCGCACCGAACGCGTCTCGACGCCGACGTTGCCCTTGCCGTCGGTGACCTTGACGTAGATCTTCCAGACGCCGGTGCGGTCCGGCGCGGTGACCTTCAGGCGGCCGGAGCCCGCGTCGGTGTAGCGCAGTGGCCGCAGGTTCTTGTCCTTGTCGATGTACATGCTGCTGCCGAGCACCTCGTAGCCGAGGGCGTCCCCGTCCGGGTCGGTGGTCGTCGTGGCGAGGGTGAGCGTGCCGCCCGCGGGGACCTTGGAGGCGTCGCCCTCGACGGTCATCCCGGAGATGACGGGCGGGGTGTTGTCGTGCGAGGTGTCGCCGCCGTACGCCTTCTTCACCGCGTAGTACGAGAGGCGCTTCTGACCGGCGGGCAGCAGGTTGAACCAGATGCCGCCGAAGTCGTACTCGGTGCCGTAGTGGAACATCGTGGCGCCGAGCGCGACGCCCTTGTGGCCGGCGACGCAGTTCCAGGCCTTGGTGTAGCCCTCGGCCTTGGCCCGGTCGGTGAGTTCCGCGGGGACTCCGTTGGCGTCGTCGGGGACCTCCCACTCCCCCGCGGGCCCGGTCTCGGTGACGATGTACGGCTTCGTGTAACCGCCCTGCTCCCAGGTGGACTTGATGTCGCAGACCGCGTTGTAGGAGTTCACGGCGTACAGGTCGAGGTCGGGCGCGTTCCTCTTGTAGTAGGGCCAGGCGCCGGTCCACGCGTCGGTCGAGGTGACGGGGTGGTTCGGGTCGACGGAGTGGATCTTCTTCGCGATGTCGTTGACGAAGGTGGTGTAGGCGTCGCGCTGCCGCTCCAGCTCGTCGCCGGTGTAGCAGTTCTGCAGTCCGAGCACCGACTCGTTGCCGACGTTCCACATCAGGACGCCCGCGTGGTCCTTGTAGGTCTGCACCCACTTGGGGAACTCTTCGAGCATCCGGCTCCTGTACGCGGTGTCGGTCAGGTAGTTGACACAGCCGCCGCTTCCCGGGCCGCCGCCCGGCTGCAGCCAGAAGCCCGCGATCACCTTGACGCCGTGGGCGGCGGCCGAGTCGAGCAGCGGCTTGCTGGAGGCGTCGGTGCCCCAGGTGCGGATGGTGTTGACGCCCATGGACGTGAGGTCGGGCAGGTACGCGTCGGCGTCGGCGACACTCGGGCCCCAGGTCAGGCCCTTGACCGTGTAGGGGGAGCCGTTCGCCGACAGCTGCCAGTCGCCCTGGGAGCCGCTCACCTCGACCACGCTGCCGGCGGCTTCGGCCTGCCGTGCGGGCAGCGCGAGGCAGCCCGCGGCGAGCAGGGCGGCACTGAGGGGCACGGCCAGGTGTCGGCCCACTGGTCGGGACGTGCGGACTGTGGGCATGCGGGGTCTCCTGACGGGGGTGGGGGCGAGGTTCGGGCGGGAGTGCTCACGGCAGTTCGTAGTTCTCGTCGAGCGCCGCGCCTGCCTCCGGGTGCGTCTCGTCGTACCCGCGGGCGTCGCACTGCAGCCCGCCGACGACACAGTGGTCGACCAGCGCCTTGAGCGTCGCCGGGTCCCACGCGTTGAAGAAGTCGTAGTGGAACGAGTAGCCCGCGCCACTCGCCAGTCTCACCTGCGAGAGGTCGCCGTTGACGGGGAACGCCATCTTGAACTCGATCATCGGCAGCGCCACCGGGTGGGACGCCGGGCAGATGTTGTCGTTCGTGCCCGCCTTCACCGCGGGGTACGACATGTGGCTCTTGTGGTCCGGTGTGTCCAGGTGCACGCCGTCCCAGCAACTCGGCGCCTGGAAGCGGATGTTGAGCTGGGTCGACGCGGTGGTGGGACAGTTCTTGGGGATGTCGACGTTGAAGAAGCTCTCACCGCACTCCCAGCCCTCCACGAAGCCGGGGTGGTGGCGGAACTCGTCCGCGCTCTGCGTCGGGCTGCCGACGACGTACCGCAACCCTTCGGGGAACGGCCGCACGCTGGTGTAGTCGGTGACGCCGGCCTTGTAGTAGATGACCTGCGGGCCGATCGGCAGCACCGGCTGGCTGCCGTTGAAGAGCGTGGGCATCCAGTAGCCCGACTTGTCGCCGGGAGCCTTGCAGACGGTGTTCCCCTTCTTCAGGGAATCCGTGGTGCTGGCGGCGTCCGTCGTCGTGTTGCCCATGAAGGTGTGGTCGTGGGATTTGCCGGGCCGGCCCGGGTAGACGATCGGGTCGTCCGGCTTGGTGTGCGTCACCGAGCAGTTGGCCTGGAACTCGTGGAAGTAGCGGTGCGGCGGCGCCTTCACCGACGGCGTCACGCCGGTGAGCGGTGACGTCGCCGGGATGAAGCCGTCGCGGTCGTGGTCCTCCGCCGCGGCGACGGTGGACGCCGCCATGGTGTGGCCCCGGTGCGCGGCCCGCGCCGGTCCGTCGGCGGAGTCGCTCGCCGGTGCGGGGGCGGTGTCGGCGCCCTCCGCCATGCCGCCCACCCCCAGCGAGGTCACCAGGAGCGCGCCGGATACCAGTAACCCTGAGATGATCTTCGATCTCCGTGCCATGGAGACCTCCTGCCACGTAGGTGGGGACTGCGGTGGGGGGGCGGGCCGCGCGGAATACGGGACGTACCGTCCGGCACCGTCCGCGGGACAGGGGCTTCACCGATCGCCGTGACGCCCCGGGAGAGCGCTCTCCCGTTGCGGAGTGTTGCGGCCCTGGCGTGAGCGTGTCAATAGAAAGTGAACGCTTCACCGCGTCCACAATCCGCCCCGCACGACTCCCGCGCCGGGACCCCGCGAGCCCGCCGCCGCACGACAACGGGCGGCCTCCGCACGTTTTTTGATGCCCCATCAGCGAGAACGCACGTATCCGCGGAGCTACCTCTTGACTCGCCCATCACTCGGATGAACTATTCCCGGTCAAGAGAGCGCTCCCAAGGCCCCTGATCGTTCACTTCCTGAAACAGGAGAGCCCCATGCCAACCTCCCCCACACGCCGCACCGTGCTGGGCGCGATCGCCGCTTCGGCCGCCACCGCGAGCCTCGCCCCCACCGCCGCGCAGGCCTCGGCCCCGGCCTCCGACCCGGCCGAGGCCCCGGACTCGGCCGTGCGGCTGCCCGGCGGCGGCGACCTCGGCCCCAACGTGATCGTCTTCTCGCCGTCCACGCCCGGCATCCAGGCGAGACTCGACGAGATCTTCAAGCAGCAGGAGAGCGCGCAGTTCGGCACCGGGCGCTACGCGCTGCTGTTCAAGCCGGGCACGTACCACGGGCTCAACGCCCAACTCGGCTTCTACACCTCGATCGCGGGCCTCGGCCTCTCCCCCGACGACACCTCGATCAACGGCGATGTGACGGTCGACGCCGGCTGGTTCAACGGCAACGCGACGCAGAACTTCTGGCGTTCGGCGGAGAACCTCGCGCTCACCCCGGTCAACGGCACCAACCGGTGGGCCGTGGCGCAGGCGGCTCCGTTCCGCCGGATGCACATCAGGGGCGGCCTCAACCTCGCCCCCAACGGCTACGGCTGGGCCAGCGGCGGCTACATCGCCGACAGCCGGATCGACGGCAGCGTGGGCCCCTACTCCCAGCAGCAGTGGTACACCCGGGACAGTTCCGTGGGCGGCTGGGTCAACGCCGTCTGGAACATGGTGTTCTCGGGCGTCCAGGGCGCGCCGGGGCAGAGCTTCCCCAACCCGCCGTACACCACGCTGGAGACCACGCCGATCTCACGCGAGAAGCCGTTCCTGTATCTCGACGGCGCGAACTACCGGGTGTTCCTGCCGGAGAAGCGGACCGGTGCGCGCGGCACGACCTGGGGCAACGGCACCCCTCGCGGCACGTCCCTGCCGCTCTCCCAGTTCTACGTGGCCAAGCCCGGCGCCAGCGCGGCCACGATCAACGCGGCCCTGGCCCAGGGGCTCGATCTGCTGTTGACGCCGGGCATCTACCACCTCGACCGGGCCATCGAGGTGAACCGTGCCGGAACGGTCGTACTCGGTCTCGGCTACGCCACGCTCGTCCCGGACGGCGGCGTGTCCGCGATGAGGGTCGCCGACGTGGACGGGGTACGCCTCGCCGGGTTCCTCGTCGACGCGGGTCCCGTCAACTCCCCTGTACTGCTGCAGGTCGGCCCCCGGGGCGCCACCAGGGACCACTCCGCCAACCCGATCACCGTCCAGGACGTGTTCATCAGAATCGGTGGCGCGGGCCCCGGCAAGGCCACCACCAGCATGGAGGTCAACAGCCGCCACACGATCATCGACCACACCTGGGTGTGGCGCGCCGACCACGGTGCCGGGGTGGGCTGGGAGACCAACCGCGCCGACTACGGAGTGCGCGTCTACGGTGACGACGTCCTGGCGACCGGCCTGTTCGTCGAGCACTTCAACAAGTACGACGTGCAGTGGTTCGGCCAGCGCGGGCGCACGGTCTTCTTCCAGAACGAGAAGGCCTACGACGCCCCCGACCAGGCCGCCGTCCAGGACGGCAACGTCAAGGGCTTCGCCGCGTACAAGGTCGAGAACTCGGTGACGTCCCACGAGGGCTGGGGACTCGGCAGCTACTGCAACTACACGTCCGACCCGTCGATCCGGCAGGACCACGGCTTCGCCTCGCCGAAGGTCCCGGGCGTCAGGTTCCACGGCCTCCTGGTCATCTCCCTGGGCGGCAAGGGCCAGTACGAGCACGTCATCAATGACACCGGCGCCGCCACCTCGGGAACCTCCACCGTGCCGTCGACGGTGGTCTCCTATCCGTGACCGGATCATGCGCCTGAGGGCGGCCCGGCACCGGCCGGGCCGCCCTCAGGCGTTCGCCAGGATCGCGTCGACCGTCTCGTCCAGCGACAGCTCGGAGCTGTCGAACCACTCGCCCTCGCCCGCGAGTTCGGCGCGCAGCGCCTCGTCCAGGAACGACCAGTCGTCCGCGAGGACCTTGTCGCGCGCGGTGAGCCGCCCGGAGACGGCCTCCATCGAGGGCGCGAGCACGATCAGCCGCAGCGGCAGGCCCTTGAGCTGCTCCCGGTAGAACTCCAGGTGCGCGCGCCGTACGACCACGTCGTCGATGACCGCGACGACCCCCGCGGCGTGGAAGCTGCGGGCCAGGACGGCGCCGTTGCGTGCGCGGAGCAGCAGTTGGCGGTCCGCCTCCCGGTCCTCCTCCGGCGTGGGCAGCCGGCTGCCGGACACGATCAGCTCCTGGAGGTGGTCGCCCTCGATGTGCGCACCGAGCGGGAACCGGCGGGCCAGGGCCGCCGACACGGAGCTCTTGCCGGACCCCGGAATGCCGACGACGAGGAATACGTACGGGGCCGGTTCGGCGTCGACGGTCTGACCCTGGAACGACGTGTCCGGCATGTCTCCGCTGCTCCTTGTGCGCCTGGTCGAGGTCCCGTGAACCCGGTCGGGCGGCCCCCGCGCGGGGGCCGACGCCGGGATCGTAACAACGGCCTCCCGGTCGCCCCACTCCTTTTCGCACCGGCGCAAACAGAATTGCTTCACATACCCCACACATTGTGCATCCAGGTCTTCACCCGACGGTTGATTGCCGAATCAATTCCCGGTTGAGGGGCGCTAATTACCCAATCTTTGGCAGAATTTTGCCCTGACATCCAACCGTAATGCGATGGCAAAGTGATGGACACGGCGGCCGCCCAGGCTGTCACTGTTCACCGTCGACCCGACCACACCGCGTCCCGGCCCCGCCGCAGCGACGCAGGAGGCAGGCCACCTTGAAGTCACTGATCGACAACGCCCGTTCGTTCGCCGCGACACACGTGGCGGACCCCCGGAACGCCCCGGCCTTCGAAGCCCTCGGCACCGGACAGTCACCCGAAGCCCTGTTCGTCACGTGCTCCGACTCACGTGTCGTGCCGGCCCTGATCACCGGAGCCCGCCCCGGCGAGCTCTTCGAACTCCGCACGGCGGGCAACGTCGTCCCGCCCTACCCGGCGGGGGGCACCACCGACCGCGCGGGCCGCCCCATGAGCGAGGCGGCCACCATCGAGTACGCGGTGTGCGTGCTCGGCGTCCGCGACATCGTCGTCTGCGGACACTCCCACTGCGGCGCGGTGGGCGCGCTGGTGCGCGGCGAGGACCTGTCAGCCGTACCGGCCGTGCGGGACTGGCTCGACCACTCCGTCGCCCCCGACGACGCCCTGCGCTCCCTCACCCCCACCTCGCCGGACGTGGCGGAAGCCGTGCAGACGCACGTGCTCGCGCAGGTGGCGCGGCTGCGGGCCTACCCCTGCGTGCGGGAGCGGACCGAGGACGGCTCGCTGACCCTGCACGCCTGGTACTACGAGGTCCACACCGGCACCGTCACCGCCCACCGTCCGTCGGACAGCGGCCGGGCGGCGTTCGGTCCGCTGTGAGAGCCGCCGCACCCTCCTGACCGGCCCGCTCCCACGACAGGACCCCCACTCCCTCATGTCCTCCCTCAGCTCACCCCCATCCCCCCGCCCCACGCCCTTCGGCGCCCTGCGCGAACCGGGCGTGCCGCGCCGGGACGTCCTGGCCTCACTCGTCGTCTTCCTGGTCGCCCTGCCGCTGTGCGTCGGCGTGGCGGTCGCCTCCGGCGTACCCGCCGAACTCGGCCTGGTCACCGGCATCGTCGGCGGTCTGGTCGTCGGCTTCCTGCCGGGCAGCGCCCTGCAGGTGAGCGGCCCCGCCGCCGGCCTGACCGTGCTCGTCTTCGAAGCGGTGCGCGAATTCGGGCTCAGCATGCTCGGCGCGATCGTGCTGCTCACCGGCGCGCTGCAGATAGCCCTCGGCCTGCTGCGCTGCGGCCGGTGGTTCCGCGCCATCTCGGTGTCCGTCGTCCAGGGCATGCTGGCGGGCATCGGGCTCGTCCTGATCTTCGGCCAGCTCTACACCATGGCCGGTGCGAAGCAGCCGCTCTCCGGCGTCGACAAGATCACCGGACTGCCCGGGCTGCTCGCCGACACCGTCCAGGACACCACGTCGCTGACCGCCGCGGCCATCGGCCTCGGCACGATCGGCGTCCTCGTCCTGTGGCCGAAGCTGCCCGCGGCGGCGCGCGTGGTGCCCGCCCCACTGGCCGCCGTCGCGCTCGCCACCGCCGTGGCCGCCGGACTCCACCTCGACGTGGCGAACGTGTCGGTGCGCGGCATGGTCGACGCCATCCAGCCGCCGGGCCTCGGCGACCTGGCGGACCTGGGCACCGTGGCCGTCCTCGGCACCGTCCTGGCGTTCACCCTGATCGCGTCCGCCGAGTCGCTGTTCAGCGCCGCCGCCGTGGACCGCATGCACGACGGTCCCCGTACGCACTACGACAAGGAACTCGTCGCGCAGGGCGTCGGCAACACGGTGTGCGGTGTGCTCGGAGCCCTGCCGATGACCGCGGTGATCGTCCGCAGCTCCGCCAACGTCCAGGCAGGCGCCCGCACTCCGCTCTCCCGGATCCTGCACGGCGCGTGGCTGCTGCTCTTCGCGGTGCTCCTGCCGTCCGCCCTCGGCATCATCCCGCTGGCGGCGCTCGCCGGTGTCCTGGTGCACGCGGGCTGCAAGCTGATCCCGGTCAAGGAGATCGTCCCGCTCGCCCGCGCCCACCGCGGCGAGGCGGTCGTCCTCAGCGTCACGGCGATCGCCATCGTGGTGACCAACATGTTCGAAGGCGTGGTGCTCGGCCTGGTGCTCGCCGTGGTCAAGTCCGCCTGGGACACCTCCCATGTCCAGCTGGACGTAAGGGAGTTGACCGACGGTCGGATGGTCGTGACCCTCACGGGGAACGCCACGTTCCTGCGGCTGCCCCGCATCCTGGAGACGCTCGAGGCCATGCCCCAGGACCGGCCGATAGAGCTGGACCTCACCGAGGTCCGCCACCTGGACCACGCCTGCCGCACGACGCTGGAGAACTGGGCGCTGCGGCACAACGACAGCGGTACCGAAGCCGTACGGATGAAGACGCTTCCGGTGGCCAGGGCCTGACGCCCTCCCGCACCGCCACCGCTCGCCGTTCACCGATCTTCCCCCGCTCCGGGGGCCCGGCACCGAACGCCCGGCCCCCGGTGTCCCACCCCCTCGGCACGGAGTGCCGATCAACCATGGAGGTTTCACCGTGGAACAGCTCATCAAGCGCATGACGCAGGAGTCCGTGTGGCAGAAGTGGGTCGCGGTCAACTCGGCCCAGGGCGCGGGCTCCAAGGACGGCTGCATCAGCGCCACGCCGAAGAGCGGCTGCATCAGCGCCACCGGGAAGACCGGCTGCATCTCCTGACCCGCTGACCCGGCAGGGGGCGGCGGCCACGGCGCCATCGGCCGCGGCCACCGCCCCCGCCCCTCGGTACCCCGCCCCCCCCTGCCCCGCACCGGAGCCCTCTTGAACCGCCTGCCGAGCGCCGACGTCCTGGACCGGATCCGGGACATCCCCGTCTACCGCGCGTCCGTCGAACGCGGCGACTTCCCCATCCTCGAGAAGCCGGAGATCGCCAGGGACTTCCCCGACAACTGGATGACCCCGGAGCTGGCCCGCGCCCTGGAGACGGGCGAGGCCGAGTTCGTCCTGTCCACCGGGACCAACCACGCCCGCATGCGGCTCATCCGGCCGCCGTACTTCCTGCTCCGCTCCTACTACCGGCTGTGGAGCGAGCACCCCGACCTCGGCGCCCTCTGGCACGAGGGCGCCCGGCGGATCTCGCTGACCACCGTCCTCGCCACCGAGCACGTCGCCCGCGTCAACGCCCGCAAGCCGGGCGCGACACCGGGCGAGCGCTGGCTCGACGACCGCACCCTGTACCTCAACCGCGGACTGGACCCGGCCGGCTGGGACCGCGCCGAGGTCGACCGGATGCTCGCCGAGATCCGCGAGGTGAGCGCCGCGCACCCCCGCGGCGCGTATCTCCTGGACTGCTCCGGATACCACTTGGCGCACCTGGTGCGCAGGGTCGACGAGTGGGACCTGTGGGACCGTTTCCCGCGCCCCGCCGGCATCGTCCACGCCTACGAGTACACGCCGCTGAACGTCCGCGCGTATCTGCGGGCCCACTTCGACTGCCCCGTCGTCGACCTCTTCGGCAGCACCGAGCTCGGCTACCTCTTCTACAGCGACGAGGACGGCCGCTACCGCCCCTACCTGCACGACATGAGCGTGGAGCTGATCCCGGTGGAGCCGGGCAGCGGCATCCACAGCCTCATCGTCACCAGCGTGCGAAACCCGTACATGCCGCTCGTCCGCTACCGGTCGGGCGACTGCGTCCGCACCCGCGACGGCAGCGCCGACCCGGAGCGGATCGAGTCCTTCTGCGGCCGCGAGAAGGAGCTGCTGCCCACGCCCGACGGGCCGGTCGCGCAGGCCGATCTCGACGCGCGCGTCACCGCCGCGTCCCCGCACGTCTTCCTGCACCAGCTGCGGCTGACCGGCGAAGGGCGGTGCGTGCTGTGGTGCACGACCTTCGACGGCGAGCCGCTCGCCCCCACCGAGGAGACCGCGCTGGCCGCCTCGGTGACCGCGCTGACCGGCCGGTCCTGCCGCGTGGAGCACCGCGCCCACGTCCCGATCGGCCGCTCCGGCAAGTACGCCTGGCTGACCACGCCCTAGCCCCCGAGGACCAGACATGCCCGCACCCGCACCGTCCGCGCCCGCCACCGCCGCCCGGACCCCGACCGCCGAGGAACTGCTCGGCGCGGATCTGCACGATGAGGTCGTCCAGCATTTCGCCGCGAGGCCCGGCGCCCCGGATGCCTCGTACGTCACGCACCAGGTCCGCGAGTGTCTGCGCTACCTCTACCTGGTCTCCCGCCACCCCGACCGGCTCGGCGGCCTCTTCCTCCCCGTCGAGCAGGACATCGACGAGATCTGGCACTACCTCATCCTCCAGACCCGCGAGTACCGCGAGCTGTGCGAACAGCGGCTGCCCGGTGGTCACTTCATCCACCACCGGAGCGTCTCCTACGACGCCTACCAGCAGGCGCCGGGGCGCGAGACGGCCGCGGAGGAGGCGCTGCGGTGGCTGCCGCTCTACACCGCGTCGTTCGGCCCCTACGACGACGAGGCGCTCCCGCACTGGACGGTCGTGCGGTTCCTGCACGACGAGCTGCAGCTGTCCCTGTCGGAGATCGCCTCCCTGGCCGAGGGGTCGGCGAGCGCTTAGCCCGTGAACGGGCCGAGCGCCTCCCCCACGTCGGGGAGGCGCTCGTTCCGTCTGTTCGTGCCGTGTCCTCGTGCGGAACCGCTCACACCAGTTCGGGCTGTGGCTCCAGTGGCTTGGCGGGCACCGTCTTGGGATCCCACAGTTTCGTGGTCCGCGTATAGCTGTGCACCACCGAGACCGTCGCCAGGACGAGGAGCGGTCCGAACACCCAGGGGTGCCTGGCCATCTCCAGCGGAATGAAGCGGTACGACACCAGGAGCGCGACGAAGACCGTCGCCCCATGGGTGACCAGCTGGATCCCCGCCCGGTCCCAGCCGCGGTCGTGCGCGCGCAGCGCCGCGTCGATCGTGACCGCGAACACCACGCCCGCGATGATGTCCGCGCCGTAGTGGTAGCCGAAGCCCAGGGTGGCGCCGAGCGTGGCGAGCAGCCAGAAGGCCCCCGCGTAGCGCAGGTACCGCGGACCTCTCCGGGAGTGGATGAAGATCGTGGTGGCCCATGCCGTGTGCAGACTGGGCATGCAGTTGCGCGGGGTGAGGTCGTCGTACGTCATCTGGTGCGGCACGGCGATCGTCGGCGCCGTGTGCGGCCACAGATCGGCCACCGCCCACTGCACGCCACCGGTCCCGGAGGCGCCGGGACCGTAGGCGAAGACCGGCCCGACCACCGGGAAGAGCATGTAGATGCCCGGCCCCAGCAGACCGATGACCAGGAAGGTGCGCACCAGGTGGTGCCCGGGGAACCGGCGCTCGGTCGCGACGTGCCGCAGCTGGTAGAGCGCGACGGCCACCGCGGCGACCGCGAGCTGGATGTAGACCCACTCGAGGACGTGCGTGCCCACCGAGCCGGTGGCCTCGACCATGCGGCCCACCACCCACGAGGGGTTGCCCAGGGCGTGGTCGGCGGTCGCCACGTACTGGTCGAGCACCGTCGGGCGGGTCTTCCAGGTGATGAGCAGCCAGGCGTCACCGGTCTTGCGCCCGGCCACCAGGAGCAGGCCCAGGCCGACGCCCTTCAGGAGCAGGATCCGTTCCTGGCCGGTGCGGCGCGTGAGAGCGATGAATCCATAGCCGAGGATCACCCACAGCGCGCCGTTGCCGAACATCATGTCGGCGCCGACGATCCACCGGACCAGGAAGAAGACGACGTCGATGCCCACCGCGACACCGGTGGCGATGAACCGTTCGCGCCAGGTGAGCACCACCATCATCAACGCCATGCTGGCGTAGAGGAGCGGACCCGACTTCGGGGCGAAGATCACCTCGCGCCCCTGGTTGGTGATCGGTCCCGCCACGCCGTAGTGGCGCGCGGCGATCTCGAGCGCGACCAGGAATCCGAGGGCCACCACGACCGCGGCGGTCCACAGGAGCGCCCGGGGCTGACGCCACGCGGCCAACATCTTTCTGCCGTCTATTCGCGGAAAGACCCGCGATGCTATGGATTTCAATTTTTGGCCGATTTGTTAGATATCTACTAAAAACGTCGCTCTTCGTGCCGGATGGCATGCTTCCGGTCGATGAGGACGATCGGCCGGCAAGTTTGAGCATGCTATCGGAGCGGCGGGGACTGGGTTCCGCTGGTCACGGGCGGTACGGAGAGCACTCCGTACGGGCATCGGCCGCCGGTCCGGTCACCCGTCCGGCCGAGCGGGCGGATATGCCCCGGAGGCAGCCCGTCGCGGACCTCAACTCCCCTGGCCCCAGCCGGATTTACTGCCGTCCAGGAGGCCCCGGAAGGGCCGCGTCATAGTAATGTGACATTTTACTGACCGGCCTCCGGGCCTCCGTTCGCGTTGTCTCCAGGGAGTCCTCGTGACCGCATCCGGCACCCGCCCCGCTCCGTCGCTCCACACCGGCAGCCACGACCCGGCCGTCTCGGCCGAGCTGTCCCGTTTCATGGCGGCCTCCTGGGCCCCGACCGCTCTCCCGGACTCCGCTCGCGTCGACGCGTACGCGGTCACCCCGGCGCGCCGGGCCCGGCTCTCCGCCCGCTTCCCCGGCGAGCGGCTGATCATCCCGGCGGGCGAGCTCACGGTCCGCTCCAACGACTGCGACCACCGCTTCCGCCCGCACAGCGCGTACGCCTGGCTGACCGGCCTGACCGGGGAGGACCAGGCGGGTTCCGTACTGGTCCTCGAACCCTCGGGACCGCACGCACACGAGGCGGTGCTCCACATACGGCCGCGCTCCCCGCGCACCGCGGGCGACGAGGAGTTCTACCGGGACCGGCGCTACGGCGAGTTCTGGGTCGGCCGCCGCCCCGACCTCGCCGAGGCGGAACGGCTCACCGGAATCCGCTGCGCCCACCTGGAGAGCCTCGGCTCACCGACCGGGCGCAACGCCGCGAGCGACCCCGAACTCGCCGCGGCCCTCTCCGAGCTGCGTCTCGTCAAGGACTCCTGGGAAGTCGCGCAACTGCAGCTCGCCGTCGACCACACCGTCGCCGGGTTCGAGGACGTGGTGCGGGCCGTGCCCGGTGCCCTCACGCACCGGCGTGGCGAGCGTCTCCTTGAGGGGACCTTCGGACTGCGCGCCCGCGCCGAGGGCAACGGCACCGGCTACGAGACCATCGCCGCCTCCGGCGCCCACGCCTGCGTCCTCCACTGGATCCGCAACGACGGACGGCTCGACCCGGACGAGCTCCTCCTCCTTGACGCGGGCGTGGAGACGGACAGCCTCTACACCGCCGACATCACCCGCACCCTGCCGCTCTCCGGCCGCTTCTCCCCCGTCCAGCGGCAGGTGTACGAGCTGGTGCTGGCCGCCCAGGAGGCGGGGATCGCGGCGCTGCGGCCGGGGGCGCGCTTCCGGGACTTCCACCGGGCCGCCATGCGGGTCGTGGCGGAGGGGCTCGCCGAGTGGGGCGTGCTCAAGGACGCGACGGGTGACCTGCACCGCCGTTACACGCTGTGCGGCAGCGGTCACATGCTCGGGCTCGACGTGCACGACTGCGCGAAGGCACGGGCCGAGACCTATCTGGACGGCGTCCTCGAGGAGGGTCACGTGCTCACCGTGGAGCCCGGCCTCTACCTCCAGCCGGACGACGAGACGCTCCCCGCCGAGCTGCGCGGCATCGGCGTGCGGATCGAGGACGACCTCGTCATCACCTCGCAGGGCGCCCGACTGCTTTCGGGCGCGCTGCCGCGGACCGTCGCGGGCGTCGAGGAGTGGATGGGCGGCCTCCTCGACGGCTCCGCCTGATCAGGCACTGCCCGATCCGGCACCGCATGGTTCCCGCGCTGCCGCATTCGCTCAATGGGCCCTGTCGAACGTCCACTTGGCGCCCGCGCCGGGGCCCACGGTGAGCGTCGACCGGCCGATCCGCTCCTCGTGGCGGTGGGCCACGGGCCGGTTGAGCGAGAAGGTGATCTCCCGGAGACCGGCCTCCTCGCGCGGTGTCGCGTCGAACCGGACCGTGGTGCCGCCCCGCAGCGCGACGGCGCCGCCGCCCGGCAGGGGCCGGACGTCGAATCCGCCCGCCCGCAACAGCGGCACCGTGCTGTCGATGTCGCGCGGTGTGGCGGCGATGCGCACGGACGTCACGTCGCGCATGAGGTGCTTGCGGTAGTCGTCGCTCAGGTAGCGCTCGCGGCCGACGTCCCCAGGGTGACGCGCGGGCTCGGTCCTGCCGCGCGGGTCGGCGAAGTACTCCGGCCGGTACTCCATCGACCAGGCGCCGAAGGAGTCGTACTGGTCGGCGGCGATGGCGAAGAAGCCGTCGAACCACGGCACCGGGACGCCGTCGCCGAAGTCGCGCGTCTGGAGGAAGTCGGTTGGAGTGACGCCCAGGTCCACGAGCCGCCGGCGCGCCGTCGCCAGGTCGCCCGCCCGCTCGACGGAGACGCCCATCCCACCCGCTCCGGACTTGCCGTCCCTGCCCGGCAGATCGCCGACCCCGAACAGTTCGACGTAGGTCTCCCGGCCCATCAGGTAGCGGCCGGTCCAGGTCTGCCCGTCGGACCCGGTCGTGGTGCGGACCTGGAAGTTCGCGAAGTCACGGAGGTAGGCGGAGTGCTCGATGGCGTCCGCGGTCTCCCGGTCAAGGATTCCGTACGCGTGGTTGAAGAAGAGGAGTTGGCGGCCGGGCGCGGGCGGGTCCCCGTCGGCCGGGGCCGCGTGGGCACTCCCCTGGACCGCCCAGACCAGCGCGGCGGCGAGCGCCACGACCAGGGCCGTGAGCATGCGTGACTTCCGGCGCAGCAGCAACATGCAGGCGATGGTAGAGCGGGCGCGAGCGCGGACGAGGGGACTCCGGGGAGCCCGGTGGGAGATTTCCGACGGGGGTCCGGTGCCGTCGTCGCCCGCCGCGGATTTCGCTCCCGCCCGCGCCGTGGGGTAGAGTCGATCTTGTGCTCGCCGCCGAACAGACGGTGCCGGGCCCGGCGTTGGTGGTCCAAGGAAAGGCGCCCCACTTCCTGTGGGGAGATGCAGGTGCAAGGCCTGCCCAGCGCTCGTGACAGAAGGCCCGGCCTCCGTGACGGAGGCCGGGCCTTCTGCTGTGCCCCGCCGCACGGCGGGCCCCCGCGTTCGCCTGCCGGGAGCCGTTTCCGGGGCGTACGCTGTGGGCGCGGTCATCCGCCGAGCAGCGTGCTCCTGCGGTCGCGGGAGGCGGTGGGGGCATGCCCGTCCGGGGCTGCGCGCGGCGCGGACCCGGAGGGCGGTGGACGTCCCGTCAGCGCGACAGCACGCCCCGGCCCGCCCTCGCCGTGGAGACGAGTTCGGCCACGGTGGCCAGCTTGACCCGCGGGCGCCCCGCACTCCGCCCGCGCGTGACCTCGGCCCGCTCGATGGCGGCGAGGCCGCGCGCGTCGATCACGTGCCGGTTGCGGCGCCGGGCCAGCCGGTGGAACGCCTTCGGTCCCTGTCGCGGGGCGGGGAGCGTGCCCGCGACCGCGTCGGCGAGGAGGGTGGAGACCGTCTCCGCGGCGCAGGTGCGGTTGGCGCCGATGCCGCCGGAGGGGCCCCGCTTGATCCACCCCACGACGTACGTGCCCGGCCGCCCGTCGACCCTGCCGCCCTCGTGGGGCACGGTGCCGTCGGACTCGTCGAAGGGCAGTCCGGCGACGGGCACGCCACGGTAGCCGATGGCGCGCAGGACGAGGCCCGCCGGTATCGTCCGCTCCCCCGTGTCCGCGGCCACCCGCACGGCCTCGGCCCGGCCCGCGCCCAGGACTTCGACGGGTTCGCAGAAGAAGCGCAGCACGATCCTGCGGCCGGGCGCGGGCTCCCGCTCCCAGTCGGGCCGGATGCGTGCGACGCCCCGCAGGACCGCCGCCTTGTCCGTCGCGCGGGCGGCGTCGACGGCGGCGGCGACGCGCGGGTCGTGGTCGTCGACCGTCAGCTCCACGTCCGGCAGGTGCTTGAGGGCAAGCAGCTCGGACCTGGTGTACGCGGCGTCCTCGGGGCCGCGCCGCGCGAGCAGGACCACCTCGCGCACCTTGCTCTCGCGCAGGGCCCGCAGCGCGTGGTCGGCGATGTCGGTGCGGGCGAGCGTGCCGGGGTCGGCGAGCAGGATCCTGGCCACGTCCAGGGCGACGTTGCCGTTGCCGACGACGGTCACGCGCTCGGCCGACAGGTCGATGCCGTCCGGTGCCGCGTCCGGGTGGGCGTTGTACCAGGCGACGAAGGCCCGCGCGGAGATGCTGCCGGGCAACTCCTCGCCGGGGATCGACAGTCGGCGGTCCGCCGACGCGCCCACGGCGTAGATCACCGCGTCGTGGTGGTCCGCGATCTCCTGCGGGGTGACGTCGGTGCCCACCTCGAGGCCCAGGTGCATCCGCACCCGCGGGTGCGTGTGGAAGCGGGCGAAGGTCTCGCCGACCTTCTTGGTCGCCGGGTGGTCCGGCGCCACGCCGTAGCGCACCAGGCCGCCGGCCACCGGCAGCCGGTCGATCAGCGTCACCTCGGCGCTGGTGTGCAGCAGCAGATCCTGCACCGCGTACATCCCGGCGGGTCCCGTCCCGACGACGGCGACCTTCAGCGGTGCGAAGTCCGACGGCAGCACGCGCGGGAAGGACGGCTCGCCCCAGGTGTGGAAGTTCGGCCCCTCGGGCCCGGGGGCGGGCGCCCCGGGCGCGGCTCCGGACGTCCCGGGCGCCGGATCGCGGTCGTAGTACGCCGCGTTGATCTCGGCGTACTCCCGCTGCGCGGCGGGCAGGCTGTCCGCCGGGAAGATCGCGTCGACGGGGCAGGCGTCGGCGCAGGCGCCGCAGCTGATGCAGGTCCCGGGGTCGATGTGCAGCATCTCGGTGCTGCCGAACGCCCGCTCCTGCGGCGTGGGATGGATGCAGTTGACCGGGCACACGGCGACGCACGTGGCGTCGCTGCAACAGGTCTGCGTGATGGCGTAGGTCATGGCCGTCGGCTCAGCTCGCTCGGGTCCGTCGGCTCAGATGAGGTGGGCGCGCTTGTAGAACACCAGCGCCGGCTTGGTGAGCAGACCGCACGAGGCGAGGAACTCCATCAGCCCCGAACAGCTCGACCGCATCATGGACTTGTGGTGCTCGTTGGCCTTCGCCTCGGCGAGCGCGCGCTCCTCGTCGAGCCCGGCGTTCGCGTACACCTTGCGGTTCACCATGCTGGTGACGATGACGTACGAGGCAATGGCCACCACCAGGGCGTTGAGCTCGCGGCGCGCCCGGCCCGCGCCCGCGAGCCGCTTGCGCGTCTGGTCGCGGGCGAACTTCATGTGCCGCGACTCCTCGACGACATGAATGTTGTTGATGGTGCGGACGAAGGGCACGACGCGCTCGTCGCGCATCCAGTCGCGCTGCATGACGTCGAGGACCTCCTCGGCCACCAGGATCGCCGCGTACGCGGCCTCGCCGAAGGCAACCGACTTGAAGACCCTGCCCAGTTCGATGGCCCAGCGGCGCGGCCGGTAGGCGGGCGCGCCGAGCTTCTCGGCGCCGCGGGCGAACATGATGGAGTGGCGGCACTCCTCGGCGATCTCCGTCAGGGCCCACTGGACCTCGGTGCCCGTCGGGTCCTTGGCGTAGACGTCGCGGAGCACCATCTGCTGCAGGATCATCTCGAACCAGATGCCCGTGCTGGCCACCGAGGCGGCCTCCTGCCGGGTCAGCTCCTTGCGCTGCTCCTCGGTCAGTTCCTGCCAGTAGGCGGTGCCGTAGAGCGTGCTCCACTCCGGGCTCGCGCCGTGGTACGCGCGGTCGAGCGGCGTCTCCCAGTCGACCTCGGTCGCCGGGTCGTACGCCAGCACGGCGGCCGAGTCCAGCAGCCGCCGGGCGACATCGCCCTCCGGGGAACCGCCCTGAGTGCTCGGGCGAACAGTGCTGCTTGCCATGCTGCGACTCCTTGGCTTCAGACGTCCGGGCAGCGGGCACGGCACCCTGTGGCACGGCGGGCCGCGACCCCCTTGTTAGACGGAATGTATAACAAGGGGGTCGGGTCCGCCTACCCTCGAGTAAGTACGAGATTCGACAGGGCAGGTCGGGTCGCTTCCGCGACGGTCAGCCGCTCGTCGCGGGCCACCGGATCCGCGTACTGCACGCCGACACGACAAGGGCGGACGCCGCGACGGCGGCAAGACCCCAGACGAGACTGCTCGCGTGCGCGATGAAGCCGATGAGCGGCGGGCCCGCGAGCAGACCCGTGGTGCCCATGGCGGCGACCAGGGTCAGCGAGTCGGAACCCTGGCCCGCCGCGGCCACATAGACGCACGGGGTGACGGCGGCGATGCCGAGGCCGACGCAGGCGAAGCCGAGCAGCGCCGGCACCAGACCGCCGCTGAGCAGGGCCAGAGCCAGACCGGCCCCGGCCAGGACGCTCCCGGACAGGACGATCCTGCCGTCGCCCCAGCGGCTGCGCCAGCCGTCGGCGAAGAGGCGGGCGACGACCATCATTCCCGAGACGACGGCGATGCCGAGCGGCGCGAGTTCGGCGGACGCGTCGGCCACGTCCTTGAGGTAGAGGGCCGACCAGTCGTTCATGGCCCCCTCGGTCACCGTGCCGAACGCCATGGCGACACACATCCACAGCGTCATGCGGGACGGCGCGGTCCAGCTCTTCTTCTTCGCCGCCTTCTGCTCTTCCGCCGCCTTCCCCTCGGTCTTCTCGGCCGCCTCGGTGGCGGGTCGCTCGGTCAGGAGGCCCGTCCTGGCGTAGGCCACCAGCAGGAGCAGCAGCAGCGCGGCCACCGCGAAGTGCGCGGCCACCGCCGAGGTCACCGCGTTCATCCCGGAGGCGAGCAGCGCGGCGAGCAGCGAACCGCCGCTGAACGTCGCGTGCAGGCGTGCCATGGCGTTGCGCTCGTAGCGGCTTTCGAGCTCGGCTCCCTGCGCGTTCATGGCGACGTTCAGACAGCCGACGAGGACGCCGTCGACGCACATGACGAGGAGGGCGACGGAGTAGTTGGGCGCCGCGGCGAGCGCCGGAAGGAGCAGGGCGAGGCAGAGCGCCGACAGCAGCGCGAGGCGCTGCGAGCCGAGGCGCCGCATCAGCACCGCCACGATGGGGAACGACACGGCCGCGCCGATGCCGGCGGCCATCAGGAGCACGCCGACCTCCGCCGCTGACAGGCCGAGGTCCGTCTTGATGGCGGGGATCCGCGCCGCCCAGGTGGCGTACTGGAAGCCCAGCGAGCAGAACAGCGCTGCGATCGCCAACTGGCCGCGGTGGAAAGGATCACGCAAGCGGAGCACCCGCATCAGCCCACTTCTCTGTTTCTCGTGCTGGTCGTACATGTCGCGCCGGTTCTGTGTCGCGCTCACGTGCTGCTTCCGTTCCTGTGCGCGGGGGCGGGACACCGGGCAGCGGCCGCGACATGTACACGGCGGTCGGGCCGTAACCGGTCGGCGGCGGCCCCCCGCGGCGCGCGGTGAAGCCCCGGCCCGACCAGAACGTCTCGCTGCCCCCGACCGCGATCAGGGAGATCTGCTCGTACCCGTGCGAGCGGGCCGTCTCCGTGAGGCGCCGCAGGAGGTGCCGCGCGAGGCCGCGGTGGCGCAGGTGCTCCGCGACGACGATGTCGTGCAGGTGCAGGTTGCGCGAGGGCCGCGGCGCGGCCCGCTCGCTCCCGCCCAGCTCCGGGTAGGTGGACTCCGGGTACGGCAGGGCGAGCAGGTAGCCCGCCAACTGCCCTCCCAGGTCCAGCGCGAAGCACGTCTCCGGGGACGCGTGCACCCGGGACTCCAGCGCGGGCCGCCCCTCCGAGAGGCCGAGCGGCTCGTAGGCGCGGGACTCCAGCGCCACGATGGACTCCCAGTCCCCGTCGGCGATGCGGCGTACGCGTATCTCCTCGGTCATGCGTCGCCGCCCGCGCCGTCGATCCAGGTGTGGGGCAGGGGGCTGAAGCCGTTGAAGCCCCGCGTCATGTAGCTGGTCGCGTACGCGCCGCAGGAGAGCACCCAGACCGGGTCGCCCGACGCGAGCGTCCCGGGCACCTCGACGAGGCCGTCCTCGTGGGAGAAGGCGTCGTCGCTGTCGCAGGTGGGGCCCGCGATCACGGCGGGGACGGACGGTGCGTCGGGATGCGCGGGGAAGACCAGGCGGTACTGCAACTGGTCCATCTCGTAGAGGCCGTTGAACTTGCCGCAGCTGAGATAGAGCCAGTACTGGCGCTCACCGTCCGGTCGGCGGCGGGCCGCGAGCCGGGAGACGTGCGCGCGGATGGCGCCCTGGTCGGCGACGAGGTAGCGGCCGGGTTCCACGACGAAGGCGAGCCGATGGCCGGGGAGCGCGCCCAGGCGTGCCATGCCCTCGCGGATGACGGTGAAGATCTTGTCCAGCGGCGGGTCGAGCCGCGTGCCGAACTTGTCGCGGTAGCCGAGGGCGGGCAGACCGCCGCCGAGATTGACGTGGTCCAGCCGGATGCCGCGCCCGGCAAGCGCGGCAAGGACGTCGGCGATGCGGTCGATGGCGCCCTGCCAGGCGTCGGCCGTCATCTGCTGGGAGCCGACGTGCACGGAGAGACCGGCGGGCGTCAGCCCCAGTTCGCGCGCCGTCTCCAGCACCGTCACGGCGTCCTCGGGCGAGCAGCCGTACTTGTTGCTGAGCCCCCAGAGCGCCCCCTCGCCGGTGGTCGCGAGCCTGCAGAACACGCGGCTGCCCGGGGCGTGCGCGGCGATGGCCCGCACGTCCTCCAGGCTGTCCGTCGCGAAGTCGCGGATGCCGAGCCGGAAGGCGTCGGCGATGTTCCGGTCGGACTTGACGGTGTTGCCGTAGTGCATGCGCTCGACCGGCACCCCGGCCCGCAGCGCCTGTTCCACCTCGGCGGGTCCTGCCGCGTCGACTCCGGAGCCGATCCGCGCCAGGCGGTCGAGGACCTCGTCGACGGGGCAGGCCTTCATGGCGAAGCGGACGGCCACGCCGGGGAGTTCGCGGCGCAGCGTGTGGTAGCGCTCCTCGATGCCCGGGAGGTCGAAGACGACGCGGTCCTCGGTGGCGGCCGCCAGGGCGTCGAGGAGCCGGGGGCTGTCGAGGCCGGGCTCCGTGCCGTCGGCCCCCCGCGTCTCGTGCGTCATCGTCGCGCTCACGCCGGGTTCCCCGCCGTCAGGAGCGGACCGGCGTCCTTGCTCGCGCGGACCAGGGGTGCCCACGCCTCGGTCAGCAGCGCGAAGTCCTCGATGTCGCTCCGTGCCTCGTCGAGCAGCCGCTCGCGGCGCCCGGCCAGGTGGTCGGCGAAGTCGGCGTACCGGCCGCCGAGCGTGCGGTAGGCGGTGTCGACGCGGTCGAGGCGCCGGAGGTTCTCCGCCCGGTCGAGCCGGGTGCTCTCGCGGGCGAACTCCGCGATGACGTCGGCGCGGACGTTCCCCCGGTCGTCGAGGAGCCCTTCACCGGCCGCGGTCATCCGGTCGTAGATGTGGTTGAAGTAGAGCATCGAGAGGAAGAACTTCACGAAGCGCGTCTGGTACGCGAGGAAGCCCGCGTCGGTCCTGCGTTCCGCGGTGTAGAAGTTGACGATGTTGCGGTTGTGCAGGACACCGGGCAGTGCGGCGTCGTGGACCAGGTGGATGAGGAAGTAGTCGCTGCCGATGGTGTCGGTGGCGGGCGGCAGCGGCACGCTCTCGTGCACGCCGTGGAAGCTGATGTTGCACATGTCGACACGCATCGGGTCGACGAGGGTCAGCGTCGCGTGGTCGCGTACGAACGGGTCGGAACCGGCGCCCCGGAAGGAGTCGTCGACGAGTGCCCGCTTCTCGCCGTCGGACCAGTGGCCGGGTGCCCAGAGGCTGACCACGTCGTAGTACACGTCCGGGTCGAGCCGTTGGATCTCGCCGATGTCCACGGAGAGTTCGCCCACGAAGGAGCTGCCGACCATCGCCACGCGCTTGTGTGCGTGGCGCGGGTCGAGGGTGTTCTCGGTGACGCCGGGCGCGGCATCGGCCGCGGGCCTGCCGAGCGACATCAGCTCGTGGTGGACGGGGAAGACGGGCTCGCCGTCGACCGCCTGGTAGTGGCTGTCGGAGTCCCTGCGGTGCACGGACTCGCAGCCGAGGGCGGCGCCGATGAGGAAGGCGCGGTTGGTGCACGCGCCGTAGGAGACGCCGTCGGGGAGCATCAGGTCAAGCATCAGCTCGGGCTTGGCGACCCCGGCGCCGCCGATCACCCGGCGCAGGAAGGCGCGCTGGGCCTGCTCGTCGAGGTGGTGTACGACGACGCCCGGCAGCTGGGGCAGGGCCTGAACGGCCCGGGCGTGTGCGGCGAACGTGGCGGTGTCGGAGGAGTCCAGGATCAGCAGGTGCGCCTCGACGTCGAAGTGCGCGGCCGCGTAGGCCGCTTCCTCGCCGATCGCCGCGATGGTCTGCGGGCAGGCCCGGTTGGTGGGGAGCGTCAGGCAGATTCGGCGCATGCGGCGTCCCCGTTCGACTCGTCGAAGGGGCGGCCGTTCCAGGACTTGAGGCCGAGCAGCTTGGCGCCCAGGTCGTTGAGCGCGGCGGTGCCGTACCGGAGCGACTCGTGCTTCTGGGCGTCTCCCAGGAGCGTGGCGTTCCACTGCGGCGTGCTCAGGTTCTGCCAGGAGTCGACGCGCGAGCGGCGCAGCTCCTCGTGGGTCTCGAGCGCGGGCATCATCGAGAGGTACTGGACCGCCCGGACGCCGTTCTCCGAGGTGTTGGGGGCCACGCCGTGCGCCAGCAGGCCGTTCCAGATGAGCAGGTCACCGGCTTCGAGCTCCGGCCGGACCACGGGCATCTCGTCCCGGTCGATCGCCGGGCGGATGGGGTCGCGGCCGTCGGGCTGGAGGGCCTTCCACCGGTCGAAGCGGCGGAACAGCTCGGGGCAGCACTGGAAGCCGCCGTGGTCCTGGCGGGTGTCGTCCAGGGCGATGATCCCCTGTACGCGCTGGGGCAGCACGCCGAGCGTGGTGTCGACGTCCCAGTGCAGGTTGATGTCGAACCCGCGCTCCGTGGGCGCGATCAGGGAGCGGGAGCGGTTCCTGACGTTGGGCGGGTTGAGGTTGAGCCGGTCGAGGGTCACCCAGAGCTCTTCGCAGTCCCATACGTCGACGAACGCGTCGTAGACCCGCTGCGCCTGGCGGCTGTCCCAGATGAGCTGGTGGTGGTAGGCCTCGACGAAGCCGTAGACGTGCAGCTCGCGGTCGAGGTCGGAGCGGAACTCGCGCTCCTCGTACCAGGTGTCCGGGCGGCCGCGGTCCAGGCCCTGGAACTCCCAGGCGAAGTCGAGCAGGTCCTTCGCGGCCTCGGTGGGTATCGCCTGCTTCACGACGACGTAGCCGTACGTCTGCCAGAAGGCGAAGTCCTCCTCGGAGAGCACCCGCAGGGGGCGGGTCTTCTCGAGGTCGCGCAGCTGGGTCCGCGCGAGGTACGTGTCGCCGTCCGCGCTGAAGTAGGGGACGGCGGAGGGGGCGCGATGGAGGTAGGCGTCGCTCGCTGGCATGTGGTGCTCCAAGGTTCGGTTCTGTCGTCCGGCGGCAGGACTCCACGCCGGGGCGGCGGCCCCTTCGGGCGCGCCGGGGCAGCGCGTTCACACCCGCCCCCTGTCGAACTTGCGTCCCACCAAAATGGACTAGACCAACTACCCGTGTCAACAATTGAATTGGGCGCCTTGGCAGGGAAAAGAGCGACATTTACCCCCAGTTCACACGCCCGCCATATGAGGATTCGGCAAAGATCCCGCAGCTCAACTCCGGGCTACTGAACGGTAGTTGGTCCGGACCAGGAACCGGACGGCGCGGCGAGGCCGCCGACCGCTTCGCCGCGCTCCGTCCTACCTGAACAGCCTCCGGACGCAGTCGTGAGCAGCGGCGGCGATGAAACAGAGCCGCCCGCTCACAGTCGCGCCCGGAGGCTGTTGCCCTCAGGGAGGTTCAGGGTCGTCCAGGACCGGCCGCAACCGGCCCGGCCCCTGCCGTCACTCGTCGATCGCCGCGCCGAACGCCGAGTCCGCGGCGGGCGCGCCGAGCGAACCCGCCCCGTACGTCCAGGACCCCGCGCCGGTCACCCCGCCCGAGCCCGCGGACAGGACCCACACCACGCCGTCCCCGGTGTTCTCGCCGGGCGCCGCCGCGAGGAGGCCGAAGCGGCCGTCCCTGTTCGGGTCGGTGAGCCGCACCTGTCCGCCCCACTTGTCGCCCTTCTCGGGCTCTCCCGGGATGTCCGCGTCGCCCTGGTCCCAGGACTTGGCGCCGGTCGCCGTCATCCCGTTCTCCGAACCGTTCAGGACCCATACGGCGCCCGCGTCGGCGATGGTGCCGATGTCCTCGCCCGGCGCGCCGATCGCGACGTCCGCGTAGCCGTCGCCGTTCGTGTCCGCGACGGACAGGTCCGCGCCCCAGCCGTCACCGCGCTCGGCGGTGCCGGGCACGCCCGCGGAGTCCTGGGTCCACCACTTGGCCTCGTCCACGAGGCCGTTCGCGGTGCCGTAACGCACGCCGACCAGACCGCCGGTCATCGTCTCGCCGCCGTCGTCCGGGGAGGCGGGCTCGCCGGTCACCAGGTCGTCGTAACCGTCGTGGTTGATGTCGCCGGAGGCCGCGACGGGGCCGCCGCGCAGGTCGTTCTTGTACGTGAGGCCGTCGGCGCCGCCCGCGAACTGCACGGACCAGCCGTGGCCGGGCTCGTCCCCCGTGGTGACACCGGAGGCGACGAGGTCGGCGTAGCCGTTGTTGTCGTAGTCGCCGGTGGTCAGCGACTTGGACACGATCGTGCCTGCGTCGGCCGACCTGGCGAGGCGCTGGGTGGCCTGGCGGCGCAGCGGCGCCTCCCCGCGGGCCTGCGGGGCGGGGTCGTACACGAAGAGCTCCATGTTGTCCCGGTCGAGGACGGCCAGGAGGTCGCCGGGAGTGTCCGCGGTGAAGTGCGCCGCGGCGATGCCGAGGCCGAACTGCTGGCCCGCGGCCGCCTGCTGGCTCTGCAGCCAGCTGCTGGCGGACCCGGTGAGGCCCGTCCTCGATCCCCAGAGGACGGCGACGCCGCCTGCGTCCGCCTGGTCGGCGAGGTCCTCGCCGGGGATGCCGATGACCGCGTCGTCGTAGCCGTCGCCGTCGAGGTCGCCGGTGGCGACGGCCTTGCCGAAGCCGTCACCCGCCTCGGCGGCGCCGGATACGCCGCCCGTCGACTGGCTGAACCGGGCGACATCGGTCGTGCCGATGCCTCTGGTGGACCCGTACTGGACGGTGACGAGTCCCGCGCCCTTGGCGCCGCTCACCGTGGCACCGGGGGCGCCGACCAGCACGTCCTCGTAACCGTCGCCGTTGAAGTCACTGTTGCGGTCGTCGGCGTGGGTGCCCCCAGGGGTGCCGGCGAAGGCGGAGGGGGCGGCGGCGATACCGGCCCCGGTCAGCAGAAGGAACGAGGCCGCGGCGAGGGCGGCCGAACGGTTCTTGCGCACGAGCGGCTCCTGTGAAGGAAGGTGGCCGGGCAGGCGCGGGGGGTGTCCGGAAAGGGCCCGTTCCTTGTCCGGCGTCCTGTTCGACAGGGGATGCGCCCCAAGGGTTGTACGGAGTTCAGAAACCGCTCTCCGAAGCCCGACTCGCCGCCCCCGGGCGTCGTTTCCAGCCGTGCGCGTACGCCGCCACCCAGGTGATCTCCAGACGCGCGCTGCTGCCGGGCGCGGCCCCCGGCCCCTCCAGGGCGCTCTCGTTCTGCGGGATCCAGACGGCGGGCGGTCCTGCACGCCCTTCGCGTCGTGTCCCGTATCCCGCCCGTCGACGAAGAACCGCACGTGGCCGGGGGTCCACTCGGTGGAGACCGGGTACCCCCCGGTCCAGTCGTCGGCGCCGGGGTACGCGCCCTGTTCGCCTCCGCCGCACGGGTGGCGGAAGGCGCTCGGCGAGCCGGTCCGTTCGCCCTCGGGGTGGTCCATCCCGCAGCCGCCGCCGCGGTGCGGCCAGGCCGATTCGCAGCCGGGACATGCTCGGTGACCTTGATGCGGGCGCTGTATTTGCCGTACTTCATCTGCATGACGGCACGTGGTACTACACGGCGGCGCCTGTCGTGCGCCGTCTCGGTTTCGCCGTCCGCGGCGGCCCCGGCGCCGCGCGGCGGAATTGTGCGCGGTGAGAATTGCGGAACCGCCAGGCCTTTCCAGACCTTTACGGAACCTGGAATTACGTACCGGGCGACGACTTGAACAGGAATTCGCCGTACGCGCCGGAACAGCGCATTCCCCGGCTGCCGCGTCGGCCGAGCGGCGTCCGGAATCCGTCCCCGACGGTCCGGCACTCGTCCTTTGCAGTGCTCTTCACGGAAAGCACGGATCGGTTGAATGGCCCGGGACGCCGATCGTGCGAGCCTCCTCCACGTCTCTGCCCAAGCGAGGAGTTGATGTGCGCGTTACCTTTCCCTCCCTCATCCAGTCCGGAATGAGGTATCTCTGTGTCGTCGGCGTCGTGGCGGGAAGCGGTTTCACGGCCGGGCCCGCCACGGCGCATTCCTCCTCAGGACCGGGGTCCGCCCCGGCAAGACCCGCGGCGGCCGCCGCGAAGCCCCTGCCCGGCGGGCTGGGCCCGTGCGTGCCGGGCACGTGCCCGGACGGCGACTACCCGCCCATCGGCAACGGCGCGATCAAGTACCGCGACAACGGCATCAACGTCTACGTCGGCGGGGACTTCCTCGTCCGCCGGCGGGCCGCGGAGGCCGAGGGCCGCGTCGTGGTCCTCGGCGACTTCGACCAGGACAAGGAGGCGGGCGCGAGCAGCATCTACAACGTCGGCGAGGCCGGTGTCGGCTCCCGGGTGGCGCCGCCCGTGGGCTCGGACTGGCTCACCACGGGCGGGGACGTCTCGGTCGCCGACGGCGAACGGCTGCTCGCCGAGGGCGGTGTGGTGCGCCACGCCGGTGACGCCACCGGCAGGGTCGTCGGCACGCTGCGCAAGGATCCCGACGCCGCCAAGCCCTACATCCCCCTGCGGGACGAGCTGACGGCCGCGAGCCAGTGCTACGCGCACCCCGACGGCGGCACCCGCACGCCCACCGGAACGGCCACGCACGCGGGCGGCGAGACCCTGTTCCGGGGTGACAACAGCTCCATGCTGCAGGTCTTCAACGTGGACTTCGACCTGATGGGCCGCAGCGGCGGCCAGGAGGGCATCCGCTTCGAGGGCATCCCGGACGGCGCCACGATCCTGGTCAACGTCCTCGGCTCGCCGCGCACCATCAACACCTACAGCGGCACCCTCGACGACAGCAGCCAGTTCAACAAGCTGCGCAGCCGCCTGCTGTGGAACTTCCCCGACGCCACGTCGGTGGAGTTCAAGGGCACGGGCCAGTTCCAGGGCAGCGTCCTGGTGGGCAACCAGCAGTCGAAGACCACGATCAGCGTGCCGGGCATGAACGGCCGCTTCTTCACCACCGGCTCGCTCACCCACACCAGCGCGGCGTCGGGCGGTGGCGGCCAGGAGATCCACAACTACCCCTTCCTCGGCGACCTGCCCGACTGCGACACCGAACCGGCCACCGGCCAGGTCAAGATCGTCAAGACCGACGAGGAGAGCGGCAAGCCGCTCGTGGGCGCCGAGTTCGAGCTGTGGGAGGAGACCAACGGCGACGACGGCCTGCAGACCGGCGGCGCCGACCCCGACACGAAGGTCGGCAGCCCCTGCACCACCGAGGCGCAGGGCGAGTGCGTGCAGACCGTGCCGACCGGCACGTACTACTGGCGCGAGACGAAGGCGCCGAAGGGTTACGAGCGGCCCACGCCGAACGTCTTCGGACCGCTGGAGCTGACCGAGGCGAACGCCGAGGACGGTGTGACCGTCACGGCGACCAACACCAAGAAGGAGCCGAGCGTCGTCAAGGGCGACGTCACCGTCGTCAAGAAGGACCGGGACACCGGAGCCGCCCTCGCGGGCGCCGTCTTCCAGCTCTGGCGCGAGAGCAACGGCAGGGCCGGTCTGCAGCGGGGCGGCGCCGATCCGGACACCCCGACGGGTGACCCCTGCACGACGAGCGCGAGCGGTACGTGCCGCAGGACCGTCGCGACCGGGACGTACTACTGGGTCGAGACGAAGGCTCCGGACGGCTACGAGCTGCCGGACCCGGCGGTCTTCGGTCCTCTCGAACTCGACGACGCCGCCGCCACCGGTCGCGGAGTCTCCGTGGAGGCGCTGAACAGCAAGCGCGACGAACCCGGTGACCTCGGTGCCATCAAGGTCGTCAAGAAGGACGGGAAGACGGGCAAGCCGCTGGGCGGTGCCGTCTTCCAGCTGTGGCAGGAGACCAACGACCGGCCCGGCCTGCAGACGACCGGTGCCCGCCGGGACACCCTCGTCGACAGGGGCTGCGCGACGGACGGCAGGGGGCGGTGCGACTTCCAGGGCCTGGAGCTCGGCTCGTACTACCTCAAGGAGACCGCCGTTCCCGACGGCTACGTCCTGCCGAAGAAGACGGTCAACGGCCCGTACAGGGTCACCGCGGGCAACGCCGACAAGGGTGTGACGGTGACGCTGCACAACCAGCGCGGCGGAGGCAAGAAGGGGAAGTGACTCCCCCGGTCCGGGTACGGGTGGCGTCAGCTGCCCGTACCCGGCTTCGTTCCCCAGAGGTAGAGCCGGTCGCCCTTCATCAGCAGGTCGTAGAGGCGCGCGGCGTCGCCCATGGCCATGTTGACGCAGCCCGCCGAGCCGGACGAGAACAGGTCCGAGCGGGTGCCGTGCAGGGCCTGGCCGCCGTTGAAGAACTGCGCGTACGGCATGGCGACGTGATAGATCGTCGAGTAGTGGTCGCGGCTCTTCCAGTAGATCCGCTGCCAGCCGCGGCGGGTCTCCAGGCCGTCCCGGCCGCTGCGGATCGGCACCGGGTCGAACACCAGCCTCTTGCCGCTCTGCGCCCACAGGACCTGCCGGTTCAGGTCCACACAGGTGACCCGGTAGGGCCGGACGGGGCAGGCCCGCCGGGCCGCGGGGTCCCGCCGGATCCGGTCGGCGACGACCAGGCGGTAGGTCCGCAGAGTCGCCCTGCCGTCCGCCGGGCGGATGCCGAGCCGCTGCTGGAGTCGGCGGATGGCCACGCAGTCGGCGGTGGACTGGCGTCCGTCGACCGGCAGCCGGAGCTCGCGCTCCAGTTCCCGCTGATAGGGGGCGGTGCCCGCGCGGCACGCCGGAGCGGCGGCGACGGCGGCGCCCGGCACCTGGGCCACCGGAACGGCCAGGGACAGGGCGGCGATCGAGGAGAGGAGCCAGCGCATCGCACCAGCTTCGCCGCTGCGCGGCCGCTCCCCCGGCGACACGACCCGACCATCGCACGATTGGTCCATCCGGGGCGCCGCCCCCTCACCCGCAACGCTGTTGCAACCTGCCGAGGAAAAGAGTGGTCCCATGGACCGTCATGAGACGAAGGACACCGCGGGCGACGTTCCCCGTGTGGAGCTCACCCCCGCCGCCGCCCGGCTCGTGCGGCGGCTGCGGGAGGTGCACGGACCGCTGATGTTCCATCAGTCGGGCGGCTGCTGCGACGGCAGTGCCCCCATGTGCTTCCCGGACGGCGAGTTCCGCACCGGCGACTCCGACGTACGCCTCGCGTCGCTGACGGTCGAGGGCGTGGCCGAGCCCGTCGCATTCTGGATGTCGAAGAGCCAGTTCGCGGTGTGGAGCCACACGCGGCTGATAGTGGACGTCGTGCCGGGCCGCGGCAGCGGCTTCTCGCTGGAGGCGCCGGAAGGCGTGCGTTTCCTCATCCGTTCCCGGCTGGTCGGCACGGGGACACCGGGACCTGGTGAACTCCGTTGACTGCTGGGAGAGTTGCTTTGCTGATCGGTCGACTTCAGGGGGTTCTGTGACACGCCAGGAGCAACGCGGTGGACGGTTCAGAACGGCCTGCACCCTCATCACGACGCTCGGCACGCTGGCCGGTGCCGCTCTTGTGGGAGCGGCACCGGCCGGCGGCGCTGTCGGAGGTGCGGAGCAGGCGGGCAGCAGCATCGCGCCGGGCGTGGAGTACCGCTACTTCGACATTCCCGCCTCGCACGGCACGGCCCGCGCCCATGTCCTCGACGTGGATCTGCGCGACCCGCGGGTCGGCGTCGGCCTGCTGTATCCGGGCAAGGTCGCCGCGCGGGCGCCCGTCTCCGCCCTTGCCGACGGGGTCGGCGCCGTCGGCGGCATCAACGGCGACTTCTTCAACATCACCGAGACCCAGCACCCGGGCGTGCCGGCGACCGGCGCGCCCGTCGGCCCCTCGGTCACGAACGGCCACGCGCTGAAGGGTGCCGTGCCGAACGGGCAGCGCTTCGGACCCGCGATGCCGCCGGGCGTGACCACGGAGGCCGTCCTCGGCGTGGGGTACGACCGCAGGGCCCGCCTCGACAACCTCTCCCTGAACGGGCAGATCCGCACCCGCGACACCCGGCTTCCGCTGGGCGGCCTCAACCAGTACGCGCTGCCGGTGGGCTCCGTCGGCGCCTTCACCAGCGACTGGGGCGAGGTGTCACGCGTGCGCGCGACCTGCGGAACGGACACGAACCGCGGGGCGCCCTGCAGCGCGGACACCCATGAGGTGACGGTCCGTGACGGGCGGGTCGTGGCGTCGGCCGACACGCCGGGCAGCGGTCCCATCGAGCGGGGCAGCACGGTCCTGGTCGGCCGCGAGGCGGGCGCGCAGGAGCTGCGGAAGCTGTCGACGGGCGACCGGGTGCGGGTCACACACCGTCTGGTGGGCACCGACTCGCAGGTGCCGTTCCGCTTCGCCCTCGGCGGCTGTCCTGTCCTGCGGGACGGCGTACCGCTGCCCGGTCTCGACGCGACCACGTCGGCCGTGCGGACCGCGGCGGGCATCTCCGACGACGGCCGTCGGCTGCTGCTGCTCTCGCTCGACGGTTCCCCGCAGTTCCGTACGGGTCTCACGGTGGCCGAAGTGGCCGACACCCTCAGGGATTTGGGGGCGCAGGAGGGCTTCAGCCTGGACGGCGGCGGTTCCTCCACGCTGGTCTCCGCCACCTCCACGCTGGTCGCGCGGGCGCCGGGCGCCGATGCCGTGACGGTCCGCAACAACCCCAGCGGCGGGGCGGAGCGCCCGGTGCCGAACGGCATCGGCGTGTTCTCCCGGGACTGACGCGGTCACCGCGTGTCGCGCACCGCGACGAGACCGTTGAAGGCGCCCACGTAGGCGGTGCCGTCGGGCCCCAGCGTCACCGGGGCCCAGTTGTTGTCGTACGCGATGCCCGTGCCGGCGAGCTGCTTCCAGCGGGTGTCGCCGGTGCGGAAGTCGACCGCGGTGAGGTACCAGGCGTCGATGCCGAGGCTGTTGGGCTCCTTCGTGTAGAAGTACAACAGGCCGTTGGCGGTGGAGAGTTTGGGCACGGTGGAGGGGGAGCGGACACCGCTCTCCCAGGCCGTGTCGCAGCCGCTGCCGTCCTCGCGCACGTCGATGCGGCTGACGCCGCCGACGACGCTGCGCCCGAAGGTGAGCGACGTGATGTTCTCGTAGCCGTAGTTGTTCTCGACGACGAGGCTGTCGCCCCAGGTGATGAGCGAGTTGTCGGTGGTGGAGGCGCCCGGGCCGAAGACGGGCACCTTGCAGACGAGCCGCTCGTCGTCCGGCACGCCGGCGCCGCGCCGGTAGACGAGGACGTTCATGCGGTCGTCGGCGTTGTCGGTGATCGCCACGTAGTCGTCGTGCGCGCCGAAGAGGTCGGGCGTGGTGCCGGAGCCCTGGTTCACCGAGCCGGGCTTGGTGCCGGTGCCGCGGTCGTACGTCTGACGCCAGACGGCCTTCGGGGTGCCGTCGGCGGTGGCCCGGAAGCTGTAGAGGGCGTGGTCGGAGACGATCGACACGCCGTCCTCGGCGACGGAGAAGGAGTTCTGGATCTCCTCGCCGTCGAGCCGGACGGAACGGATGTCGCCGGACTTCGGGTCGACGGTGCCGATGCGGCCCTGGCGGGTCACCCACCAGATGCGGCCCTCCCAGTCCGGCATGACGGAGGTGACCGGGTCGCACTGGCCGCTCGGGTACAGGTTGGTCCAGCTGACGCAGTCGTGCGGGACGTGCGCCGTGAGGTCCCACTCCTTGTCGACGACGAAGCGCCGGCTCCCGTCCGCCGCCCGCTCGTGCGCGAGCCGCACGATGTGCTGGCGGGAGTCGGCGAGGACGAGCCGGTCCTGGTCGTCGAGGTAGGAGTAGGCGCCGCCGGACGTGTCCTTGAAGATCCTGGAGAAGTCGAGGCGGGTGATGGCCTCGATGGTCGAGGGCCGTTGGGGCAGCTTGTACTCGGCGAGCGTGTCCAGTGTCTTCGGGTCGAGCAGTTTGACCAGGAAGCCGGTGAACGTGCCGCAGACGGTGACGATGCGTCCCTCGCGGTCGAAGGTGACGGTGGCGCACTCGCCGCCGAGCGCCGCCATCTTCTCGCTGTCGACGGCGGGCCGCCTGCCGAGCGGCCCGCTCCAGGGGTACGTGCCGCTGCCCGCCGCGTCCGCGTGCATCCCGCTGCGGCCGTTGGCGGCGAGGTGGGGGTGCTGGGGCGGCGGGGTGCCGGGCAGCGGGCGGGCCTCGGCGGGCGCGCCCCCGTACTGCTCGACGAGCCGGTGACCCGGGGCCCTGGGGATCTCGTCGGCGTACGCGGGGCCCGCGAAGGAGACGGTCAGGGCCACGACACTGGCGGAGGCGAGGCGGCGCAGTCTGCTGGACATGCGCCGAAGCTAGAGGGCACCCCCTCAAGTGTCCATGACACGACGTCAGTTGTTCATGAACCCGCAAGGAACGGTCATGGCTGGATGCCGCTGACGATGTCGGCGGTGGCCGTCAGGCCGTCGCGGATGGTCGGCGCCATGCTGGAGCTCGCCAGGTAGAAACCCAGCAGGCCGCAGACGATCGCGTGCGAGACCTTCAGCGCTCCGTTGCGCAGAAAGACCACCGCAAGGATCAGGAGCAGCATGACGACAGAGATGGAAATGGCCATGGGAGTACCTCCTCCGCCACGTGACACCGCGGCTCACGGCCGTCAGTTTGGCGTAGCGGAGGGAGCGTCCGGGCGTCTGACCTGTGCTCCGAACGGGTGTTATGTGCGCGAGTGTTGCTCGGCGCCCGTCACCCGCCGTGCGCGTCGAGGAATGTCTCGAGGCCCGCGAGGTCGTCGGTGTTGAGGTGGTCGACCCCGGCGGCGAGCAGCTCGCCCCAGACCGCGTCGCGCTGCGGGCCCGGCAGGTCCGGCGTCGCCCAGAAGCGCACGCGCTGTCCGCGCGCGTGGGCCCGGGAGACGATGCCGCGCAGCTTGGCGCGTTCGGCGGCGGGTACCGGGCCCGTGCCCTGCCAGGTGAAGTTGAGGGCCCAGTTGTCGCTGATGAGCGGGATGAGCGAGGCGGGCGCCGGGGTGCCGAGGTCGAGGAGGCGGCCGTCGTAGAAGGCGTGCCTGATCCGCTGGGCCTCCATCGGGGCACGCGCCGCGCGGTCACCGGAGACGACGGCGGTGATCGCGCCGCGGCGGACCTTGCCGTAGGCGTACGTGGTGAACAGCCGCCGGTAGGGCCGCAGATGGCGGTGGAGCTCGGTGTACGTGGACGCGCCCTCGGTCTTGATGTCGACGAGCAGCTGGAAGGGGGCGCGGTGGTGGCCCCGGTACACCGAGCCGTGCTGGGCGCGCACGCGGGCGGCCAGGGGATCCAGGTAGAGGGATTCGAGGGTGCGGGTGGGGTCGAGGTCCACCGGGTCGTGGGCGACGAGGAGCTGTCCGTCGACGAGGTAGATGTCGGCCTCGACGCTGTTGAAGCGGTGGTCGAGCGCGTCGAGCAGGGGTCTGGGGTGCTCGTAGTCGTTGTGGGCGTGGGCGCGCAGCAGCGGCCTGGGGTGGTGTCCGCGGTCGTTCGCCTGCGCGTAGGCGGGCGCCGCGATGCCGCCCGCGAGGGCGGCGCCGAGGGTGGTGAGGGCTCTGCGACGGGTGGTGAGGGCCATGTCTGCCTCCCGGTAGGTCGGGTCGGGGCGGCGTCGGGTCCGACGCCCGGCTGCGCCGACGGGCGGAACCTCAGTGAGTATGAGGCTCCATCCGGGTCAGGAAACCCTGCCGGTACGGGAGTTGGCGCTATCGACGCCGGCCGTTCACGCCCGCCGCGCGAAGTCCTCCGGGTTGGCGCAGCGCGCGGGCGGCTCGCCGCGCGGGAAGCGGCCCACCTCGGCGGTGCGGTACGGGCTCCTGGTGGTGGACGACGGACTCGTGCAGGACGAGGTGCGCGGGATTCACCGGGGTGGCACGGAGGTACGGGTCGTGCCGCGGGCCCGAGAGCCGTTACGCGCCGGGGCGTCCCGCCAGCTCGTCCCAGTGCGCCGTGCGATCGCACCACCGCTCCAGCAGTACGCGGTCGTGCCCGACGGCGAGCAGTCCGGCGCCGCGCTCGGCCCGGTACTCCTCCACGACGTGCACCAGGGCGGCCGTCGTCGACGCGTCCAGCATCGCCGTCATCTCGTCGCAGATCAGCCAGCGGGGTCGCAGCACCAACGCGCGGGCCAGGCAGGCGCGTTGCAGCTGGCCGTCGCTGACCTCGTGCGGGCGACGGCCGAGGAGCTCCGCGCCGAGACCGACGCGGGACGCCAACTCCGGCACCAGGCCGGCCGCTTCCCCGCTCCGGCCCACGGCCCGCAGCGGCTCGTCGATCAGCGCGGTGAGGGTCAGGCGCGGGTCCGCGGAGAGCCGGGGCTGCTGGAAGACGACGCCGAAGGAGGTGCGCTGGGCGCGGGGCGCGCGGTGGCGCCAGCCCGCCGCGGCCTCGCCGTCGATGACGACCTGCCCGGCGTCGGGCCGGTGCAGCAGCGCGGCGACCCGCGCCAGGGTGGACTTGCCGCAGCCGCTGGGGCCGAGCAGTCCGACGGATTCACCGGGCGCGACGGTGAGGTCGACGTCCCGGACGACGGGGGCGCGGCGGTCGTATCCGGCGGTGATGGAGCGCAGTTCAAGCACGGGGCGCCTCCAGCACGTCCGCGTGGGGATGGTGGCAGGCCGAGCCGCCCGTGCGTGCGGGCAGTGCGCGGCACGCCTGGTCGGCGCGGTCGCAGCGGGCGGCGAACGCGCATCCCTCGGGGAGCGCGGACAACTCGGGCGGCATGCCGGGGACGGGCGTGAAGGCGCGTTCGGGCAGGGCGTTCAGGAGGCCGCGGGCGTAGGGGTGCCGGGGCCCCGGCGTGCCGAAGAAGTCGTCGGCGGCGGCGAGTTCGACGACGCGGCTGGCGTACATCACGGCGACCCGGTCGGCGATCCGTTCGGCGGCGGCCAGGTCGTGGGTGATGAGGAGCAGCGCGCGACGGTCGCCGACGTGCCGGCGCAGCTCGTCGACGGTGCGGTCCACGAGGTCGCGGTCGAGGCCGGTCGTCGGCTCGTCGGCGAGCAACAGCGGCGCGTCGCCGATGAGGGCGAGCGCGGTGGCGGCGCGCTGGGCGAGGCCGCCGGAGAGTTCGTGGGGGTAGCGGTCCAGGTGCCCCGCGGGGAAAGCGGCGCGCTCGGCCGCCGCTTCGGCCGCCGCCCGCAGCCGGGGCCTGCGCACCCCGGCGAGCTCGCGCAGGGTCTCCTCCAGCTGGGCGCGCACGGTGCGGACCGGCGTCAGATGGGCGGCCGGGCTCTGCGGTACGAGGCCGACGCGCCGCCCCCGCACGGTGCGGGCCAGGGTGCGTTCGTCGGCGGTGAGGAGGTCGGTCTCGCCGAGCAGGGCGCTCCCGGCGGTCTGTGCGTTCTCCGGGAGCAGGCCGAGGAGTGCGGAGGCGAGCACGGACTTGCCGCAGCCGCTCTCGCCGACCAGGGCGAGGCACTCCCCCGCCGCGAGGTCGAAGGTGGCGTCGGTGACGGCGCTGACGTGGCGGCCGCCGCGCATGCGGAACCGTACGGAGAGACCGTTCACCGAGAGGACGGGGACCGTCACAGCATGAGCTCCGATCGGCGCCGGGGGTTGATCCGTTCCCGCCAGGCGCCCGCGAGGCCCGCGATCGCCAGGGTGGGCACGATGATGAACAGGCCGGGGAAGAGCGTCGGCCACCAGTCACCGGCGAGCAGCGAACCGCGCGCGCTCTGCACGAGCGTGCCGAGGCTCGCCTGGTGGGTGGGGAGGCCGAGGCCGAGGAAGGACAGCGCGGACTCGTGCCAGATGGCGTGCGGCACCATCAGGACGGCGGCGAGTCCGGCCTGGGGCAGCACGCCGGGCAGCAGGTGGCGTACGGCGACGCGCAGCCGTGAGGCGCCGCCGGAGATCGCCGCGTCGACGTAGGGCCGCGAGCGCAGCGACAGGACCTCGGCGCGCACGATGCGGGCGGTGGACAGCCAGTGCGTGAGCGCCACGGACACGACGACGGGCCAGACGCCGGGCCGGAACATCGCGACGATGAAGATGCCGAGCAGCAGGTGCGGCACGGACGAGAAGACGTCCACGAGGCGCATCACGACCCGGTCCACCCAGCCTCCGGAGGCGGCCGCGAGGGCGCCCACGGCCGTGCCGATGACGGTGGCGACGACCGCCGCCACGACGCCCACCAACAGCGACACCCGCAGCCCGTACACGCAGCGCAGGAGCAGGTCGCGGCCGACGTCGTCGGTGCCGAAGGGGTGCGCCAGGGACGGCGGCCGGAGCTTCGACGCGAGGTCGACGGCCTGTTCGTCGAGGTGGACGAGGGGCGGCACGACGAGGACGGCGAGGACGACCGCGGCGACGATCGCCGCGGAGGAACGCACCCGCCACGCGCGCGTGGAGCGGCGCACGCCGCCGCGGTCGCGCCAGATGATGTCGGCCATCTGCGGCATCTCAGCCATCGAATCCCACCCTCGGGTCGGCGAGGCCGTACAGCAGGTCGGCCACGAGGTTGCCGAGCAGGACCGCTGCCGTGGCGAGCGCGGTCAGCGCGGCGAGCAGCGGGAAGTCCACGGACGTCGCGGCCTGCACGGTGGCCGCGGCGATGCCGGGCCAGCTGAAGACGGTCTCCACCAGGAGTGCCCCTGTGATGAGTTCGGGCACGCGGGAGCCGATGAGCGTGAGCACGGGCAGCATGCCGGAGCGCAGCGCGTGCCCGAGGAGCACGGTCCGCTCGGCGAGGCCACGCGCGCGTGCCCCGCGTACGGGGTCGTCGCCCAGGGCGTCGCCCACTCCCTGCCGCACGTACAGGACGAACCACGGCAGCTGCGAGACGGCGAGCACGCCCGCGGGCAGCACCAGGTGGCTCGCGACCTGTCCGGCCGTCACGGTCGAGCTGGCCGTGTCGGTGAGTCCGCCCGAGGGGAGCACGCCGAGCTTCAGCGCGAAGAGCCAGACGGCGAGGAGGCCGAGCCAGAAGGGCGGCGCGGCTTCGAGGGTGTAGGCGAGGGAGGTCACGGCGCGGTCGACCCAGCCGCCGGGCCTGCGGGCGGCGAGCACGCCGAGCGCGGTGCCGAGCAGGATCGCGAGGAGGAACGCGGTCGCGGCGAGCAGCACGGACCAGCCGATGCGCTCGCCGATGGCGTCCGCGACCGGCTGGCGCAGGGTGCTGGAGTCCCCGAGGTCGCCCGTGAGCGCCGAGGTCAGCCAGTCCCACCAGCGGGCGGCCAGCGGCCGGTCGACGCCGAGGTTGGCGCGCAGCTGGTCGAGGTTCTCCTGCGAGGCGGTGAGCCCGGCGGTGCCCGCGTACGCCTTGACGGGGTCGAAGGGCGAGGCGGCGGCGACGGCGAAGACGCCGAAGGTGACGACGAGCAGCACGGGGACGGCGAACAGCAGCCGTCGTCCCGCGAGGCGCGCCATCGGCCCCCAGGGGAGGCGACGGCGCGTCACCTTCCCCGGGGCCTCGGTGGTCGCTGACGTCACTTGTTCGGCTGCCAGTCCTCGACGTTCCACCAGGGGCCGGAGGCCAGGCCGTGGTCGTGCGGTTCGACCTGGGTGCTCAGGTCGCCGAACTTCTTGTCGACGACGTAGAGGTGGTCGATGTGGGTGAGGAAGGTGTAGCCGGGGTCCTTGACGAGCTCGCGCTGGATCGTGTCGTAGGCGGCCTGGCGCTTGGCGTGGTCGCCGCTCTTGCGGGCGTCCTCCAGGGCCTTGTCGACCTTGGAGTTGTCGTAGTGCGCCATGTTGTTGAAGCCGTCACCGGCGAGGGAGGACTTCAGGAGGGTGTACTGGTCGAAGTCGGGGTCGGCCGGGGAGCCGCCGCCGGCGAGGACCGCGTCCTTGGGCATGCGGGGCTGGATGACCTCCCACGTGCCGGACTGCACCTCGACCTTGATGCCGATCTTCTTGGCGTCGGACGCGTAGGCGAGGGCGTGGTCCTGGCGGAGCTTGTCGCCGGAGAGGTACCAGAGCGGGAACGTCGCCCGGACGCCGTCCTTCTCGCGGATGCCGTCCTTGCCCGGCTTCCACCCGGCGTCGTCGAGGATCTTCTTCGCCCCGGCGGTGTCGAACTTGCGCTCGGTGCCCTTGGTGAACCAGGGGCTGTCGGTCGGGACGGGCCCGTACGCCTCCTTGCCCTCGCCGTACAGGATCGAGTCGACCATGGCCTTGCGGTTCACGCCGACGTCGAGGGCGCGGCGGACGTCGGTGTCGCCGGTGACCTTGTTGCCGGTGGGCAGGGTCACCACGCGGTAGTCGAAGGTCTTGGCGGCGTAGGTGTTCTTGTCGCTGTCGCCCTTGTACTTCTTGGCGAGGTTGGGCGGCAGGATCGCGCCGTCGAGCTCACCCGCGTCGAGCCGGGTGGCGCGGATGTCGTCGTCCTTGATGATCGCCATGGTGAAGTTCTTGACCTTCGGCGCGCCGCCCCAGTAGCCGGGGTTGGCCTTGAAGGTGAGCTTCTCGCCCTTGGACCACTTGACCAGCTTGTACGGCCCCGTGCCGACCGGCTTGGTGGTGAAGTCGCCGGTGTTCACGTCCTGCTTGCCCGCGATGTGCTCGGGGGCGATGGGCAGCACGGTGCGCTCGGCGAACGGCGCGTAGGGGTACTTGAGGTGGAAGACGACCGCGTCCCCGCCGGAGCCGCCCTTCGCCTCGACGCTCTTGACGGCGTCCAGCTCGGTCTTGGAGGCGTTGTTGGTCTTCTTGTCGAGGATGGTCTCGTAGGTGAAGACGACGTCCTTGGCGGAGAACGGCTTGCCGTCGCTGAACTTGACGCCCTTGCGGAGCTTGTACGTGTAGGTCCTGCCGTCGTCGGTGACCTTGGGCAGCTCGGCGGCGAGGGCGGGCTTGAGCTTCATGTCGGCGTCGTGCGTGAGCAGGCCGTCGAAGATCTTGGAGTTGCCGTCCTTGCCGTAGCCGAGGAGCGGGCTGAGAGTCTCGGGCTCGTAGGCGATGCCGACGACCGCGGAGTCCTTGGCGCCGCTGTCGCCGTCGCCGGGCGCCGAGCACGCGGAGGCGGCGACCGCTATCGCGGCCGCCGTCGCCGTCGCGCCTGCGCCCCGTATCGATCGGGCCCTCATGCTCCACACCCCTACTGAAGATCAACTGTTATTGCGAACAGTTCGCAATTATGCACCACGTAATGGTGACGTAAAACGCGCAGCCCGCACCTGGTAGATGCGGGCTACATCGAATTCGTGGGTGAGGTTCGTACGACGGGTCAGGGGGCCTGCAGATCCATCAGGGCGGCCAGCGCCTCGCGGTGGCGGCCCGCCGTGCCGTAGGCGATCGAGTCCGCCTTGGCGCGCTTCAGATAGAGGTGGACCGGGTGCTCCCAGGTCATGCCGATGCCGCCGTGCAGCTGCAGCGCCTCCTCCGCGGCGTGCACCGCCACGGCGCCCGCGCAGGCCTGTGCGAGGGCGGCCGCCAGATCCGCCTCGGCGCTGTCCGTGGCGAGGGCGTCGGCGGCGTTGCGGGCGGCGGCGCGGAGGTTGACGACCTCCAGCCACAGCTGCGCGAGCCGGTGCTTGAGCGCCTGGAAGGAGCCGACGGGCCGGTTGAACTGGTGCCGCTCCCGCACGTAGCGGACGGTCTCCGTCAGACACCACTCGGCGATGCCGAGCTGCTCCGAGGCGAGCAGCGCGGCGCCCGCCCGCAGCCCCTGCCGTACGGCCGCGTCGGCGTCCCCCGTCAGCCGTCGCGTGTGCGGCGCCTCGAAGGTCACCGTGGCGAGCGGCCGGGTGAGGTCGAGGGAGGTCCGCGCGGTGACGGTGACGCCGTCCTGCGCCATATCGACCGCGAAGAGCGCGCCGTCGGCCGGGACCAGCAGCACGTCGGCGCCCGCCGCGTCCGCGACCGCCGTCACCTCCCCGCGCAGGACGCCCCCTTCCAGCCGTACGCCGTCGACCGCGTCACCCGGCGCGACGGCGAGGCCGACTGCGAGCGCGGCCACCGTGCGGCCGGCGGCGAGTTCCCCGAGCAGTTCGGCGGCCTCCTCGCCGCCACAGGCGAGCAGCGTCTGCGTGGCGACGACTGCGCTGGTGAGGTAGGGCACGGGCGCCATCGCGCGGCCCAACTCCTCCAGGACGACGGCGGCTTCGCGGTGCGTGGCGCCCTGCCCGCCCAGTTCCTCGGGGACGAGGAGCCCGGCGAGGCCCATGCCGTCGGTGAGCGCCTTCCACAGTTCGCGGTCGTGCGGGGAGCCGTCCGCGGGGGATTCGACGCGCGCGAGGACCGTGGCGGCGTCGCACCGGTCGGCGAGCAGGCCGCGCACGGCCGAGCGCAGCGCCTCTTCCTCTTCGGAGTAGAGCAGGTCGGGCTGGGAGCTCTGCGTGGTCTGCGTACTCATCGGGCGAGGTCCTTCCACACGACGTCCTTGTCGGTGCGCGGCTCGGCGGGCAGCCCGAGGACGCGCTCGGCGACGATGTTCAGCAGGACCTCGCTGGTCCCGCCCTCGATGCTGTTGCCCTTGGAACGCAGATAGCGGTAGCCCGCCTCGCGGCCGGTGAAGTCGACGAGGTCGGGCCTGCGCATCGTCCAGTCGTCGTACAACAGCCCTTCGGAACCAAGGAGTTCCACCTCCAGGCCGCTGATCTCCTGGTTGAGGCGGGCGAAGCCGAGCTTCATGCCGGAGCCCTCGGGGCCGGGCTGTCCCGCGACGAGCTGCTGGCGCAGCCGTTCCCCGGCGAGCCGGGCCACCTCCGCCTCCACCCAGAGCTTCAGCAGCCGCTGGTGGAGGTCGTGGGTGCGCAGGTCGGGGCGGTCGCGCCAGGTCCCGGCGACCGCGCCGATCATGCCGCCCTCACGCGGGATGCGCATGCCGCCGATGGAGACGCGCTCGTTCATGAGCGTGGTCTGGGCGACCTTCCAGCCCTCGCCGACCGCGCCGAGCCGGTGCGCGTCGGGGATGCGCACGTCGGTGAGGAACACCTCGTTGAACTCCGCCTCGCCGGTGATCTGGCGCAGCGGCCGCACCTCGACGCCCGGGTCGGTCATGTCGCACACGAAATACGTGATGCCGCGGTGCTTGGGCAGGTCCGGGTCGGTGCGGGCGATGAGGATGGCCCAGCGGGCGCTGTGGGCGCTGGAGGTCCACACCTTCTGGCCGTTGACCACCCAGTCGCCACTCGCCCCGTCGCGGACGGCGCGGGTGCCGAGCGCCGCGAGGTCGGAGCCCGCGCCCGGCTCGCTGAAGAGCTGGCACCACACCTCCTCGCCGGTCCACAGCGGGCGCAGGAAGCGGCGCTTCTGTTCCTCGGTGCCGAAGCCGAGCACGGTCGGTGCGGCCATGCCGAGGCCGATGCCGATGCGGCGCGGGTCGTTGTCGGGCGCGCCCGCGGCCTCCAGTTCGGCGTCCACGACGGCCTGCAGGGAGCGGGGCGCGCCGAGTCCGCCGAGGCCTTCGGGGTAGTGCACCCAGGCGAGGCCCGCGTCGAAGCGGGCCCGGAGGAAGTCGGCGCGGCCCACCGTGGCGGGCGGGTGCGCGGTGAGCAACTCCTGGGTGCGGATGCGCAGTTCGGCTGCGTCGGTCATGCGGCACCTCCGTGCGGCAGGACGACGACCCGCCCCGTGGTGGTGCCGTCGGCGACGCGCTGCACGGCGGAAGCGGCGTCCGCCATCGGTACCCGCTCGCTCACCAGCGGCTTGATGGCGCCCTTGGCGGCGAGCTCGGACAGCTCCGCGTGGCAGCGCAGGATCAGGTCCGGGTCCTTGGTCTTGTACAGGCCCCAGTGCAGGCCCACGATCGAGTAGTTCTTCACGAGGGCGTGGTTCAGCGCGGGCGTGGGGATGGTGCCGCTGGCGAAGCCGATGACGACGATGCGCCCCTCGAAGGCCACGCACTTGGCGGACGCGGTGTAGGCGCCGCCGCCCACGGGGTCGTAGATCACGTCGGCGCCGCGGCCACCGGTCGCCTCCTTGACGGCGCCGATCACGTCGTCGGTGCGCCGGTCGAGGACGAGGTCGCAGCCGAGCTCGCGCGCGACCCTCGCCTTGTCCTCGCCGCCGACCACGCCGATGACCTTGGCGCCCGCCGCCTTGCCGAGCTGCACCGCGGCGCTGCCGACGCCACCGGCGGCCGCGTGCACCAGCAGCGTCTCGCCCGCCTGGAGGTGCGCGCGGCGGTGCAGCGCGAACCAGCCGGTCTGGTAGCCGATGTGGAGCGCGGAGGTCTCCGCGTCGTCGAGGCCGTCCGGGGCGGGCAGCAGGGCGGCGCTCTCCGCGACGGCGTACTCGGCGAGTCCGCCGTACGGCAGCACGGGGTTGGCGATCACGCGCCGCCCGTCCTCGGTCTCGCCGCAGATCTCCATGCCGGGCGTGAACGGCAGCGGGGGCCTGACCTGGTACTGGCCCCGGCAGAGCAGCGCGTCCGGAAAGTTGATGTTCGCGGCGAGCACCTTCAGCAGCACCTGCCCCTCGCCGAGCGCGGGGCGGTCCACCTCGGCGAGGCGCATCACCTCGGCCGGCTCGCCGTTCTCGTGCACTTGCCATGCCTGCATGCGGGGCCTCCACGGGGGCTGTCGTAGACCGGGCTCCACCGCATACTAAGCGGTCGCTTGCCCCGAAGGGAACAGTCCGGGCGGCCGTCAGTCCGTGTGCTCCTTGCGGGTGGGCCGCGCCCGTACGTGCATGCGCTCCCCCTGCGGCCCGAAGAGGCTGAGGAACTCCGCGCCCGCCTCGCTCGTCGCCCCGAACCAGTGCGGGACCCGGGTGTCGAACTCCGCCGCCTCCCCCGGCCCGAGCACCACGTCGTGGTCGCCGAGGACCAGGCGCAGCTTCCCGGAGAGCACGTACAGCCACTCGTACCCCTCATGGGTCTGCGGGTCCGGCGCCGCCTTCGTGCGGGCGGGCTCGACCACCTTGTACGCCTGGAGCCCGCCGGGCTGCCGGGTCAGGGGCAGCATGGTGCGCCCGTGCCGGACGATCGGCTTGGCCCGCACGCGCGGGTCGCCCACCGGCGGCGCGCCGACCAGCTCGTCGAGGGGGACCTGGTGGGCGCGGGCGATGGGCAGCAGCAGTTCGAGGCTGGGCCTGCGGTGGCCGGACTCCAGGCGGGACAGGGTGCTGACCGAGATCCCGGTGGCGGCGGAGAGGCCCGCGAGCGTGGCGCCGCGCTCCTTGCGGATGCGGCGCAGCCGGGGGCCCACCTCGGTGAGGACCTGATCCATCGACTCCGGTGCCGCCGTCTCGTCTTCTCTCATGTCTCCATCATGCCGCTTCTTGCTGCAACGGCAAAGGCAGTTGTCGAAACCGCACGACAGGGTCCATGGTCCACAGGAAGGAGGTGGTCCCCGTGGACCGGAACACCAACGAGAGGCGGAGCCCGATGGAGAACCAGCACGACACCCCCCGCGGCCACGCCGCCCGGCAGGACCGGGCGTACGACGTGGTGGTCGTCGGCGGCGGCACGGCGGGCCTGAGCGCCGCGCTCGTGCTCGGCCGCTCCCGTCGGAGCGTCCTCGTGGTCGACGCGGGCGAGCCGCGCAACGCCCCCGCCGCCCACATGCAGGGCTACCTGTCGCGGGACGGCATGCCGCCCGCCGAGTTCCTCGCCGAGGGGCGGCGGGAGCTGGAGCGGTACGGGGTGGGCCTGGTGCACGACCGCGTCTCGGCGGTGACGCCGGACGGTGCGGGCGAGTTCGGGGTCACGCTCGCGGACGGCGCCGCCGTGCACGCGCGCCGGGTCGTCGTCGCGACGGGTCTCGTGGACGAGCTGCCCGCCGTGCCGGGCCTCGCCGAGCGCTGGGGGCGTGACGTGCTGCACTGCCCCTACTGCCACGGCTGGGAGGTGCGGGACCAGCCCTTCGGCGTGCTCGCCGCCGAGCCCTTCAACAGCCACCAGGCCCTGCTCGTCACGCAGTGGTCCAGCGACGTGACGCTGTTCCTGCACACCGTGCGGGACCTGCCCGACGCCGAGTGGGAACGCCTGGCGGCCGCCGGGGTGCAGGTCGTGGAGGGCGAGGTCGCGGGCCTGGCCGTCGAGGACGACCGGCTGACGGGCATACGGCTCGCCGACGGCCGGGTCTTCCCCCGCTCGGTGCTGTTCGTCCCCGCGAGGCCGGTGCCCCGCGACGACCTCCTGGGCGCACTCGGCGCCGAACGCAGGGACACCCCGTTCGGCCCCTACCCGGCGGTGGACGAGACCGGCCGCACCAGCGTCCCCGGGGTCTGGGCGGTCGGCAACGCCGCGAGCCCCATGGAGCAGGTGATCAACGCGGCGAGCACCGGCTACCGGGCCGGCACGGCGATCAACGCCGAACTCGTCCTGACCGACATCGAGGCGGCCGCGGCGCGGCGCAGGGCCGGAGCCTTCACGCCCCGAGCGGAGGCGACGGTGGCCCGCGCGGTAGCGGGAGAGCACGCGCACGGGATCAACGCCTAGGCGCTGTCCGGCAGTTCAGCGCCGTCGGCGAACGTGACGGCGCAGTGCTCCTCCACCGTGCCCGCGAACGCCCGGGCAAGGGGCGACAAGGCGTCCCAGCGGCGCACCGCCCAGCCCGTCCACAGCGTCGGCAGGTCCGGGATCGGGATGAGCCGCAGGCCGGGGTGGGCGGGGCCGTGCCAGGCCGGCAGGTCGGGGACGATGGCGTGGCCCAGGCCGAGTTCGGCGAGCAGGATCGCGGTGTCCCAGTCGGCCACGCTGGTGTCCGAGGTGGGGGCGGTGCCGGACGCGGCGAGCCAGGCGTCCAGGCGGGAGCGGGACGTGGCGTTCTCCGGCAGGCCGATCAGGCTGATGTCCGCCAGATCCGCGGTGTCGATACGGGACTTGGCGGCCAGCGGGTCGGCGGCGGCGACGGCGAGGACCCAGGGAAGCTCGACGACGGGCCGCTGCTCGATGCCGCGCACCGGCTCGCCCAGCGTGATCCAGGCGAGGTCGAGGCCGCCCGCGAGGAGGGCGTCGAAGCAGTCGCGGCTGGAGTGGGTCGTCTCAAACTCCAGGCTGACATTGGGGTGGTGGCGGCGGAAGGCGACCACGGCGCCGGACATGAAGTGGCGGACGGTGGTGGCGCCGGTGGTGACGCGTACCGAACCCGCCTCGCCCCGCACCAGATCGCGCAGCCTGCGCAGGGCGTGGTCGATGTCGCCGAGACCGCCGGCGGCCGCGGTGTGCAGGAGCCGCCCCGCGGGGGTCGGCACGACACCGCGCGGGTGGCGCTCCAGGAGGGCTAGGCCCGTCTCCCGTTCCAGGCGCTTGATGTGCTGACTCACCGCGGACTGGGTGCAGGTGAGGTCGCGTGCCACGGCGCTCAGGCTGCCGGAGCGGCAGACGGCGACGAAGACGCGGAGGTCGTCGAGGGTCATGGGAGTGAAGCTACAGCTTGGGGGTAGGCAAGGAAACCCGAGGATTGACTTGAGGGTCGGCTCGGCGGGACGATCAACGCGGGCCCAGGGGCGGCAACCCGGCCGGGCCCCGGCACCGCTCCGGACGGTGTCGGGGAGTGCGCCGGGTGCCGACCCTCTCCACACGTGAACTCCCGTACCCTCTCCCCCGATCCACGACGGCGTCCCGTCCACCGCTCCATGCCCGGAAGGCACCCCGTGCCCATGACCGCACCCATGGCCCCCGACCCCGCCGACGCCGTACGGCACCTCCTGCGCGAACGCGGCGCCGCGACCCTCGACCACCCCGGCGGCACCCTGCTGGCCCATCTCGACCGCGTCCACCGGCAGCTCGTCCGCTGGAACGCCCGCCCGGCGCTCCAACTGGCCGGTCTGTGCCACGCGTTGTACGGCACCGACGGTTTCGCCCCGTATCTGGTGCCGCTCGACCGGCGCGCCCAGGTCCGGGCGATCGTCGGCGCCGATGCCGAGTCCCTCGTGTACTTCTACGCGAGCTGCGACCGGCGGGCCACATACCCCGGAGCGACCGGTCCGGCCGCGCGCTTCCGGGACAGGTTCACCGGCCGCACCTGGACGCCCTCCTCGCGCAGGTGGCGGGAGTTCGCCGAACTCACCGCCGCCAACGAGCTGGACATCGTCCGCGTCGACGCCGAGGCCCGCGCCCGCCGCGGAGCCGACCTGCTCGGCCTGTTCACCCGCATGCGCCCGCTGCTCTCCACCGCCGCCTGGCAGGACTGCGAGAACACCCTCCGCGGCTCCGGCGGGTCCACCTGAATCCAGCGGCGGGCATGGCGATTTCGTCCCGTACGAGGTATCGATACGCGCATGACCGACGACGAGGCGGACGACGCGAGGCAGGACGGTGCGCAGCTGCCCGGGCTGCCGCCCCCTCCCCCGTGGGGAGCCTCCGCGCTGCCTCCCGGCACGTACGACGGCACGGCCGTCCTGGTCACGGGCGGCGGGACGGGGCTCGGCAAGGCCGTCGCCGCGGAGTTCGCGCGGCTCGGCGCCGACCTGGTGATCGCGAGCCGCAACGCGGAGCGGCTGCGGGCGGCGCGCGACGAACTGGCCGCACTGGGCGGGCGCGTGACCGCGGCGGTCTGCGACATCCGGGACGCCGAGCGCGTCGGCGAGGTCTTCGACGCGGCGCGGGAGGCGTACGGCCTGCCGGGGGTCCTGGTGAACAACGCGGCCGCCAACTTCCCGGTGCCCGCCGAGGACATGTCCCCGAACGCCTGGCGCTCGGTCGTCGACGCGACGCTCACCGGCACGTTCCTGATGACGCGCGAGTTCGCCCGCCGCCATCTCGCGGCCGGCGCCCCCGGCTCGGTCATCGACGTCGGGGCGTCGTACGCGTGGACCGGCGGCCCCGGCTTCGCGCACAGCGCGGCGGCCAAGGCGGGCGTGAAGAGCCTGGTGGAGACCCTCGCCGTGGAATGGGGTCCGTACGGCATCCAGGTCAACGGCCTCGTGCCGGGACTGATGCCGCACGACGACATGACCGCCGACATCCGCGGCTCCCTCGACCGGGCCCGCGACAAGGCCGTCCGCCAGCCCGCCCTGCGCGTCGGGCTGCCGCGCGAACTGGGCTGGGCCGCCACCTTCCTGGCCTCGCCGTACGCCCGTTTCATCACGGGTCACACCCTGGTGGTCGACGGCGCGAACTGGCAGCGCAGGACGCTGGTGAGCCCCCCGGTGGTGACCGTGCGCGAGCAGCTGGGCCGGGACGCGTTCGGTACGTGATCCGCGGGCGGACCGCGGGAAGCGCCCGCTACTTCCCCTCGAACAGCGCCGCCCGCCCCGCCCCTTTCGCCCCGTATCCCTCCCGGGAGTCCTCGGAGGTGAGCGTGATCGCCGCGTTGACCGCGACGCGGTCGAGCGCCCCCGCCAGGCCCGCGTCGGCGAACGCGTCGATGCCGCGTTTGACACCCTGCACCGCGAGCGGCCCGTTCGCCGCGATCTCGGCCGCCAGGGAGCGGGAGGTCTCCGCGAGTCCTTCGGCGGGGACGACCTGCTGGAGGAGGCGGAGCCGCTCGGCCGTGGCGGCGTCGATGCGGCGGCCGGTGAACGCGAGCAGCTTCGCCCAGCCCGCCCCGGCCTCCCGGGCGATGCGCAGGTCGCCGCCCGCGTCCACCGCGACGCCGAGCTGCGCCTCGGGGAGCGCGAAGACCGCGTCGTCCGCCGCGATCCGTATGTCCGCCATGAGCGCGAGCTCGAAGCCGAAACCCAGGCAGTACCCCTGCACGGCCGCGACCACCGGCTGCGGAAGCCCGGCGAAGACACGGAAGCGCTCGTGGACCCAGCGCATGGCCTCGTAGTAGTTGCGGGCGCGCTCCGCGCCGGAGCGGCCCGTGACCGCACCGCCGGGCGCCGTGATGTCGATGCCCGCACAGAACGCGCGGCCCTCGGCGCGCAGCAGCACCGCCCTGATGGAGTCGTCGAAGCGGATCCGGTCGGCGAACAGGCCGAGTTGCCGGGTGGACTCCCAGCTCCACGCGTTGAGCTTGCGCGGCCGGCAGAGGGTGAGGATGCCGATCCCGTCCTCGACGTCCAGGCGCAGTCGCTCCTCGCCCTGCGGGATGTCCGTGCCGATGGTGTCGATCATCCGCGCTCCCCTGCCCCGACCGCCCGATGTTCCTGATGGGCCGTCAGGTTAAGGGTGCGGGCTCACCGACTGAAGACCTGGAACCCCACCGCGGGCTTCCCGCCGAAGCGCGGCGCCAGCGCCTGCGCGTTGCCGGTGAGGAACGTACGGCAGTACTTCTCGGGCTCCTCGTCGGTCAACGCCTCGATGTAGGTGCGGTGTTCGAGGAGCGAGGCCACCGAGCGCTCGAGACCGGCCGAGGCGTCCGCGGCGTGGGTGGGCGTCGCCGAACCGGCGACGGCGACCCACCGCACGCCGTTCCAGGGCTCGAGGCCCTGCTCCTCGATCAGTTCCGGGAAGATCCAGCGGTTGCCCGCGTCCGCCGCCGCGTCCAGCGTGGCGCGGCCGACCGCCACGTGGTCGGGGGTGTTCCAGGCGACGCCGTGCCACGTGTCGCGGTGGTTGAGCGTGATGACGAGCTCGGGGCGGTGCCTGCGGATCGCGGCGGCGATGTCGCGGCGCAGCGCCGTGCCGTACTCGACGACGCCGTCCTTGTGATCGAGGAACTCCACGGCCTCCACACCGACGACGGCCGCACTCGCCCGCTGCTCCCGTTCGCGCAGCGGCCCGCAGGTGGCGGGATCGATCGTGTCGATGCCCGCCTCGCCGCGGGTCGCCAGGAGGTACGTGACCTCCCGGCCGCCGTCCGTCCAGCCCGCGATCGCCGCGGCGCACCCGTACTCCAGGTCGTCCGGGTGGGCGACGACGGCGAGCGCGCGCCGCCAGTCCTCGGGCATGGGAGTGAGCTGGTCGGCGGGTGTGGCTGAATTCTGCTCCGTCATGCCGGTCAGCTTATCGCCGAGGCGTGGCCTGTTCCCGGAATACCGGGTCGAGTTGGGGCCACCCGCCCCGGCCGTACGGGGCCCTCACTCCTCGCCGCGCGCCAGCGCGAGCAGCCGGTCGAGGACGCGCGGACCGCTCGCGCGCAGCCCGTCGTGCTCGAACTCGTCGGTGACCCAGGTCCGCAGGCCGCGGACGGCGCGGGCGGTGCGCAGGGAGTGCTCCGTGTCGACGTAGAGATCGTCGTGGTAGACCGCCGCGGCCACCGGCACCTCGTTGGCGGCGAGGCGCTCCGTGTCGTACAGGCGCGGCCAGTCGGTGCGCGCGGCGAGCAGGTCGGCGCTCTCGCGCAGGGGCCGCAGCGCCGGGTCGCAGTCGAACATCCAGCGCTGCACGGCCTCGCCGGTGAACAGCAGCGGCTCCTCGCCCGCCAGGGCCCTCTCCGCGTCGAACCCGGGGAACTCGGCGCGCACCCGCTCGGCCGCCCAGTCGGTGGCCCGCCCGCCCTGGCCGTAGATGGACTCGTGCAGGACGGCGAAGAGGGGCCTGCTCGCGTACGAGAGGGCGGCCTGCACGTTCTCCTGGAAGGCGTCGGACAGCGCGGGGCCCGCGGAGGTGCGCACGAAGGCGTCCTCGAGCAGGTAGTGCAGGCGGTGGCTCCCGTCGCCCGAGCCGAGCAGCATGCCGAGGGACTGGAAGGCCGGGACGGTCAGCCGGTAGCCGTTGTCGAGCACCGGCTCGTGCTCGGCGAGGTGGGCGGCGATACGGCGGGCCCGCTCGACGTCCTGGGGGTAACGGGCGTAGTGCGCAGCGCTCTTGCGTGCCATGCGCGGATAGGCCGCGCGGTAGACGTCGTCGGCGTGCCCGTCGAGCGTGGGCAGGCCGCCGGTGATGAGCGCGGTGGCCAGGCCCTCGGGAGCGGCCGACAGGTAGTGCGTGGCGCAGAAGCCGCCGAAGCTCTGCCCGAGAACGGTCCAGGGGGCGCCGCCGGTCACCTCGGGGCGGATGGCCTCGCAGTCGCGGACGATGGAGTCGGCGCGGAAGCGGGCCAGGTAGTCGGCCTGTTCCCGGGGGCCGCCGCGCAGCGGGAGCGTCTGGCGGTTGGCGGGCGTGGAGTTGCCGGTGCCGCGCTGGTCGAGGAGGAGGACGCGGAAGTCCTGCAACGCTCGGCCGAGCCAGGACTCGGCGCCGTGGAAGCGGGTGGCGCCACAGCCGGGGCCGCCCTGCAGGTAGATGAGCCAGGGAAGGTCCGCGCCGCCGCGGGAGGCCGCGACCGCCTCGCGCGCGAAGAGCTCGATCCGCTCCCCCGCCGGATCGTCGTGGTCGAGCGGCACGCTGAAGCGGCGGTCGGTGAGGACGACTCCCGGCTGGCGGTAGGTGACGGTCAAGGCTGGCTCCTGGGCGAGGGGTCCGGACGGCAGACCCCAGTCCAGCACACCGCACGGGCCCGCCGTCCCTCGGGCGGCGCCGACGGCTCCCACTGCGGCGCACGCGCGCGTACGCTGCATCCATCCGATGACCGACGAGGAGGAACCCGCGATGCGCGTCGCCCTGTTCCTGACCTGTGTCAATGACACGCTCTATCCGGACACGGGCCGTGCAGTGGTGAAAATGCTGACCAGGCTGGGAGTTGACGTCGACTTCCCGATGGCTCAGACCTGCTGCGGGCAGGCGCACTACAACACCGGCTACCGCCATCAGGCGGAGCCGCTCGCCCAGCACTTCTCCGATGTATTCGGATCGGACGCGTACGACGCGATCGTGACGCCGTCCGGATCGTGCGGGGCCATGGTGCGCGAGCTGTATCCGCGCATGGGCGAGCGGGCACGCGCCGAGGGCCGCGGCGAGGGCCTGGCGCGCACGCTCGCGCCGGTCGTACCCAAGACGTACGAGCTCACCGAGTTCCTGGTGGACGTCCTCGGGGTCACCGACGTGGGCGCGTACTACCCGCACACCGTCACCTACCACCCGACCTGCCACGGCCTGCGCTCCCTCGGCCTCGGGGAGCGGCCCGCGCGGCTCCTGCGGGCGGTGAAGGGGCTCGAACTCCTCGAACTGCCCGGCGCCGAGGAGTGCTGCGGCTTCGGCGGCACGTTCGCCGTGAAGAACCCCGACGTCTCCGCGGCGATGGGGGCCGACAAGGTGCGCAACGCCGAGTCGACCGGCGCCGAGGTCCTCTGCGCGGCGGACAACTCCTGCCTGATGCACATCGGCGGCACCATGGCCCGGCTGCACACGGCCGTGCGCCCCGTCCACATCGCCGAGATCCTGGCGAGCACGGAAGAGGAGCCCCTGTCATGAGCGGCGGAACGTTCGTCGGCATGCCCGCGTTCCCGCGGGCCGCACGCGAGGCGGTCAATGACGCCACCCTGCGGGCCAACCTCCGGCACGCGACCCACACCATCCGCGACAAGCGGGCCCGCGCCGTCACCGAGCTCGACGACTGGGACCGATTGCGCGAGGCCGGCAAGCGCATCAAGGACCACACGCTGCGCCATCTCGACCGCTATCTAGTGCAGTTGGAGGAGTCGGTCGTACGGGCCGGCGGCACCGTGCACTGGGCGGCCGACGCCGAGGAGGCGAACCGCATCGTCGCGGACCTGGTCAAGGCCACGGGCGAGACGGAGGTCGTCAAGGTCAAGTCGATGGCCACCCAGGAGATCGGCCTCAACGAAGCCCTGGAGGCCGAGGGCATCCACGCCTACGAGACCGACCTCGCCGAACTCATCGTGCAGCTCGGCAAGGACCGCCCCTCGCACATCCTCGTGCCCGCCATCCACCGCAACCGCGGCGAGATCCGCGACATCTTCGTGCGGGAGATGGGCAGTTGGGGCCGCCCGGCCCCGGAAGGCCTCTGCGACACACCGGCCGAGCTCGCCGAGGCGGCGCGGCTGCACCTGCGGGAGAAGTTCCTGCGCGCCAAGGTCGGCATTTCCGGGGCGAACTTCATGGTCGCCGAGACCGGCACGCTCGTCGTCGTCGAGTCCGAGGGCAACGGCCGGATGTGCCTCACCCTCCCCGAGACGCTGATCTCCGTCGTCGGCATCGAGAAGACCGTTCCGACCTGGCGCGACCTGGAGGTCTTCCTGCAGACCCTCCCCCGCTCCTCGACGGCCGAGCGCATGAACCCGTACACGTCGATGTGGACGGGCACGACGAACTCCGCGACGGCGGACGGCCCGAGCACCTTCCACCTGGTCCTGCTCGACAACGGCCGCACCGACACCCTCGCCGATGAGGTCGGCCGCCAGGCCCTGCGCTGCATCCGCTGCTCCGCGTGTCTGAACGTGTGCCCCGTGTACGAGCGGGCCGGCGGGCACGCGTACGGCTCGGTCTATCCGGGGCCGATCGGCGCGATCCTCAGCCCTCAGCTGCGGGGCACGCAGAGCGAGATCGACGCCTCGCTGCCGTACGCGTCCTCGCTCTGCGGGGCCTGTTACGACGTGTGTCCGGTGGCCATCGACATCCCGGAGGTGCTCGTCCACCTGCGCGAGCGCGTCGTGCAGGGCGGCCCGGCGACCCGGCGGGGCAACAAGGTGACGTTGAGGCCCGCGAAGGGGCACGCGGCGGAACGGGCCGCGATGCGGGCGGCGGGCCTGGCGTTCGCCCGCCCCGGCGCGCTGCGCGTGGGCCAGCGCCTGGCCTCGCGCACCCGGCGCTTCCATCCCCGCACGCTCCCGGGGCCCGGCCGGGCCTGGAGCGCGACACGAGAGCTTCCGCCGGTGCCCGCGGAGCCGTTCCGCGACTGGTGGCAGCGTACGCGGGGCGGCGGGAGCGAGGGCAGGGGCGACGGCTCGAACGGGGGGAACGACCAGTGAGCAGCCCAGTGAGCAGCAGGGACCGTGTCCTGGGCCGGGTGCGGCGGGCTCTCGCCGACGTACCGGCCGACGACCTCGCGTACGAGGCGGCGGTGGACCGCGACTACGCACGCGAGCACGGCACGCGCAGCACCGCCGAGACCGTCGACCTGCTCGCGGAGAACCTCGCGGACTACCGCGCGATCGTGCACCGCTGCACGCAGGACGAGGTGGCGGACCTGCTGAGGCGGCTGTACGCACGGCGCGGCTCCGAGACCGTGCTCGTGCCGCCCGGACTGCCACCGCACTGGCTCGCGGCCGCCGGCCCCGTACGGGTCCAGGACCGCGCGGCGAGCACCCCGCACGAGCTCGACCGGGTCGACAGCGTCATCACGGGGTGCGCCCTCGCCGTGGCCGAGACCGGCACGATCGTGCTCGACGGCTCCCCGGACCAGGGCCGCCGCCGCATCACCCTGGTGCCGGACCACCACGTCTGTGTCGTACGGGTGCCCGACCAGGTCGTCGCCTCGGTTCCGGTGGCGCTCGAACGGCTCGATCCCGCGCGGCCGCTGACGTGGATCTCGGGGCCCTCCGCGACCAGCGACATCGAGCTGGACCGGGTCGAGGGGGTGCACGGCCCCCGCACCCTGGAGGTGGTGCTGATGAGCGGGGGGTGACGGGCGCGGCTAGCGTGAGGGCATGATCCGGTTCGAGCAGGTGACCAAGCGCTACCCGGGCGGCACGACGGCCGTGGACGACCTCTCCTTCGAGGTCGACGAGGGCGAACTGGTCACGCTCGTCGGCCCCTCCGGCTGCGGCAAGACCACGACGATGATGATGGTGAACCGCCTCATCGAGCCGACGTCGGGCCACATCTTCGTGAACGGCGAGGACATCGCCGGCATCGACCCGGTCCGGCTGCGCCGCCGCATCGGCTACGTCATCCAGCAGGTCGGTCTCTTCCCGCACCGGACGATCCTCGACAACACCGCGACGGTGCCCGCCCTCATCGGCTGGAAGAAGGCCAGGGCCAGGGCGCGCGCGGCGGAGCTGCTCGACCTGGTGGGCCTCGACCCGAAGACGTTCGGCTCCCGCTACCCCGAACAGCTCTCCGGTGGCCAGCGCCAACGCGTCGGCGTGGCCCGGGCGCTGGCCGCCGACCCGCCGGTGCTCCTGATGGACGAGCCGTTCGGCGCCGTCGACCCGGTGGTGCGCGAGCAGTTGCAGGACGAGTTCCTGCGGATGCAGGCGGCCGTCCGCAAGACAGTGCTCCTGGTGACCCACGACATCGAGGAGGCCGTCCGGCTCGGCGACCGCATCGCCGTGTACGGGCAGGGGCGCATCGAGCAGTTCGACACGCCCGGCGCGGTGCTCGGGGCGCCCGCGACGCCGTACGTCGCCGAGTTCGTGGGCGCCGACCGCGGGCTGAAGCGGCTCTCCGTCACCGAGATCCGACCCGAGGACCTGGAGGCGCCGCCGATCGCCCGGCTCGACGAGCCCGCCGAGCAGGCCGCGGCCCGGCTGCGCGCCGAGGAGGCGCGCTGGGCCGTCGTCCTGGACGAGGGCGGCGATCTGCACGGCTGGGTCGGCCTCGACGAGGTCGCGCTCGCCGGGACCGGCGGCACGGTCGGTGACCTGGCGCACCGCATGAACTCCTGGGTGCCGGTCGGCGCCCCGCTCAAGCAGGCCTTCGGCGTGATGCTGCAGCACGACGCGGGCTGGGTCGCCGTCCTCGACGGCGCCCGCTTCCTCGGCGTCCTCACCCCGGCCAAGCTGCACGAGGCGCTGCGGCGCTCGGTGGACGCGGATGCGCAGGGGGTGGAGAGGGGGGAGGTGGAGTTCGACTCGGTGGCCGACGCGTAGGCGCGCTCCCGCGCGGTGGGGGGCGGGGTGAGGGGGCGGGCTGGGGGACTTCTTCGGGTGCGGGTGCGTCGTGGCTGGGTGCGCAGTGCCCCGCGCCCCCGGGGGCTACAGCAGTCCCTTTTCCTCCAGGTACGTTCTGGCCACGTCCTGGGGCAGGCGGCGCCAGCTGTCCACCTGTTCGTTCAGGGAGGCCAGGTCCTGTGTCGTCAGGACGGGGTTGAGGCGGCCCAGTGCGGCGGCCACGCCCTCGCTGCCCGCTCGTGAGCGGTTGACCACGGGCACGAGGTAGTCGGCGTTCTGCAGGTTCTTGTCGTCCTTGAGGAGCACCAGGCCGAAGTCGTCGAGGGTCGCGTCCGTCGACGTGGTGAGCACCATCTGGTCCTGGCCGCTCTGTACCGCCTTCTTGGCCTGCGTCGTGCCGACGCCCTTGGGGTCGACTCCGGTGACGTCGATGCCGTACACCTTCTTCAGGCCCGGGGCGCAGTAGGGGCGCTGCACGCACTCGTCGCCCGCCGCGAGGCGCACCTCGAGGCCCGATGCGCCGAGGTCGCTGAGGGTCTTGAGGCGGTGCCGGCGGGCGTAGGAGGCGGTGACGGCGAAGGCGTTCTGGTCGACGGCCTTGCCCGGGTCGAGGACGGTGAGGCCGCGGGGGGCCGCGAGGCCGCGCAACGCCTTCATGGTCGCGTCGAGGTCGGGCGAGCCCGCGGGCGGCGCGTCGGCGCCGTTCTTCTTGGCGTTGAGCCAGTCCGCGAAGGTCGCCGCGTACTCGGGGACGACGTCGATCTGGCCGGACTCCAGGGCGGGTTCGTAGAGCTCGCGGTTGGCCACGGAGAGGATCTTCGTGTGGTATCCGGCCTTGTTCAGGAGCAGTGCGTACATCTGGGCGAGCAGGTCCGACTCGGTGAAGCCCGCCGAGCCGACGACGAGGTGCTTGCTGTCGCCCGGGGGTCCGGTGACCTCGCCCCGGTTCTCCAGCGAGGGTCCCGTCGCGCAGCCGGTGAGGAGCGCGAGGAGGGCTGCTGCCGGTGCCCTGCGCCGTCTCGTCCTCTCTCGCCGTGCTCGGTCTCGGCTCATCCCGTCCTCCCCCGCCCTCGCACCCACCCCGGTCCGAACCGTTCCGCCGCCTCGAAGGCTCCCTCGACGAGCAGCGCGAACACGGCGACGAGGACGGCACCCGCCACCACCTGCGGGGTGCTCGCCAGGTTGAAGCCCGCCGTGATGATCCGGCCGAGTCCGCCGCCGCCCGCGAGCGCGGCGATCGTGGCCGTGGCGACGAGCTGCACGGCGGCGAGCCGGATGCCGCTGAGCACCAGCGGGAGCGCGAGCGGCAGTTCGACCCGCCACAGCAGCTGTCGCCCGGTCATCCCCATGCCCCGCGCCGCCTGGACGACGCTGGGGTCGACGCCGCGCATGCCCACGTACGCGTTGGTGAGCAGCGGCGGCACCGCGAACAGCACGAGCGCGACGACGGTCGGCCCCTCGCCCCAGTTGCCCAGTGGGGTGAGGAGGAGCAGGACGAGGACGGCGAACGTCGGCACCGCGCGGCCGACGTTGGAGATGTTCACGGCGAGCGCGCCGCCCTTGCCGAGGTGGCCGAGGACGAGGGCGACCGGCAGTGCGATCAGGCAGCTGAGCAGCAGGCAGACGACGGTGAGGACGAAGTGCTGGGTGAGCCGGTGCCAGATGCCGTCGTCCCCGGCCCAGTGCGCGGAGTCGGTGAGCCACGTCCACGCGTCGCCGAGCGTCCTCATGAGCGGGCCGCCCTCGTCGCTCTTTCCCAGGGGGTGAGCAGGCGCTGCACGCCGAGCAGCAGGAGATCGGCGGCGACGGCGATGACGACGCAGAGCACGGACGCGGTGAGCACCTGTGCCTTGAAGTAGGTGTTCATGCCCGTGTAGATGAGGTTGCCGAGTCCGCCGAAGCCGACGATCGCGCCGATGGTGACGAGCGAGACGGCGGAGACCGTGGCGATGCGCAGGCCCGCCATGGCCGCGGGCAGCGCGAGCGGCAGCTCGACCGTGAGCAGGAGGCGGATCGGGCCGTACCCCATGCCGCGGGCGGCCTGCCGGGTGTCCTCGGGGACGGCGCGCAGGCCGGCGAGGATGTTCCGCACGAGCAGGGTGAGGGAGTAGAGGACGAGACCCGCGACGACGAGCGACGCGGAGAGCCCGTACACCGGAAGCAGCAGCGAGAACATCGCGAGCGAGGGGATGGTGTACAGGACGGTGGTGAGCGCGAGGACCGGCCCGGCGGCCCAGCCCCAGCGGCGGGCGAGGACGGCCAGCGGCACCGCGACGACCAGCGCGATCAGGAGGGAGACGGCGGTCAGCTGAAGGTGCTGGACGACCGCGTCGAGCAGGATCTGGCGGCGGGTGCTCAGGTACTCGCCGCAGATCCACTCGTTGCGCGCGAGGCAGTCGTCGGGGGGCGCGGTCACCTGTCCATTCAAGGCCGGGGGGCCGGGGCACGGCGCGTTCTGGTGACCCGTACGGGTCCGTCGGGGCCCGGCAGCGGTGTGTGGGCGGCGACAACCACCGCACGAAGGCGGCCAGTTCCCGCGCATGCCCGGGCCGCGCAGGTCCCCGGCGGGGTGACAGCCAGGAGGGTGACGGCTCATGATGGACGCGTCATGGAGACTTCGGGACCGGTGGTATTTCGCTCTCGACCGCGCGACAGCCGAGTACCGGTCGCGCGGTCGCTGACGGGGGCGCGGTCGGTCCGATCGGTACCGGGACCACGCCCGGTGCCGGGAACACGCTCCGTGACGTTCCCGCCGACCGTCGCGCGGGCCACCGTCTTCTCCGTGGTGAGTGCCCTCCTCGCGGTCGCCTCGTACCACGTCGTCCTCGGTTCGACGCCGTCCTGGGACGTCCGGGCAGCCGTCGCCGCGGTCCTGTTCTGCGCGACGCTCCCGCTGGGTGCCGCCTCGCAGGTCCGAGCCCCGCTGCCGACCCGCGCCCCGCGGTCCCCACACCTCGCGCCGCGGTCGGCCCTCGCCCGTGCCGGGCGGGCCGCCGCCCGGCGGTGGCGGTCGCAACGCTCGCGCGCAGAGAGTGCGTACCCGACCGCCGCGTACGCGATACGAGGCGTTCGGCGGCCGTTCCCCGCGGCCCACCCCTCCCGCTCACCGCTCGCCCCACGGCTCGCCCTCCGCCTCCTCGCCGACCGCAGGCTGCCCCGGCACCAGCCCGTCAGCCAGTGCGACCGCACCACCGGGGCCGCTCCCGCCGGTCGTGAACCGCGTCCGCTGTGCCGCTCCTTGCTGCGGATGCTGCGTCTGCTCTGCGCCTTCCTGGCGCGCGTACTGCGCCAGGGCCCCGCGCCGCGCGCGGCCGTACTCCCCCGGCCGATCCAGCAGCCGTGTCCCGGGCGGCCCGCCCGCCCGACGGCTCGCCCCCTCCTCCTCGCGGACACGGTCGTACGGCGCGGTCCGCCGGCCCGCCCACCGCTCGCCGTCTGAGCCGCCCGAGCCGCGCCGCAGCGCGTGCGCCGCGCCGGACCACACGGGAGCGGTCCCGGCAAGCCCGATTCCGCACACTCCACCGCTGATTCCGGCGCGCCCCGAGCCGTCTCCGCACGGCCGGACGTGACCGCGCCAGGAGGGACCCTCATGTCCAACACCGTCGTCGTCATCGGCGCGGGCCCGTACGGTCTGTCCGCCGCCGCGCACCTACGGGCGCGCGGCCTGCCCGTGCGTGTCTTCGGCGCCCCCGTCGCCAACTGGTCACGGCGCATGCCCGCCGGGATGCTCCTGAAGACGTCGCCCGCCGCCTGCGCGCTGGCGACCCCGCGCGAGGGCTTCACCCTCCAGGACTACTGCCGCGACGCCGGGGAGCGCCGGGTGGCGGCCCACGACCAGGTGCCCGTGGGCCTGTTCATGCGGTACGGGCGGTGGTTCAGGGAGCGGCTCGTGCCCCGCGTCGAGGACGAACGGGTGGCCTCGGTCGAGCGGCGCGAGGACGGCTTCCGCGTCAAGTTGTCCTCGGGCGAGGTGCTCCGGCCCCGCGCCGTGGTGGTGGCCACCGGCCTCTCCGGTTTCGCGCATCTGCCGACGCCCCTGGCGGCAGCGGCGTCCAGCGGCCTGTCGGCCCTGGGCCTGATCTCGCACAGCTCGCAGCAGACCGATCCCGGCAGCTTCGCCGGGCGCACCGTGACGGTCGTCGGAGCCGGCCAGTCCGCCCTGGAGAGCGCCGCCCTGCTGCACGAGGCGGGCGCCGAGGTGCAGGTGCTCGCCCGCGGGGCGCGGGTGCGGTTCGACACGCCGCCGTCGTCCCGCCCGCACTGGCAGCCGGACACCCCTGCGGGCCGCTCGTGGCCCGTGTACGGCCTCACGCGTCACCCCGCCGCGTTCCGCCGGCTGCCCGCGGCGGCCCGGCTCCGGCTCGCCGAGCGGCCGACGAGACCGCGCGGGGCGTGGTGGCTCAGGGACCGGTTCGAAGGGCAGGTGCCGCTGCTCGCGGAGCGGCACATCACGGCGGCGGAGGTCCGGGGAAACAGCGTCGCCCTGCACACCACGACACCGGACGGACGGACCCACACCGTCGAGTCCGACCACGTCCTCGCCGCCACGGGCTACCGCGTCCACGTCGAGGCCCTTGACTTCCTCTCCCCCGAGCTGCGCGCGGACGTGCGGCGGATCGGTGGATTCCCCGTCCTGGACAAGGGGTTCTCGTCCAGCGTGCCGGGGCTGTACTTCACCGGTCCTTCGGCCGTCGCGACGTTCGGGCCCGCGCTGCGCTTCGTCAGCGGTACGCGGTTCGCGGGTCCCCGGCTGACGAAGTCCGTGGCGGCGTGCTGCGACGACTGACGGGGCGACTTCCGGCATGGCGACTTCCGGCGCGGGCTCCGACAGCGCTGGGCCGTCGCCCCCGCCGTCACACGAGCAGGGCGACCAGCCGTTCGGTCTGCTCCCGGGGGTCCGGCGCGCCGGCCCACCCGGTCATCAGGAGGTGGTGGACGGTGCCGACCACGGCGAGCGCCGTCGTGGCGGTGTCGGTGGTGTCCGGCAGCCGGCCGAGCCGCTGTTCGGCGTCCAGGTAGGCGGTGAGCGCGTCCTGGATCGCGGCGAAGCCGGGGGCACCCGCGGCGAGCGCCTCGCGGATCCGGCAGGAGGTGGCGTGGCTGGACATCGCGAGGCCCACGACCCCGGGGTCCAGCGAGTCGAGCAGCCCGAGCGCGACTCCCGCCAGGTTCGCCGCCACGCTGTTCTCGCCCGCCCGTCCGGGGAGGGCCCGGGCGGCCGCCGCGGCGCGCGCGTACCGGTCGAGCACGAGCTCGGCGACGAACGCGTCCACCCCGCCGAAGTGCGTGTGCAGCACCCCTTTGGCGCAGCCCGCCTCGCCGGTGACCGCCCGACTGGTCAGAGCCGCCGCGCCCTCGCGGGCGACGATCCGCTCGGCGGCGTCGAAGAGCCGGTCGCGAAGATCGGGGATCGCGACTCCGCGCGGTGACATGGCTGCTCCTCGGTGACAACGGGACGCCCCGGCACGGCCATTGCCAGAAGGGGCGCTCGCCCATACTGTTTGGGCGAGCGCCCATACTAGCCGTGTCGGGCGCACCGTCCACGACGCATCAGGGGGCATCGAGTGCAGGACATCGCCAACACCGAACAGGCGCGGGCATGGAACGGCTACGAGGGGGAGCACTGGGCCGGCCATCAGTCCCGCTGGGATGCGATCAACGGCGGCTTCAACTCCCCTCTCCTGGCGGCCGCTTCGGTCCAGGAGGACGACCGCGTCCTGGACGTCGGCTGCGGCACCGGGCAGTTGACCAGGCAGGCCGCCCACCGGGCGACCGGCGGCCGGGTGCTCGGCCTCGACCTGTCGGCGCCGATGCTGGCGCAGGCCCGCCGCTCCGCGCGGCAGGAGGGCCTCGGCAATGTCTCCTTCGAGCAGGGCGATGCCCAGGTCCACCCTCTGGAGGCGGGCGGGTTCGACCTCGCGGTCAGCCGGTTCGGCGTGATGTTCTTCGCGGACCCGGTGGCCGGGTTCGGCAACATCGCCGGGGCGCTGCGGCCGGGCGGCCGCGCGGCGTTCATCTGTGGCGCGTTCCCGCAGGACAACGAGTGGCTCCGGGCCTTCGGCTCACTGCGCGACCTCCTTCCGATGGGCACGTTCGGCACGCCCGGCGGGCCCGGCATGTTCTCCCTCGCGGAGGCGGACAAGACGTGCGCCCTGCTGTCCTCCGCCGGGTTCGAGAAGGTCGAGGCGGTCCGCGTGGAGACGACCGGGACGTGGGGGCGGGACGCGGCCGACGCCGCCGACTTCCTCTTCGGCTCCGGCCCCGGACGCCACCTCACCGGTCAGGTGCCCCACGAGACCGCGGACCAGGCGCGCGCCCGCCTGACAGAACTCCTGCGCCCGCACGAGGAGGACGGCGCCCTGCGCCTGCGCGCGGCCGCCCTCCTGGTGACCGCGACCCGCCCCTGACGCGGAGCGGCCGCGCGGCCCCGGCCCGGGCACGTCCCGACCCGCCGCCGGGGTCTGTCGGCCCACCCCGGCAGACCCCGCGCCCGGGCCTCCGGCCTCCCCCTGCGGCCCCGAAAACGTGATGACCGGTGATCGAGCGAGCGGCAGACTACCGCCCATGACCGCGTCAGACTTCAAAGCCGACCTCCGTCTCTACCTGCAGGACGCCCGCGACGTGCTGCTCTGGAAACTCGACGGCCTGTCGGAGTACGACATACGGCGCCCGCTCACGCCCACCGGCACCAATCTCCTGGGCCTGGTCAAGCACGCGACCAGCGCCGAAGCCCTGTACTTCGGGGCCACATTCGGGCGCCCCTTCGCCGCGCCGGGGCTCTGGATCACGGGCGACGCCGAGACGAACGCGGATCTGTGGGCGACCGCCGACGAGACACGGGAGCGGATCGTCGGGCGCTACCGGCAGGTGTGGGCGCACTCGGACGCCACCATCAAGTCGCTGGACCTCGACGCGGTCGGCCGCCTGCCGGGCGGAAACGGACGGGAACTGACCCTGCACCGCGTCCTCGTCCACATGATCGCCGAAACCGACCGGCACGCCGGACACGCCGACCTCGTACGAGAGTTGATCGACGGCGCCGCCGGCCTGCGGGAGGACGGCGACAACATGCCGCCCGACGCCGCTTGGCAGGAGGCACACCGGGACCGGGTGGAGCGTGCCGCGCGGGAAGCGGACCGGGGTACCCGTCGGCCGCCGTCCTGACGATCGCTACGATGCGCTGCGATGAGACAGACGCAGTGGACCGGAGCCGCTCGGCACGCCTGGTGCCGCGCCGCGTCCGCCGCCGCGCTCGCGTCGCTCGTCGCCACGCTCTTCATGTGCCTCGGCGCCGTCGCCCCGGACGGCGGCCACCGTGGCCCCGGGCACACCGCGGCCGCCACCGGAGCCCCCTCGTACGACGACGGTGCACCGCGCGCGCACGACGTCGACTGCCCGCCCGCCGACCGGCGTTGCACGGCCGCCGCCCACAGCGTACGAGCGGTCCTCAACCCGGCGGGCCCGTCGCTGCCCGCCGTGCCGAAGCAGACGCCCTCCCCGCACGGGGCGTCGATGCCCGGCCCGCCGGTCGAGCCTCCCTCGGACCGCGGCTCCCCCGATCTCCACATGCTCCAGGTGCAGCGGATCTAGGCGGATCCCGGCCGGGTGGCCCGCGCACGCGGCCCGCCCGCGCCACGGCATCCACCACTCCGGACCCACCGCCGCCGCGCCCCGCGCGACGGGGACAGGAACACCATGACCAAGCCCAAGTCCCGCAAGCCGGGCGACAGATCGAGCAACAGGCCGAGCAAGAAGGCCGCCGCCGCGGAGCGCCAGGCCCGCGTCGAGGCGATGCGCCGCGCGGAACAGGCGCGCGAGCGCCGCACCCGCGTCATCACGCTCACGGTGAGCACGGTGATCGTCGCCGGGCTCGTCGGTTTCGGCGCGTACGCCCTCGACAGCGCCAACGACAAGGAGAAGCAGAACAGCGCCGCCGCGAAGAAGCCCGTACAGGGCGAGAAGACGTGGGACGCGAAGAAGCTGGGCCGCGATCACGTGGCCAAGTCCGTCTCCTACCCGATGACACCGCCGGTCGGCGGCGACCACCACCAGGCCTGGATGACGTGTGACGCCAGCGTCTACGAGAAGGAGATACCGAACGAGAACGCCGTGCACTCCCTCGAACACGGCGCGGTCTGGGTCACGTACAACGACAGGGCTCCCGGAGCCGACGTCAAGAAGCTGGCCGACAAGGTGTCCAGGACGACCTACAGCCTGATGAGTCCGGTGGCGAAGCAGCGGAGCGCGATCGTGCTGTCGGCCTGGGGGCGCCAGCTCACCGTCGACAGCGCCGAGGACCCGCGGGTCGCGGAGTTCTTCAGCACGTACGTGCAGGGCGCGCAGACGCCCGAGCCGGGCGCAGCCTGCACCGGGGGCGTCGACTCCGCGTGAGCGGGTACCGGCCGGCGCGCGGCTCGCGCGCCGGCCGGACCGGCTCGGGTCAGGCCGTGGCGGGCCGCGCCCCGGGGGCCGTCCGCGTCAGCCGCCCGGCGCGCTGCAGTCCGTGGAGGGACAGCGCACACCCCAGGCCCAGGACGAGCAGCGCGAGCCAGGGCAGCGCCGACAGGCCCGCCGCCCGGGCGGCGTCGAGGGCGACTCCCGTCAGGAGGTTGCCGACGGTGATGCCGACACCGCAGATGGTGTTGTAGAGCCCGTAATGGGTGGCGACGAGACGGTCCCCCGACAGCTGGACGATGGTGTCCATCTCGAAGGGGTACGTGATCATCGTGCCCAGCGCCAGCAACAGGGCGGCCAGGGTGGGCGGCAGGGCGGCGAGCAGCCACCGCCCCGCTCCCCCGCCGGGCTCGGGCAGCGCCGTCGCGACGAGCAGCGGCACGAAGGCGAGCCCCATGACCGAAAGGCCTCGGGTGAGCGCCTGTCCCGGAGCCAGCCGCTCCTTGCACCAGGCCGTCACCCGGGTCTGCCCGAGGACGGTCGCGAGACCGGACGCCGCGAAGAGCAGCGCGACGGCGACGGTGCCGAACTCGCCGTCACCTCCCACGCGTCGCACCTCCAGAGGCAGCGCCAGATACACCTGGAAGGTCAGGACGTAGGAGCCGATCATCGCGGTCGAGAAGAGCAGGAAGGCACGGTTGCCCGCGATGCTCCGCCACTGGGCGACGATCCCGTCACCGGCGCCCGGCGCCCCGCCCCAGTCCCGCGTGTCGTTGCCCCCGCGGGCGGGAAGAGCGCGGATCTGCACGATGCTCAGGACCGCGAAGACCGCCGCCGAGACGAGGCAGGTGACCCGGAAGTCGACCCCGGTGAGCAGCATCCCCACGAGCGGGCCAAGGAGGATGCCCGCCTGGTAGAAGACGTTGAACAGCGCGAAGGCCTCGACCCGGCGCTCGCCCGCGTCGGCCGCGAGATAGGCCCGCACCGCGGGGTTGAACAGCGCTCCGGCGAAGCCGGTGGCCGCCGAGGCGACGATCAGCGCGGGCACCGAGTCGACGAGGCCGAGCGTGGCGAAGCCGACGGTGCGCAGGACGCATCCGGCGACGATCAGCGGCTTGTACCCGAACCGGTCGGCGAGCGTGCCCCCGAGGAGGAACATGCCCTGCTGGCTGAAGTTGCGCACGCCGAGGACGAGTCCGACGAGCCAGCCCGCCAGGCCGAGCGTGCCGGACAGGTGCTGGGCGAGATACGGCATCAGCATGTAGAAGCCGAGGTTGATGGTGAACTGGTTGGCCAGGAGGAGCCGGACGCTCCGGTCGTAGGAACGGAACTGCGTGAGGGTCGTCTTCACCGGGCCTCGCCCTCCGCCGTGCGGTCGGTCGCGCCCGGCCGGACCGGCCGGTCCGGGGGCAGCGGATCGTGGACGGCGGTGCAGCGCGTCCAGCGGGTGACCTCCTTCTCGTCGGGGCGGCCCACGACGTCCGGTTCGGGTGCCGGGACGTGGCCCAGGAGGCCGTGCTCGGCGCAGTACCCGTCGTCGTAGACCGTCTCCAGGTAGCGCTGCGGACCGTCGGGGAAGACCGCGGCGATACGGGCGTCGCGCGGGAGTGTCCTGGCGAGCCATCCGGCGACCAGCGCGACGGCTCCGACGCTCCACCCGCCGGTCGCGTAGTGCGAGGTCGCCAACTGCCTGCAGGACCATACGGATTCGGCCGGGGCCACCCAGTGCACCTCGCCGAAGTTCTCGTAGGCGACGTTGCGCGGGTAGATGCTCGACCCCAGGCCGCGCATGAGCCTGGGCCGGTCGGGCTGGCCGAAGATGGTCGAGCCGACGGTGTCCACACCGACCAGGCGAAGGCCGGGGTAGAGCTGCCGCAGGACGCGGGAGACGCCCGCGGAGTGCCCGCCGGTGCCGACGCTGCAGACCAGTACGTCGATGTGGCCGAGCTGCGCGGCGAGTTCGAGGGCCAGCGGGGTGTAGGCGCTGACGTTGTCGGGGTTGCCGTACTGGTCGGGGCACCAGGAGCCGGGGTGCTCCGCGAGGAGTTCGGCCACGCGGTCCCGTCGCGCCTGCTGCCAGCCGCCGACCGGGTGGCGTTCGGGCACGGTGTCGACGCTCGCGCCGTGGGCGGTGAGCAGCCGGGTCATGGACGGTTCCAGGCCGGGGTCCGTGACCAGGGTGACCGGGTGGCCGTGGACCGTACCGGCCAGGGCGAGGCCGAGGCCGAGGGTGCCGCTGGTCGACTCGACGATGCGGCAGCCGGGTCGCAACTCGCCGCGGGCCCGGGCGCGTTCGACCATGTGGAGACCGGCGCGGTCCTTGATGCCACCGGGGTTGAAGCCCTCCAGCTTGGCCCAGAAGCCGCGGCCCGGCGGAGCGAACGGCCGGGAGACGTGCAGGACGGGGGTGTTCCCGACGAGGCCGGGGAGGGTGGAGCCGAGTGGGGCGGCGCCGTGCGGATTGACTCCGTGCGGGATGGCGCCGAAAGGGGCGGGCCCGGCAGGGCCTGCCCCGGCGGGGGTGGAGTCGTGCGCGGTCGGAGAGTGCATCTCTTCGCTTCTCGCTCTCGCTCAGGTAGTGGTCGCACAGGGGCTGGTCGCGGGGGCGGGCAGGCCCGTCATGGCGCGGGACGTGCCCGGAGCGCCCCTATATGCGCCATCTGCAGAGCGAGTTGAGAGCGGCTCGACCACCCACCGGGTTCGCCCGTCGCGCGGTGGCCGAGTGGCAGGCGACCGCGGCGTCCGCCCCCTCCTCCCCGGGCGCCGCGCTCAGCGCGAGCGGGAGCAGCCGGGCCGAGGGCTGGGCGAGGGAGGCGGGTCCTGGCTCGTGGCAGCGGTCGGGCCGGGCGGGTACGTCGACGACTGCGCCCTCGGCCTCTTCCGAGAGGCGCGGCTCCACCCACGCGTGGGCCGCTGCCCCGGACACGTGAACTGGGCCATGGGCGTGGAGAGGCCCGCCGAAGCACGCGAGGAGCGTGCCCAGCAGGACGTACAGGGTGCGGAAGAAACGCCGATGCGGCACAGAACCTCCGTGCGGCAGCCGCCCCGGCCGGGGTGCGGTGCGCCGCGGACGCGGCACGCGTGACACCTGTGACCGGGGACGAGGTCGGACAGCATGAAGTGGCCACCGGAGCGACGCCGTGCTCGGCTCGACCCACGGGGGTGAGCGGGCTGACTCCTGGTGACGTGGGGCCAGTTCGGAGCCGACGCGGCTTAGATGCGCAGAATCGTGGAATCCGCCGCGTGCGCTATCGGGACCACGAAGTCCCGCCCGGCGACCGGGTGGGCGCCCAGCGGAACGGGCGCGCCGCCCCGCCACCGCGAGCCCAGCGGGGAGAGGCAGGGCATGTCCACGTCGGGGCCCTGCGGAGGCTGGCTCAGCGCGCACTCCTCGACGGCGTGCTGCTGGCGGTGGTCGTGGCCCGACCCGCCCGGACCGTCGGCCACGGCGGGTGCGTCCGGGGCGACGGCGGAGGTGAGGACGGAAGCGGCGGGGGCACCGGGGGCGACCGCGGTGACAGCACCGGTGGAGGCGAGGTGCCGACTCGTGACCTCGGGGCTCGCCACATGGGCGAACACCAGACCGAGGAGGCAGAGCCCCAGCCCCACGGCCCGCCACAGCGGCGCCGCCGAGCGGCTCCGCCGTGCACCGGAACGAGACCAGGCCGCCATCACGCCGCGATCCTAGCCCGACCTCACGAACCCGGACATCACGACGCACGAGAACACAACAGGAACAAGCCACCCGCCTGTCCCACGGCCCCCACTCACCGACACTGTCGCCCAACTACCGCCACAGGGGCTCCAGTTAGCGCTCCCCCCTCCCCTCTCCAGGCCCCCGCACCCCCGAAACAGCCCCACAGCCCCGCCGAGCCACCAGCACCCGCATACACGGGAACGCCAGGAACGCCGGACACCGGAACTCTGACGACACCACCCGACCAGAACACGGAAAAGCACCAGGACCCCGCAGACCGGACAATTTGCCGGTCGCTCATGATCGGCTCAGACTTGCGGCGACACAGCTTCTCTCGGCAGGCACGAGGAGAAAGGCTTCATGGTGAGAGGCCAACCGCGCGGCACGCCCCGAAAGCCCCGCCCGGCGGAGAGCGAACCGCGCACGTCGCATTCGGCTACCGACCGCATGGCGCGCACGCTGCTGCGTCGCCGGAAGAAGACGCTCAGCGCCGAGGACGTGATGGTCTCGGACCGTCCGAAGGTGCGGCGGGCCGTGACCGCGGCGGCGCTCGGCAACACCATGGAGTGGTTCGACTTCGGCGTCTACGCCTATCTGGCGGGCACGATCGGAAAGGTCTTCTTCCCCTCCAGCTCGCCCGGGGCGCAGGTCGTCTCCACGTTTGCCACATTCGCCGCCGCCTTTCTCGTGCGGCCACTGGGCGGGCTCGTCTTCGGGCCGCTGGGCGACCGCATCGGCCGACAGCGCGTACTCGCCGCCACCATGATCATGATGGCCGCCAGCACCTTCGCGGTCGGCCTGCTCCCCACGTACGCCTCGATCGGCTTCGCCGCTCCCCTGCTGCTGCTCCTGTGCCGGCTCGTGCAGGGCTTCTCCACGGGCGGCGAGTACGCCGGTGCCACCACCTACATCGCCGAGTACGCCCCCGACCAGCGGCGCGGCTTCCTCGGCAGCTGGCTCGACTTCGGCACCTTCGTGGGCTACTCGCTGGGCTCGGGACTGGTCACGGTGCTCACCCTGACCCTCGGTACGGACGGCCTGGAGAGCTGGGGCTGGCGCATCCCGTTCTTCGTCGCGGGGCCGCTCGGGCTCATCGGCCTCTACATGCGGATGAAGCTGGAGGAGACCCCCGCCTTCCAGCAGGAAGCCGCCTCGTCGGCGGCCGAACGCGAGGCGGAGTCCAAGGGCGAGGAGGGCGATCCCGTCGAGCAGGCCCGCCAGTCCGGCAAGGGCCGCCTCAGGGAGATCTTCACCCGGCACTGGCAGGCGGTCCTCATCTGCATGGGTCTCGTGCTGCTCTACAACGTCACGAACTACATGGTGACGTCGTACCTGCCGACATTCATGACCGTCACCCTCGGGGAGAGCGACACGACCGCGCAGCTCCTGGTGCTCGGCACCATGCTGCTCGTGGTCCTCGCCATCACCACGGTGGGCCGCAGCTCCGACCGGTGGGGCAGACGGCCCATGTTCATGGGCGGCAGCATCGCGATGATCCTGCTCGCCGTGCCCGCGTTCCTGCTGATCCGGGAGGGCGGCATCCTGCTGCCCGCGTTCGGCTGCGCGATCCTCGGCCTGCTCCTGGTCTGCTTCGCCGGTACGGCCGCCGCCACGCTCCCGGCCCTGTTCCCCACCCGGCTGCGGTACGGAGCTCTGTCGATCGCCTACAACATCTCCGTCTCCGTCTTCGGCGGCACCACCCCGCTGCTCGCCTCGTTCCTGGTCGACGCGACCGGAAACACGCTGGTCCCGGCCTTCTACCTGATGGTGGCCGGGGTGATCGGCCTGGTGTCGACGTTCTTCCTGCACGAGACGGCCGGGCGGCCCCTGCGCGGCTCAGGGCCCATGGTCGAGACGCACGACGAGGCACGCGAGATCGTGGCGCGCAGCCGCACGGAGGCGGGCCGCCACGCGCGCGACGTGTGGCTGCGGCTGCGGCACCCCCGGGGCGGTGGCCGCGGTGACTCAGGGACCGAAAAGTCCGGCGGACGCGACGGGTGACGGGTCCGGGCCGGGAGCGCGACCGCGCGCCGCCGGCCGGCTACCGCCCCTACCCTTGGCCCCATGCGGCTGCTGCTGACCTCCGACACCCACGTGCCGGCGCGCGCGAAGCGCCTGCCGGACGCCCTGCTGGCAGGGATCGACGCCGCGGACGTCGTGATCCACGCCGGGGACTGGATCGACGAGGCCACGCTCGATCTGTTCGAGGCCAGGTCGCGCCGGCTGATCGCCGTGCACGGCAACAACGACGGGCCGCCATTGCGCCGCAGGCTCGCCGAGGTCGAGCGGGCCGAACTGGCGGGGCTGCGGTTCGGCGTCGTCCACGAGACCGGAGCGGCCACCGGACGCGAGCGCCGGTGCGCCGAGCGCTTCCCCGACCTGGACGTCCTGGTGTTCGGGCACAGTCACATCCCCTGGGACACCGAGGCGCCCGGCGGCCTGCGGCTCATCAATCCCGGCTCGCCCACGGACCGCAGGCGCCAGCCGTACTGCACGTTCCTCACGCTGACGGTCGCGGACTCCGCGCTGCACGACCTGATCTGGCACCGGCTGCCGCCGAAGCGCTGATCACTCCATCGGGCGCCGACCCCGCGGTGAAGGTCGGCGCCCGTCTCGCTACGACGTGTGCGCGGGCTCGCTCGTCCACGCCGCGCGCAGCGCCTTCTTGTCCACCTTGCCGACCTTGGTCGTCGGCAGCCGGTCCAGCAGGACCGTCTTGCGGGGCGTGTACAGGTCTCCCAGCTCGGCGGTGACCGCCGCGCCGACCACGTCCGGGTCGACGTCAACGCCCTCGGCCGTGGCCAGGAAGATCTGTACGGCCTCGCCGAACTCCTCGTCCGGCACGCCGAGCGCCGCCGCGTTGCGCACCCCGGGCAGCGTGAGCAGGAAGTCCTCCAGGACGCGGGAGTAGACGTTGTCGCTGGTGCTGCCGGTGACGATGATGTCCTTGGCCCGGTCGACGAGGTACAGGTACCCCTCGGCGTCGAGGTAGCCCATGTCCCCCGTGCGCAGCCAGCCGTCCCGCAGGGCCTCCGCGGTGCGCTCCGGGTCCTCGTAGTAGCCGAGCATCACCGTCTCGCCGCGGACGCACACCTCGCCGACCTGCCTGGGGGGCAGTGCCGCCGTGCCGGACTCGCCGCGGATCTCGATCTCGGTGTCGGCTATCGCGCGGCCGCAGCTGCGCCAGAGCTCGGGGCGCTCGGCCCCCTTGGTGGCGAGCTCCTCCGCCCCGAACGCGGCGATGCCGAGCGCCTCCGACTGTCCGTAGCCCTGACTGAGGACGGGCCCGAAGACCTCGACCGTCTGCTGGAGCCGGCTCGGCGACGACGCGGCGCCGCCCACGACGACGCGGCTCAGCTCGGGAAGCACGCCCGGCACGCACTCCGGGTGGTCGAGGAGCGCGTACAGCATCGGCGGCACGAACATGGTGGCGGTGATCTTCTCCTCGCGCAGCACCGCCAGCGCCGCGCCCGGCTCGAACTCGGGGAGGACGACGAGGACGGAGCCCGACACCAGCGCCTGGATCGAGGTGAGGTGGCCGCTGCCGTGCGTGAGCAGCGTCGCCGCGAGCACCCGGTCCGTGCCCGAGGTGAGCGTCAAGAACCGCGTGGCGCGCGACTCCCCCGGGTCCTGCGGGTCGTCCTCCTCCGCGTTCATGAGTGTGTCGTAGAGGCGGTGGCTGTGGGCGGCGAGCTTGGGGCGGCCCAGGGTGCCGCCGGTGTAGAGCACGGTGACGGCCTCGTCCGGGGCCGGGGCGGGCACGCCCTCGGGGCGCTCGGCGGGGCACTCGGCGGCCACCTCCAGCAGGTCCGTGCACTCCTGCTCACAGGGTCCGAGGCTGAGCAGCACCGGCGCGTGGACGCTGCGGCCTGCCGCGTCGGCGGCGCGCTGCGCGAAGAGCGGGTCGGTGACCACGGCGCGCGCCCTGGACTGCTCGACCAGGGCGGCGAGTTCGCCGGGTCCGGGCTCGGGCGGCAGGAACACGACACGGCAGCCGACGAGGTGGACCGCGAGCTGCACCAGGACGGAGTCCACACGGTTGGCCAGGAACAGCCCCACTCCGTCGCCGGGCCGGAGCCCCTGCCCGCGCAGCGCGTGCCCCAGCCGGAACAGCCGCCGCCGGGCCTCACCCCGGGTCAGCCGCTGCGTGCCCTGGACGAGTGCCTCGGCGTTCTCGTCCTCGTGCCAGTGCTCCAGTACGCGATCCACGTACGTCCGCGGCTCGGATGTCTCCTGTGCGTTAACGATCATGAACACATGCAAACATGCCGCTCGGGAGTCATCACCTCACAGGGGGCAACTTCGGCCACCGGGCGACCGGGTATTATGCCCCGCTCCGGGCAGCTCCCGGGCGGCTTTCCGCCGTCCGAAACGCGTCGGTGGCGGGCGCTCGGCGCGGCAGGCGGCACAGCACCGCCCGGACGATGATCCCGAGCGCGAAGCCATAGACGGCGACGAGACCGTGGCCGTTGTCCTGCGCGCACCACATCGCCAGCCCGAGCACCGGAACACCGACGGCGAGAGCGCGTTCCTTGCCGGTGAGGGTACGAACGCGCGCCAGGAGGGCCGCGGCCAGGGTCGCCCCCAGGAAGTACGTGGCGCCTGAACTGCCCGCGAAGTTACGGGGATCGGCGCCGGAGCCACCGCCCAGACCGAGCAGCGCGTCGATCCGCTCGGGCAGGAGGATGCCCGCGACGAAGAACAGCAGCGTCAGCGGTCCGCCCCAGAGCCACTGCGCGAGGGCCGCCACGACGGCGAGGGTGGCGATGTTCCACAGCGCGCCGGAGACACCGCCGTTCTGCAGGAAGACCGACGTGCACACCCGCCACCAGCCGGACTCGGCGGGATCGTCGTCGAGGGCCTCCATCGCGCCCGCCCAGCACAGCTGGAGGACGACACCGGCCACCGCAAGGGCGGTCAGGCCGACCGCGGCCCACGGGACGGGCCGCCCCCGGAGCGAGTCGCGCCCCACCGCACCCAGTCCGCCGTTGATCATCATCACCATCAACGCGGCCGTCGTCGCACTGAACAGCAGTCCGTCCATGTCCCCCGAGCCCCTCTTCCCAGTTTCCAACGGTGTTCGAAAACCGTTGACGGTGAGGCTAGCACAGCTTTTCCAACACTGTTCGAAAAGCTGTTACGGTGGGCCGATGAAGCTCACCAGGGAGCGGATCGTCGACGCCGGTATGACCACGTTCGCCGAGACCGGGTACCACGGCCTGTCCATGCGCCGGGTGGCCGATCGGCTCGGCACCCACGCGGGCAGCCTCTACTACCACGTCCGCAACAAGAGCGAACTGCTCGCGCTGATGGCCGACCGCGTCTGCCGGCACGCGTACGACGCCGGGAGCGCCGCCCTCGCCGCGCTCCCGCCCGAAGCGGCCTGGCAGGACGAGATCGAGGCACAGGCCGCGGCGCTGCGCGCGAGCCTCCTGCAACACCCGGGTGGCGCGCTCCTGTTGGCCGACAGCCCCGGGGCGCTGAGCACCGGCGGCCTCTCACTGATGGAGCGTTTTCTGCGGACCCTGCTCGACGCGGGTGTGCCTGCCGACCACTTCGGGATCGCGGCCGACACCCTCCTCAGCCACGTCACGGGGTTCGTGCTCCAGGAACAGAGCGAGCCCCGGGCGCCCGCCGTCACTGCCGAGATCTACGCCGACCTGCGCACGCGCTTCCCGCTCGTCATGGACGAGATGCCCCGGCCGGGCCAGGACGAGAAGTTCCGGCGCAGCATCCAGCTCCTGTGCTCGGCGTTCGAGACCCTCACGGAGAGCGACGCAGGCTGAAGGGCCAGGTACTCAGCCGGAGTCTGAGTACGCGAGCGGTGCCGCCGGGTCCGCGTCCCCTGCTGGGATTGTGACCATGACGACGCGACACACCCTCACCACCTCACCCACGGCCGCCCGCACGCCCCGGCGCCGGCGCCGGGCCCTGTCGGCGACCACGGGCGTGCCGGTGGCGGTGCTGCTCCTCACGGCGCTCGCGACGGGCTGCTCGTCCCTGTCGGGTCCCGCCGAGTCGGAGTCGGAGTTCCGCGAGCACATGAGACGCACGGAGCAGGCGGGCGAACAAGCGGTACGGAAGCTGGGCATCGACCCGGACGCGGTGATCGACGACAGGAGAATGGCCAACGCCTCCTGCAAGGACGACTTCGGCGCGGACCCGGAGGGAGTCACCCGTGACCGGCCGACCGTCACCTGGGCCCCCGACTTCGCCGACCACGCCGCGTACGCGGCGGCGGTCGACACCCTCCGCGAGGAGTGGTCGGGACAGGATCTGACCGTGCGGAACATCCCCGCCCCGAAGCAGGGCGAGCCGGGCGCCGGACTGCCAGGAGTGCGCACCACGACCGACCGGGGCATCGAACTGTCCCTGCGCCCCGACTGGTACACGGGCGAGCCGACCCTCACCGCCGACGGCGGATGCGTGCGGCACCAGGGGTACCTGACGGACTGGGAGTAGCCGAGGACTTCGTACGGCGTCGGGTGTGGAGGCGCCGGTACGGGACATCGCGGCCGAGGCGGGCGTCGGCGTCGGCACGAGTCGGGGCACGGAGCCCGTCCGTCCGCGTGACCTTCGCCGCGGCAAGGTCGATACTGCACCGGCAGAGGCCTCTTCCGACCGATCACGCCCGCCCCGGAGGTATCCATGAGGATGTTGATCAATGTCGCCGAGACCGTCGTCGCCGACGCGCTGCGCGGGATGGCCGCCGCGCACCCCGAGTTGACGATCGACGTCGAGAACCGCGTGATCGTACGCAGGGACGCGCCCGTCGCGGGCAAGGTCGCGCTCGTCTCGGGCGGCGGGTCGGGGCACGAGCCCTTGCACGGCGGGTTCGTGGGGCCGGGGATGCTGTCGGCCGCCTGTCCGGGCGAGGTGTTCACCTCACCCGTGCCGGATCAGATGGTGCGGGCCGCGGCCGCCGTGGACAGCGGCGAGGGGGTCCTCTTCATCGTGAAGAACTACACGGGCGACGTGCTCAACTTCGACATGGCCGCGGAGCTCGCCGAGGACGAAGGCGTCCAGGTGGCCAAGGTGCTCGTCGACGACGACGTGGCGGTCACCGACAGCCTCTACACCGCCGGGCGGCGCGGCACCGGCGCCACCCTCTTCGTGGAGAAGCTGGCCGGCGCGGCCGCCGACGCGGGCATGCCGTTGGAGCGGGTCGAGGCCATCGCCCGGCGGGTGAATGAGAACACGCGGAGCTTCGGCGTCGCGCTCAGCGCGTGCAGTACGCCGGCCAAGGGCAGCCCGACCTTCGAACTACCGCCGGGCGAGCTGGAATTGGGCGTGGGTATCCATGGGGAGCCGGGTCGTGAGCGGCGCCCCATGATGACGTCGCGCGAGATCGCCGACTTCGCGGTGAACGCCGTACTGGAGGACCTCAATCCGCGCAACCCGGTCCTCCTGCTCGTCAACGGCATGGGCGCCACTCCCCTGTTGGAGCTGTACGGCTTCAACGCCGAGGTTCAGCGCGTGCTCGTCGAGCGCGGCGTCCCCGTGGCGCGCACCCTCGTCGGCAACTACGTGACCTCGCTGGACATGGCCGGGGCGTCCGTGACGCTGTGTCAGGTCGACGAGGAACTGCTCGGGCTCTGGGACGCGCCGGTCCGCACGCCGGGCCTGCGCTGGGGAGTCTGACGCCTCCGCACGCGCGACGCACACGGTCGACCGCCGCACACTCCCACGGCCAAGTACGCACCCATGCACGCACCCGCCCACGCAAGGAGACCCCGTGCTCGACGCCGACTTCTTCCGCCGCTGGCTGACGGCCTGCGCAGCGTCTGTCGACCGTGAGGCGGACCGGCTCACGGAGCTGGACTCGCCCATCGGAGACGCCGACCACGGCAGCAATCTGCGGCGCGGGTTCACCGCCGTCGCCGCCGTCCTGGGGAAGGAGGCCCCGGACACGCCCGGGGCTGTTCTCCTGGTGGCGGGGCGCCAGTTGATCTCGACGGTCGGCGGCGCGTCGGGACCGCTCTACGGCACGCTGCTGCGCCGCACCGGAAAGGCGCTCGGTGAGGCGGCCGAGGTCGACGAGGCGGGGTTCACCGAGGCGCTGCGGACCGGTGTCGACGCGGTGGCCGCACTCGGAGGCGCCGCGCCCGGCGACAAGACGATGCTGGACGCGCTCGTCCCCGCGCTCGACGCGCTGGAGCACTCCTTCGGCGCGGCACGGGAGGCCGCGCTGCACGGCGCCCTGGCGACGACGCCGCTGCAGGCACGCAAGGGCCGCGCCAGCTATCTGGGCGAGCGCAGCATCGGCCACCAGGACCCGGGCGCGACATCGGCGGCCCTGCTCTTCGAGGCGCTCGCGGAGACCGCGCAGGTCGACGACGCGCGGGAGGGCGGCCGTGGCTGACGGGGCGTCGGTCGGCATCGTGCTCGTGTCGCACAGCGGCCCCGTCGCCGAGGCGGTCGCCGCGCTCGCCACAGGCATCGCGGGCGGCGGCGCCACCGCGCCGGTGGCCGCCGCGGGTGGCACGCAGGACGGCGGGCTCGGCACCAGCGCGGCGCTGATCTCGGCGGCCGCCGCCCGGGTCGACCGCGGCGCGGGCGTCGCGATTCTCGCCGATCTCGGCAGCGCCGTCCTCACCGTGAAGGCGCTGCTCGCCGAGGGCGACGAACTCCCGGACGCCGCGCGCCTGGTGGACGCGCCGTTCGTGGAGGGCGCGGTGGCGGCGGTGGTGACCGCGTCGGCCGGCGCCGATCTCGCCGCGGTCGGGGCGGCGGCGACCGAGGCGTACACCTACCGGAAGGTGTGAGGCGCGACGGGGCGGCTCCTCATCCGGGCCGCTGCGTCGCCCGTACGCCCCGTACGAACTGCCGGGCCAGCGCGTCACCCCGGGCGACCGCGGCGCGGTGGCTCTCGATCGGGGTCGCCTTGTGGCCCTTGAAGAAGATGTACGTGACGTCGGAGGGCACGCCGCCGGTGCGCGGGTCGGGCCTGATGCCGAGCGCCCGGGCCGCCGCGTACGACGCCTCGCCGATCAGGTCGGTGGGGCCGGTGTCGCCGACGACGGCGTAGAGCACCTGGTCGCGGTGGACGACGGCGGCGACGGTTCCGCCGGTGATGCCGTGCGCGGTGTAGTTCCAGCGCCTGCTCGGGCCCGGCACGACGACGTAGGGCAGGCGCTCCGCGCTCAGGTGCCGGCCGTCGGACTGCTGGTAGGTCGTGGTGGGGAGGAAGAGCGGGTCGGTGCGACGGTTGCAGGCCTTGGTCCGCTGTCCGTCGCAGTCGATGTCCATGTCGGCCTTCCAGAAGACCGCGTCCGGCGTTCCGCAGACGGGGACGTCCGCGCGGGCGTCGCCGTCGGTGCGGTACTTGCCCTTCGAGATCTGTCTGCACTTCTGGGTGCCTGCCAGCAGGTCGGCGGCTCGTACCGATCCCTCATGGAGCGGCGGGGCCACCGAACGAGGAGCGTTTCGGGGTGAGTTGAGGTCGTTGCGCGGTGACAGTTGCTGCGCCGACGCGGGGAGGGTGGCGGGGGCGAGCAGGGCGGCGCCGACCGCGGCGACCAGGACCGCCGTTCCGTTGCGCACGGGCAAGAGCCTCGCGGGACGGAACGGCGTGGGCAGGAACCTCACGGGAGAAGGCCTCACGGGAACAACCTTTCGCAGCGGAGAACTGACGGCTCGGGGTGAGAACTGACGGCTTGTTGGCCAGATATCCCAATGTGCGGGCCCTCCCATGCCCCGTCCGCCGATCACGGTCCGGACGGCGCACACCCCCGCCCCCTTGATGTGCCCTCGTCACCTGTGTCAAATAGGTCCGGACCAATGCCGTCGAGTGGAAGGCAGCACCGTGCGACGGACCCCCCATCCGGCCACCCCTCTCACCCTCCTGGCCGTCGCGACCGCGACCGCCGCCGCACTGAGCGGCTGCGCCTGGGGCGGCGGCGACGCCGAGGACACCAAGCCTCCGGCGGCGCCCCGCGGCCTCACCGTCCAGGCGGGCAGCGCCACGACCGCCCACGTCATGTGGAATCAGGCCGTCGACGACACGGAAGTCACGGGGTACGAGGTGTACCGGGGTACCAAGAAGGTGAAGGAGGTGCCGGGCAGGGAGCACATGGTGGACATCGTCGGCCTCAAGGCGTCCACCACGTACACCTTCACGGTGCGCGCCCGCGACGCCGAGGGCAATGTCAGCGAGGACAGCAGGCGGCTCTCGGTCACGACGCCCGCCGCTGCCGCCGCGGACCACGAGGTCCCGACGCGGCCCGGCCGCCTGACGGGCAAGGCCGCGGGCAGCAGCGCGGTGATGCTCTCCTGGGCGAGCTCCTCGGACAACAGGCGTGTCGCCTCGTACGAGGTCTACCAGGGCGGCTCGAAGATCCACAGCGTGGGCGGGGGCCAGACCGCGACGCTGGTCACCGGCTTGCGGCCGGGCACCCACTACACCTTCACGGTCAAGGCGCGGGACGCCGCCGACAACTTCTCCCCCGCGAGTCCCGAGGTCCGCCTCACCACCGCGGCGGGCAAGGGCTCGGGGCGCGGGACCGCGCCGACCGACTTCCGCGCGCGCACGCACCGTGCGGACGGGGCGTACTACATCGACCTCTCCTGGACGCCGCCGCGCACCGGCGGCGCCGTCGCGGAATACCGGATCCAGCTGGACGGCCGCACCGCCACCTCGCTCGTCTTCGGTGGCACGGCGCCGCGCGACAAGGCCGAGCACAGCTTCTACATCGGCAGGAAGGCCGGGGAGCGGCACCGCGTGCGGATCCGCCCCAGGCTCCCGGACGGTACGTGGGGCGGCTACTCGCCCGAACGGACCGTCACCACGGGCTGAGAGCCTGCCTTTGAGTCTTGAGTCTTTGAGTCTTTGAGCGGAGTCGCGCAGGCGGAGACCAGGGAGGCTTCACCTGGAGCCAGAGCGGCAGGCCGTAGTAGGGATCCGTCGCGCGATGCGCCGTACCGCGGGAGTAGCCGGGACACCGCACGGTGATCGAGCCGACGAAATCGTGCTGCGTGCTGCTCCCGCGTTTTCCGGCGCCGCTTCTGTCACTCTCGGACACAATCGGAACTCTGCTCGCGCAACTGCCGTATTAGCACGGCTACTTGAGAGGCGCGCGAGGCGGGAGCGGCGAGGGTCGGACGAGCATGAGGGAGTGGGCGGACGTTGTCGGGTGAGTGGGACTACATCGTGGTGGGTGCGGGGTCGGCCGGCTGTGTGCTGGCGGCCAGGCTGTCCGAGGACGGGGAGAGCCGGGTCCTGCTGATCGAGGCGGGCGGGGAGGACGACAAGGCGGAGATCGCGGAGCCCACCGCCTGGCCCGCGCTCCAGGGCACCGAGGTCGACCACGCCTACACCACGGTCCGGCAGACCGGCGCCGACCGGGCCGCGCGGGCCTTCCCGCGGGGGCGGACGCTCGGCGGCTCGGGCGCCATCAACGGCCTCATCCACCTGCGCGGTCACCGCAACGACTACGACCGCTGGGCCGCCCTGGGATGCACGGGCTGGGGCTTCGACGAGACCCTCCCGTACTTCCAGCGCATGGAGACGGTCCACGGCAAGGACCCCAAGTACCGGGGCGCCGAAGGGCCGTTGCGCCCGCAGACCGCTCAGGAGGGCGGCCACCCCCTCTCCCAGGCCTTCGTCGACGCCGCGGCCGCGGCCGGGCACCCCCGGACCGACGACTTCAACGGGAGCGACCAGGAGGGCGTCGGCTGGCACGACTTGAACATCTCGGACGGGCGACGCCAGAGCACCGCACACGCCTACCTCCACCCCGTCCGGGCCGGCCGGCCCCACCTCACCGTCTCGACCGGATCCCGCGCGCTGCGCCTGCTCTTCGACGGCGACCGCTGCACCGGCGTGGAGATGTGGCGCGACGGCGCCCGGCGCACCGTCCGCGCGACGACCGAGGTGATCGTCAGCTGCGGGGCGGTCGACTCCCCGCGGCTCCTGCTGCTCTCCGGCATCGGCCCCGCCGACGAACTGCGGCAGGCGGGCGTCGCGGTCCGCCACGACCTGCCCGGCGTCGGCCGCAACCTGCACGACCACCCGCTGTGCCCCGTCGTCCACGAAGCGGGACGGCTCCTGCCGCCCCCGCAGACCAGCCTCGCCGAGACGTCCCTGTCGTGGCGCAGCGACGCCCGCGCGCCCGGCCCGGACATGCAGCTGCTGTGCATCCACGTGCCGTACCACCCGCCGACGATGCCGGTCCCGGCCAACGGGTTCACCCTGGCGGTGTCCACCGTGCCCGACAGCCGCGGTTCGATACGCCTGGCAGATCCCGACCCGGCGACGCCGCCGCTGATCGACCCGGACTACCTGGGCCGGGAGTCGGACGTCCGGCGCATGCTGCGGGGCATCGGGACGGCACGGGAGATCGCGGCGGCGGCACCCTTCGCCCCGTGGCGCCCGCGCGAGGTGCTCCCCGGCCCCGACGTCACCGATGAGACTTCCACCCAGTGGGCAGTTGCGCGATGGGGACGGGGCCCGACGCGGTCGTGGCCCCCGATCTGACCGTGCGCGGTCTACGGGGCCTTCGGGTGGTGGACGCCTCGGTCATGCCGACGATCGTCTCGGCCAACACGAACACGGCCACCGTGATGATCGCGGAGAAGGCCGCCGACCTGATCCGGGGCCTCGGCACGCCCGCGGCACGCAACACTTCGAGCGAGCGGTGACCGCCGCAGGACATCGCCGCCGAACTGGCCCGGGAGGACGGCACCCGCCAGGTCGTCGAGACGCTCGAACGGCTCGGGGAGCGCTGGCGACGGGCTACGGAACGGCGGCCGCCCGCTCCGTCAGGAGGGCCGCCGCGCGCCTGCACCAGTCGCGGGTCTCCCGTTCGAAGGCGAGCCCGCGCAGGCAGGTCAGGTAGGGGCCGACGCGCTCGCCGGTGCGCAGGAAGTCGTCCTCGTCCGCGTCGCCCCGCAGCCGTACCAGGAGCTTCTCCAGGAGTTCGGTCTTCGCGTCGGCCACCGCGGCGCGCTCCGTGAGCTGTTCGATCACCGGAGCGGCGGCGACTCCGTCGACGGCCTGCACCTTGACCAGCAGGTCGTCGCGGATGAAGGACGGCTTCGCGGCGCGGGCGGCGAACCGCTCCATCTCGGCGAGGCCTTCGTCGGTGACCGTGAACAGGCGCTTGTTGGGCCGGCCCTCCTGGACCACCTCACGGCCGGTGACGAGGCCCTCCGTCTCCAGCCTGGCCAGCTCGGCGTAGAGCTGCTGGGGCAGCGCGTACCAGAAGTTGGCGACGCCGATGTCGAAGCCCTTGGCCAGCTGGTAGCCGCTGTATTCACCGTCCAGCAGTGCCGCGAGCACCGCGTGCCGCAGAGCCATCGTCCGGTTCCCCTTCCCTTCCGCCGCCTCGCCCCCTCATCATAGTCATGTATGTGACTACTCAGATTCATGACTATGGGGCGGCACGGTGCGCCGCCGCATGATTTCGGGAGGAACCATGACGGGAACCACGACGCATCCCACCGCCGCGCGCTTCCGCGCCGTCGTCGAGCAGCGCGATCTCGGCGCGCTGGAGGAGCTGTTCACGCCGGACGTCCGCCTCTACAGCCCGGTGAAGTTCACCCCGTTCGAAGGCCGCCCCATGGTGCTCGGCCTCTTCGGCGTCCTGCTGCGGACGTTCGAGGACTTCCGGTACGTCGGCGGGTACGCGGGCGAGGCGCAGACCAGCGCCGACGGCACCGTGGCGCAGTCGGACGTCCTGCTGTTCCGCACCACCGTGAACGGGAAAGAGGTGCACGGCATCGACCTGTTGCACTTCGACGAAAAGGGCCGGATCAAGGAGTTCACCGTGATGGTCCGCCCGCAGTCCGCGGTGCACGCCCTCGGGCAGGCGGTGCACGCGGGCCTGGTCGAAGCAGGACTGGTCCCGGCCCCGCAGTGACCGCCCCCGGTGGCGCCGCCCTGCGCCGGACGAAGGATTCCGTCACCTGCCCGGCCGCCGTCCGCATGCGGACGCCGCTCGCGCCGCGTTGGCTCGTCGTCAGGTAGCACGGGCGATATCCCCGACTCTCGGCGGCGCATGGGTTGTACCGCCTCCCGTGCCACCGGAGGGCAGACTCATGCGTACTACTCAGATAGGTGTCCGCGCCGGCCTGACGGTCGTCGCCGCCGCGCTGCCGCTGGTCCTGGGTGCTCCGTCGGCGTTCGCGGGCGGCGACCTCACCGTCACCGCCACCGGATCCACCGTGCGGGCCACCACGACCGCGTGCGGCTCGGGCGGCGGCACGGCCTCACTGATGGGCGGCGCCAACGCGAGCTTCGCCGGAGGCCGCCAAGTGGAGCTGACGAACGACAGCGCCACCTGGCAGAACGTCAGCGCCGGCACCTACACCGTGCTCGTCACCTGCAAGGACGGCTCGTCAGCCGGACCGCAGACCGTCACCGTCGGCGCCGGGCCGACGGCCTCGTCGACGACCGCGCCCGCGCGCGGCGTCCGCGGCGGACTCGGGGGCGGAACCGAGGACCGGGGCACGCTCACGCTCGTCACCGGCGGGGCCCTGGTGGCCGCGGCCGCGACGGGCGGAGTCTGGTACCTGCGCCGCCGGGGTGCCTCGGGCCGTTCCTGACCCCGGCATCCGCGACTGCCGCCCGCCCGTCAGCACCGAGGGTGGGCGGCCGTCGCGTGCCGGAGGGTGGCGCACGCACGCCACGGGTGAGGGACGGTGGCGCACGCACACCCCCGCGTGGCGGGCGGCGGCGCACGCACACCACGCACCCTTGCCCGCCCCCCTGAACCGCCTTACCGTCCTCCCAGCCGACAGGGAGGGCGCGTTCATGCCACGACCGCTCAGCGTTCAGCTCTACTCCGTGCGCGATCAGCTCGTCGCCGACCGGGAGGGCACGCTGCGCCGCCTCGCCTCCGCGGGGTACGGCGCCGTGGAGACGTACGACGTGCTCGGCGACCCGAAGGGGCTGCGGCGGATCGTCGACGACCTCGGGCTCACCGTCTCCGGCACGCACGCCGTACAGCTGCTCGGCCCGGACCCGGTCGCCGTGCTCGACGCGGTGGCGGCCCTCGGCACCGACCTCGCGATCGTGCCCGCGGGCATCCCGCCCGAGGAGTTCACCTCGCGCGACGGACTCGCACGCGCCGCCGACCGGCTCAACTCCCTTGCGGCGCTTGCCGAACGGCACGGCATACGCATCGGCTACCACAACCACTGGTGGGAGATCGAGCCCCGCTTCGACGAGGGAGAAGCGGGGCTCCTGCACGCCGTCGACATACTCGCCGAACTCCTCGATCCCGCCGTGTTCCTGGAGGTCGACACCTACTGGGCGGCGGTCGGCGGCGCCGAGGTGCCGGGGCTCCTGCGCCGCCTCGGCGACCGGGTGCGGGCCCTGCACCTCAAGGACGGGCCCGGCACCAAGGAGGACCCGAACGTGGCGCTCGGCGGCGGCACCATGCCGGTCCCGGAGATCCTCGCCGCCGCGCCGGACGCATGGCGGATCGTCGAGTTCGACTCCTGCGCGGGCGACGCCGACACCCTGTTCACCGAGCTCGCCGCCAGCCGCACCTACCTCGCCTCCCTGGAGACGGCGTGAACTCGGGACCGGTCGGCGTCGCCGTCGTCGGCGCGGGCGTCATCAGCGCCGAGTACCTGCGCACGCTGAGCCGGTTCCCGGACGTCCGGGTCGTGGCCATCGCCGACCTCGACGAGCGGCGGGCGGTCGCAGCGGCCCGCACGCACGGCATACCCGAGGCGGGCGGCCCCGCGTCGGTGCTCGCCCTGCCCGAGGTCGAACTCGTCGTCAACCTCACCGTGCCCGCTGCGCACGCGCAGGTGGCTGCGGCCGCCCTGCGCGCCGGAAAGCACGTGTACGGAGAGAAGCCCATCACGCTCGCGCCCGCGGAGGCGGAGAAGCTGCTCGCCGAGGCGTCGGAGCGCGGGCTGCGCGTGGGCAACGCGCCGGACACATTCCTCGGGGCGGGCCTGCAGTCGGCGCTGCGGTCCGTGGCCGCCGGGCACATCGGCGTGCCGGTGGCGGCGGCGACCGTGACGCAGGGTCCCGGCCCCGAGGCCTGGCACCCCGACCCGGCGTTCTTCTACCAGCCGGGCGCGGGGCCGCTCTTCGACCTCGGGCCGTACTACCTGACCTCCCTCGTCGCCCTGTTCGGCAGCGTCAGCGAGGTGGCCGCGACGACGGCACGCGCGCGCGAGGAGCGCGTCGTCGGGTCGGGGCCGAAGGCGGGGCAGGTGTTCCCCGTCGACGTGCCGACGCACGTGTCGTCGCTCATCGGGTTCGCCTCCGGCGTGCGGGCCGCCTCGACGTTCAGCTTCGACTCGGCGCTGCGCCGCACCCGCTTCGAGATCACCGGAACCGAGGGCACGCTCGCGGTGCCCGACCCGAACACGTTCGGCGGCCCGCTGAAGCTGCTGCCGAGCGGCGACGACGCGTGGCGCCAACTGCCCGTGCGGGGGCGTACCGACGGGCGCGGCCTCGGCGTCGTCGACATGGCCCGCGCCCTGCGCGGCGGCGTCGCCCACCGGGCGTCCGGCGCGCTCGCCCTGCACGTCCTGCAGACGATGACGGCGATCACGCACTCGGCGCGGCGCTCGGAGTTCCTGCCGCTCGCCACCCAACTCGTACCGCCGGAGCCGCTGCCGCTGGAGTGGGACCCGACGCAGGCGACGCTGGGGAACGGAAGCGGCGCCACCTGATGACGGTTCCCTCCTGTGGTGAGACGTTGCGCATCCGGGAGTCGTGCCCGGACACCCACACGCCGCGCCCGCGGCACCGGGGAGGGAGAGTCGCCATGACGAAGGAGTACAAGGGCGTCGTCTACGCGGAGAGCGAGAAGGAGGCCGAGGTCCTGCTCCTCGCCTTCTGCGACCGCATCGACTTCGCGCGGGAATGGATCTCCGCCGGCACCTGGCAGAACACGCTGGAGATCGCGTGCAAGAAGGAGGACGGCATCCACACGGCCGAGAAGGCCATCCTCGGGGACCAGCAGGAGCGCCAGAACTCGACGCAGAAGGCGGCCAGGCAGGCGAAGATCTCCCAGGACCAGGAGGAGATCCTGGGCCGGATCGAGGACGTCGACTCCTTCGACGACCACGCCGTCACCCTGTTCAAGCAGGCGTGCGCGCAGTACGTCGGCGGCGGTGGCCTCAACATGACGTACGGCACGAAGCTCTCCCAGGACCGCTACGACGATCTGTGCGGCCACTGGCGCCGGGTGGGCGGCATCGCGGCGAAGACCGAGGGCAAGCTGTTCCGCGGATTCGACTATCTGCCGGTGGAGAACAAGGAGTTGAAGGGCAAGGGCACCACCGGGGACACGCTGGAGCGCCGCACCAAGCAGGGCAACTTCTTCGTGACGGTGGGGAACATCCGCTTCAACATCCACATCAACATCAGCTAGCCGCGCGCAGGGCCGCCACCGGCGGGCGGGGCCGGCGCCCCGAGTTCCTCGATCGCCCGCGTCAGCCACTGCGTCCAGAACGTCTCCAGATCGATGCCGGCGCGCAGCACCACGTGGCGCAGCCGGTCCTCGATGGCATCCTTACCGGGTGGGAAGTCCCGCCGCTCGATCTCCTCGTACTCGGCCAACTGGCGCCGGTGCAGGTCGAGATGGCGGTGCAGGTCCTCCTGGATGCCCTCCGTGCCGACGACCGCCGCGGCGCGCAGGCGCAGCAGCAGGGTGTCGCGCATCGGCTTCGGGTCCTGGCTCGCGGCCGTCCAGCGGGCCAGTTCGGCGCGGCCCGCGGCCAGGACCTCGTACTCCTTCTTCTGTCCGCGCGTGGCCCCTTGCCGCGGCAGCGCGCGGATGGCCCCCTCGCGCTCCAGCCTGCCCAGCTCGCGGTAGATCTGCTGGTGCGTGGCCGACCAGAAGTAGCCGATCGACTTGTCGAACCTGCGGGTCAGTTCCAGGCCCGACGACGGCTTCTCCAGGAGGGCGGTGAGGATCGCGTGCGGGAGTGACATGGGCCAATCCTAGGGACCCGGCCCCTTCTCACAGCGCCGCGGCGAGCTCCGTGCCCTGCTTGATGGCGCGCTTGGCGTCCAGCTCGGCGGCGATGTCCGCGCCCCCGATGAGGTGCGCGGTGATTCCGGCGGCGGCGAGCTCCTCGTGCAGGTCGCGGCGCGGCTCCTGTCCCGAGCAGAGCACGACGGTGTCGACGGGGATCACGGACGGCTCCCCCTCGACGGTGATGTGCAGGCCCGCGTCGTCGATCAGGTCGTAGCTGACGCCCGCCACCATCGCGACGCCGCGGTGGCGCAGTTCGGTGCGGTGAATCCAGCCGGTGGTCTTGCCGAGGCCCTTGCCGACCTTGGACGTCTTGCGCTGCAGCAGGTGGACGGTGCGCGGCGGCGTCGGCCGCTCGGGCTTGATCAGTCCGCCGCGCTCGCGGTAGTCCATGTCGACGCCCCACTGCCGGAAGTACGTCGCCGGGTCCAGGCTCGCCTTCTCGCCGCCGTCGGTGAGGAACTCGGCGACGTCGAAGCCGATGCCGCCCGCACCGATGATCGCGACCCGCTCCCCCACCGGCGCCTCGCCGCGCAGCACGTCGAGGTAGCCGACGACGCTGGGGTGGTCGATGCCGGGGATGTCCGGGACGCGTGGGGTGACACCGGCGGCGACGACCACCTCGTCGTACGCGGCCCCCGCGAGCTCCTCGGCGGTGACGACGGTGTTCAGGCGGACGTCGACGCCGCGCAGCGCGAGCTGGGTGCGGAAGTAGCGCAGGGTCTCGTCGAACTCCTCCTTGCCCGGCACCTTGCGGGCGACGTTGAGCTGGCCGCCTATCTCGGCGGCCGCGTCGAAGAGGGTGACGTCATGGCCCCGCTCGGCCGCCGAGACGGCGAAGGCGAGCCCGGCGGGCCCCGCGCCGACGACGGCGATGCGCTTCTTGGTGCGGGTCGGCGAGAGCACGAGCTCGGTCTCGTGGCAGGCGCGCGGGTTCACCAGGCACGAGGTGATCTGCAGGTTGAAGGTGTGGTCCAGGCAGGCCTGGTTGCAGCCGATGCACGTGTTGATGGCCTCGGGCCGCTCGTCCTTCGCCTTGTTGACGAAGTCCGGGTCGGCGAGGAGCGGGCGGGCCAGGGACACCATGTCGGCGGCACCCTCGGCGAGCAACTGCTCGGCGATCTCAGGGGTGTTGATGCGGTTGACGGCCACGAGCGGCACGGAGACCTCGCCCATGAGCTTCTTCGTCACGAAGCTGTACGCGCCGCGCGGCACCGACGTCGCGATGGTGGGGATGCGTGCCTCGTGCCAGCCGATGCCGGTGTTGATGATCGTGGCACCCGCGGCCTCGATCTCCTTGGCGAGCTGGACGACCTCTTCGAGGGTCGAGCCGCCGGGGACGAGGTCCAGCATGGACAGGCGGTAGATGATGATGAAGTCCGTGCCGACGCGTTCGCGCGTGCGGCGGACGATCTCGACGGGGAAGCGGATGCGGTTCTCGTAGGCGCCACCCCAGCGGTCGGTGCGCTGGTTGGTGGGGGCCGCGATGAACTCGTTGATCAAGTACCCCTCGGAGCCCATCACCTCGACGCCGTCGTACCCGGCGAGCTTGGCGAGCTCGGCGGCGCGCACGAAGTCCTCGACGGTCTGCTCGACCTCGTCGTCGGTGAGCTCGCGGGGCACGAAGGGGCTGATGGGCGCCTGGATCGGGCTCGGCGCGACCAGCTTGTCGTGGTAGGCGTACCGGCCGAAGTGCAGGATCTGCATCGCGATCCTGCCGCCCTCGGCGTGCACGGCCGCCGTGACGGCGGCGTGCTCGCGCGCCTCCGCCTCGGTGGTCAGCTTGGCGCCGCCGTCCCAGGGGCGGCCGACCTCGTTCGGGGCGATGCCGCCGGTGACGATGAGGCCGACGCCGCCCCGCGCGCGGGTCGCGTAGAACTCCGCCATCCGCTCGAAGCCGTTCGGGGCCTCTTCCAGGCCCACGTGCATGGAGCCCATCACGACCCGGTTGGGCAGGGTGGTGAAGCCCAGGTCGAGCGGGTTCAGCAGGTTCGGGTAACGGCTCATGCGGCCCCTCCGTACGCGGTGTCTACAGGACAGTTGTAGACCAGGCACCAAGCCTTATGCAACTAGTTGCATAAGGTGAATCCGCGGACGGCTCCGCGGCAGCGCAGCGTCATGTCCGAATCCCGCCAGCCGCAGTCGCGCGCGCGACGCAGACTGGTCCATGTCAGCAAGGAGAACCGCACGGAACGCGGCACGACCGAGGAGAGTCCGATGACCGTCTACACGACGATCGACAGCCCGCTGGGCGAGCTGCTGCTGGTGGGCGAGGAGTCGGCCACCGCCGCCGGCGGCACCGCCCTGACCTCGCTGTCGCTGCCGGGCCAGAAGGGCGGCGCCGTCGTCCTGGACGGCTGGACGCGCGACGACGAGGCGTTCGGGGCGATCACCGCGCAGCTGCGTTCGTACTTCTCGGGGAGCCTGACCCACTTCGACATCGAGTACGCCACCGGGGCGGGCACCGAGTTCCAGCGCAAGGTCTGGGACGCCCTGGACACCGTCCCCTACGGCACCACGACCACCTACGGACGGCTCGCCGAGCAGCTCGGCCTCTCGCGCGCCGCGGTCCGCGCCCTGGGCACCGCCATCGGCCGCAATCCGCTGCTCGTCGTGCGCCCGTGCCACCGGGTGATCGGCGCCGACGGCTCCCTGACGGGGTACGCGGGCGGCCTGGAGAGCAAGCGGCGGCTCCTCGACCTGGAATCGGCATGACGACCGCCGCACGGACCGTCGGCGCGGCGGTCGACGCGGCCGACTGGCCGGCCCTGGCCGCCGAGCTCGACGCGCACGGCTGTGCGCTCATGCCGCGGCTGCTCGACCCGGCCGAGTGCCGCCGCATCGCCGGGCTGTACGACGACCTCACCCTGTTCCGTTCCACGGTCGACATGGCTCGCCACCGCTTCGGCGCGGGACAGTACCGCTACTTCACTCATGAACTCCCCTCCCCCATAGCCGAGTTGAGGTCAGCCCTCTATCCGCACCTGCTCACGGTCGCCCGCGACTGGGCGGATCGCCTCGGCCGTCCGGCGCCCTGGCCCGACACCCTGGAGGAGTGGCTCGACCGGTGCCACGCGGCGGGTCAGACCAGGTCCGCGCAGATCCTCCTCCGCTACGAGGAGGGCGACTGGAACGCCCTGCACCGCGACCTCTTCGGCGACATGGTCTTCCCGCTGCAGGTCGTCATCGGCCTGGACCAGCACGGCGCCGACTACACGGGCGGGGAGTTCCTGCTCGTCGAGCAGCGACCCCGGGCGCAGTCCCGGGGCACGTCGGCCGTCCTGGAGCAGGGCCACGGGCTGATCTTCACCACCCGCGACCGCCCGGTCCGCTCCGCGCGCGGCTGGTCGGCGGGGCCGGTGCGGCACGGCGTGAGCACGGTGCGGTCGGGGTTGCGGAGGTCGCTGGGGCTCGTCTTCCACGACGCGGCGTAGCGGGCCGCTCCTCCCCCGACGCGCTCGTCGACGGTTAGTCCAGACCGCTCACGCGCAGGGTGATGTTCAGCCGCCCGGTGAGGCCGAGCTCTGGTGGCGCGGTGCCGGGGAACACCCGCGGCACCCCGTGGTGGGCGAGGCGCGACGGACCGCCGAAGACCACCAGATCGCCGCTGCGCAGCTCGATGTCCGTGTACGGCTTCGTGCGCGTCCGGGTGTTGCCGAAGCGGAAGACACCCGTGTCGCCGAGGCTCAGCGACACCACGGGAGCATCGGACTTCTCGTCGCTGTCGCGGTGCATGCCCATCCGCGCGTCGGCGTCGTAGAAGTTGACGAGGGCGATGTCGTACGCCTCCCCGACGGTGTGACCGGCCGCTTCGGCCGCGCTGCGGCCCAGCTCGGCGAGGGCGGGCGGCATGGGCTTCACCGGGGCACCGTCCCCGTCGACGACGGTGCGCGCGTAGCCGTACGGGTACCAGTGCCAGCCCAGGCAGAACTGCCGGGCCGTCATCGTGCCGCCGCCGGGAGTCCTGACGAGCCGCAGCCCGGCGGGTGGCCTGGCCCACTCGCGGCACGCCGCCACGAGCCGCAACTGCTCCTCGGGCGTCAGCCAGTCCGGCAGGTGCACCGCACCCGGGCCGAGGACGGTCCGGGTGCGGGGGAACAGTTCCTGGCTCAGAAGGGCCACGTCCAGTCGGCGACCTCGGGGAGGTCCGTGCCGTGCTCGCGGATCCAGCCGTGGTGGCGGGTGCGGGCGTCCGCCATCGTCTGGCGCACGGCCGTCGCGCGCACGGCCAGGCCCGGGACGCGGTCGATGACGTCCATGACGAGGCGGTAGCGGTCCAGGTCGTTGCGGACGACCATGTCGAAGGGCGTGGTCGTCGTACCGGCCTCCTTGTAGCCGCGCACGTGCAGGTTGGCGTGCCCGTGGCGGCGGTAGGCGAGCCGGTGCACCAGCCACGGGTAGCCGTGGTAAGCGAAGATCACCGGCTTGTCGCGGGTGAACAGCGCGTCGTACTCGGAGTCCGCCATGCCGTGCGGGTGTTCCTCCTGGGGCATCATGCGGGCGATGTCGACGACGTTGACGACCCGGACGGCGAGCTCGGGCAGGTGCTCGCGCAGCAGCGCCGCGGCGGCGACGACCTCCTGGGTGGGCACGTCCCCCGCGCAGGCCAGGACCACGTCCGGGTCCCGCGCCCCGTCGTCGGTCCCGGCCCACTCCCAGACGCCCGCGCCGCGTGCGCAGTGCGCGCGGGCCTCGTCGAGGGTGAGCCAGTCGAAGCAGGGCTGCTTGCCCGCGACGACGACGTTCACGTAGTCGCGGCTCTGCAGGGCGTGCTCGGTCACGGACAGCAGGGTGTTGGCGTCCGGCGGGAGGTAGACCCGTACGACGTGCGGGCTCTTGTTGAGCACGTGATCGACGAAGCCGGGGTCCTGGTGCGAGAAGCCGTTGTGGTCCTGGCGCCACACGTGCGAGGTCAGCAGGTAGTTCAGCGACGGTACGGGCGCGCGCCAGGGCAGGGCACGCGACGTCTTCAGCCACTTGATGTGCTGGTTCACCATCGAGTCGATGATGTGGACGAACGCCTCGTAGCACGAGAACAGGCCGTGGCGCCCGGTGAGCGTGTACCCCTCGAGCCAGCCCTGGCAGAGGTGTTCGGAGAGGACCTCCATGACCCGGCCGTCGCGGGCCAGGTGCTCGTCGGTGTCGAGGGTGCGGGCCTGCCAGGCCTTGCCCGTGGCCTCGTAGAGCGCGCCGAGCCGGTTGGACTCTGTCTCGTCCGGGCCCACCACCCGGAAGTCGCGGCGGTCGGCGGTGTCGGCCATGACCTGTTCGAGGAGGCCGCCGGTGACCCGGGTCGGCTCGTGCAGGGTGGTGCCCGGCTTGTCGACGGTGACGGCGAACCGCTCCAGCGGCGGCAGGGGCAGCGGGCGGGTGAGCCGGCCGCCGTTGGCGTGCGGGGTGGCGCCGAGGCGGCGCTCGCCCTCGGGGAGGCAGGACCGGACCTGGCCGGTGGGGCTGCCGTCGGCGTCGAAGAGTTCGCGCGGGCGGTACGAGAGCAGCCACTCCTCCAGCTGCCGCAGGTGCTCGGGGTTGTCGCGGACGCCGGCCAGCGGGACCTGGTGCGCGCGCCAGGTGCCCTCGACGGGCTCCCCGTCCACGCTCTTCGGCCCGGTCCAGCCCTTGGGCGTGCGCAGCACGATCACGGGCCAGCGCGGGCGGCCGTCCCCGTCGCCGCCGCGGGCCGCCCGCTGGATGGCGGCGATGCTGTCGAGTGCCCGGTCCATGGCCTCGGCCATCGCCCGGTGGACGGTGAGGGGGTCGTCGCCGCTCACGTACACGGGCTCGTGGCCGTAGCCCCTGAGCAGCGCGTCGAGTTCGTCCTCGGGCAGCCGGGCGAGGACGGTCGGGTTGGCGATCTTGTAGCCGTTGAGGTGGAGGATCGGCAGGACCGCGCCGTCGTGGACGGGGTCGAGGAACTTGTTCGCGTGCCAGGACCCGGCCAGCGGTCCGGTCTCCGCCTCGCCGTCACCGATCACGCAGGCGACCAGCAGGTCGGGGTTGTCGAGCGCGGCGCCGTAGGCGTGTGCGAGCGAGTAGCCGAGCTCGCCGCCCTCGTGGATCGAACCCGGCGTCTCGGGCGCCACGTGGCTCGGCACACCGCCGGGGAAGGAGAACTGGCGGAAAAGCTTCGCCATGCCCTCCGCGTCCCGCGTCACGTCGGGGTAGATCTCGCCGTACGAGCCCTCCAGCCAGGAATTGGCGAGCACGGCGGGGCCGCCGTGGCCGGGCCCCCAGATGCACAGTGTGTCCAGGTCGCGTTCCCTGATGACCCGGTTGAGGTGCGTGTGGACGAGGTTGAGGCCGGGCGAGGTGCCCCAGTGGCCGAGGAGGCGCGGCTTGATGTGCTCGGGCCGCAGCGGCTCCGTCAGCAGGGGGTTGCTCATCAGGTAGATCTGACCGGCGGCCAGGTAGTTGGCGGCACGCCAGTGGGCGTCGAGTGCCTCCAGGTGGTCCTTCGCCAGGGGTGCCACGGGCTTCTCTCCTCGCAAGATTCGGAACGTACGCCGGTTCGGGGTACGGCGGAGCGCTGCGCGGGTTCCACGGGAGCGGCGGGTCAGTCGTGTCGGTCGTGCGGGAGGCGGCCCGCCCTTCGTGGGGACACCGGCCGTGCACCACGGCCGGTGGGCCCCAGCACATCAGTCGCGGGGGGCGTCCGCCACCGGGCGGGGACGTCGGTGTCCGCTCTTGACCGCCCGCAGCAGCACGAACTTCGGGTCGCTCGCCACGACCTCCGCGTTGCCGAAGAGCTTGCGGAGCTGCACGTGGTAGCCGAGGTGGCGGTTGCCGATGACCCACAGCTCGCCGCCGGGGCGAAGGGCGGCGCGGGCGCCGGTGAACATCCGGCGGGCGATCGCGCCGGTCGTGGCCTGGTGGCTGTGGAAGGGCGGATTGTTCAGGACGAGGTCCACCGTCCCCTCGGGCACGGCCGCGAGCGCGTCGCCGGCCACGAAGTGCGCCTTGGCGTCCTCGGCGGCGTTGGCCCGGAAGGTGGCCTCGGCGGAGGCCACGGCCTGGAACGACTCGTCGATGAAGGTGACGGTGGCGTCCGGGTCCGCGACGGAGGCGGCGGTGCCGAGCACGCCGTTGCCGCAGCCGAGGTCGACGACGTGCGCGCCGCCCCGCGCGCGCGGCAGGTGCTTGAGGAAGAAGCGGGTGCCGATGTCGAGCCGGTCGGCGCAGAAGACGCCCGCGTGGTTGACGACGGTCAGACCGGCGCCGGCTCCGGAGTCTGCGGGCAGCACGTACCTGCCCGGCCAGGGGCTGGGGCCCGCCGCGCGCGCCGGGTCGGGCGTGCTGAAGATGAGCCGCGCCTTCTGCCGGGCGAGGGACGTCCTGGTCGGCCCGATGATCCGCTCGAAGAGGTCGAGGGTCGAGGTGTGGATCTCGGTCACCATGCCGGTGCCGACGACGACGGTGCCCTCGTGGACGGCGGGCGCGATCCGGTGCAGCTGATCCTCCAGGAGCGCGAGGCTCTTGGGTACGCGGACCAGGAGCACGTCGACGCGGGCGGGCGGCGTGTCCCTGGTCGTCAGGAGCCGCGCCGCGTCCGGCGCGTGCCCCGCCCGCGCGAGGTTGGCCCGGGTGGCCTGCTGCGCGAGGAAGGAGTCGGTGATCTGCACGGGCACGCGCGCGTGCCCGGCGAGAGCGGTGGTGAGGGCGCCCCACCGGTCGCCGACGACAGCCACGGCTGCGGGTTCCGGTCCGCAGAGGTCGACGGCCGCTGCCCCCTCCTCCCCCGCCAGGTGCCGCAGCAGATAGGCGTCGGCCGCCGACCAGGCGCGCAGCTGGTCGCGGGGGTCCTCCGGGAAGCGGGTGAGGTCGTACGCGCCCCATGACGTGCTCAAACGGTTCATCGTGCCCTCAGGCTAACGGAGAGCGCCTTCTGTGCCACGATCGGCACAGACCCGGGGCCCCGGCGCCGCTACCGTCGAATCCATGATCGTATGGCTCAACGGAACCCACGGCGCGGGCAAGACGACGACCAGCGCGCTGGTGCAGCAACTCCTTCCCGACTCAAGGGTGTTCGACGCCGAGAAGGTCGGCGAAACGCTCATGGACATCACGCCGGGGCTGCCCTGGACGGGCAACTTCCAGCACTGGCCACCGTGGCGACCGCTCGTCGTCGAGACGGCCCGCCAGGTGCTCGACTACACCGGCGGCACGCTGGTGATGCCGATGACCGTCCTGGTCGAGCGGTACTGGCGCGAGATCAGCTCAGGTCTTGCCCAACACGCCATCCCTGTACGGCACTTCGTCCTCCACGCCGACGAGGACACCCTCCGCGGCCGCATCGCGGGCGACTCACCCCTGCCCTCCCCCTTCCGCCTCGCGCACCTGGAGCCCTACGCCGAGGCGGCCCGCACCTGGCTGCACGCCGAGGCCGAGGTCGTCGACACGACGCACCTCACGCCCGCGCAGGCCGCGCTGCGGATCGCGGAGGCCGTCAAGGCGTGAGGTCCGGCTCCTCGAAGCAAGGGGTGGCGGCCGGGTCGTACGGCAGGGTCGAGAGCGTGTCCGCACAGCCCCGGTCCACCGCCTCCCGTTGGCGCTCGGTGTGCGGCCCCGCGGGTTGCGCGGCCAGTCGCGCCGCCAGCTCCTCGTGCGCCTCGGTGACCGCCGCGGCGGTCGCCCGCCAGTCGGCGTCGTCCGGTACGCGCGCCAGCTCCACGCAGTGCGGCTCCGCGCCCTCCGCCAGCGCGGCGGCGGCCCGGTCGTGACCGTCGAGGAGCAGCCAGCCGTCCAGGAAGGAGACCCACCACAGCAGGACGGGGGCGAGGGTGCCCTCCCGGACGTGCTTGCGGCAGGCCTTCACGTGCGGGTCGTCCGGCGCCGGGAGCGGGCGCAGCGGCAGCACCCCGTGCCAGCCGCCGCCGCAGAGCAGTTCGAGGGTCGCGTCCGGCCAGTCCCTGACGAGGTCTACGCTCCAGATCCCCGGTGCGAACGCCGGGCGCGGGAGCAGGCTCCAGCGTCCGCGGTGCAGCGGCCCGTGCGCCGTGTCCTCCAGCCACCGCGCGTACCGGTGGGGCCAGTCGGCGCCGGTGCGCATGGTCGCGGCGGACAGGGACGGCAGCGGCGAGCGGTGGCCGGGCAGGCGTCGCAGCCGCAGGTCACGGCAGCAGCCTTCACCCTCCGACCGTGCCTCGATCAGCGTCCGCTCTCCCTGGCGCAAGACCCACCGGCGCTCCGTCACCGCCTCGAACCGCAGCGGGGGCCGGGCGGGCCCGCCATCGCTCACGTCGGCGTCGCGTACGTCGCCGTCGCGTACGTCCAGGACGAGTCCGCCCCCGGGAAGCAGTTCCCGTCGTGCGCCCGAGGGCCGGTTCACCGCTCGGGCGTGGGCTCGAACCAGGTGGGGGCCTCCGCCATCGCCTGCTTGATCCGGAACAGGGAGAACTCGTGCAGCGGGGGCAGCGCGTCCACGTCGAACCACGCCACTTCCAGCGACTCGTCGTCGTTGACCCGGGCCTCTCCGCCGACGGCGCGGCAGCGCAGGGTGATGTCCATGTACTGGCAGTTGTCGCCGTTGTCGTAGGTGACCGGTTCCAGCGCCTGCACCAGGACGACGCGCTCGGGCACGCAGTGCACGGCCGTCTCCTCGTACACCTCGCGCACCGCGCACTCCGCGGGCTGCTCACCGGGTTCCGGGATGCCTCCGATCACCGACCACCTGCCGTTGTCGGAGCGCCGCCCGAGCAGCACCCTTCCCTCGTCGTCGAAGACGATGGCGGTGACTCCGGGGAGCCAGAGGAGCTGCTGGCCGGCGTCGGCCCGGATCGTGCGGATGAAATCAGGAGTAGCCATGCTCCGACCCTAACGGCGCCCGGCCGCCGCTCGGGGCGTGGCCGGTCTACCGCTCCGTCGCCGCCCGCCGGCTCCGCACCGCCGACGTCACCGCCCAGCCGAGCCCGCCCGCGGCGAGCAGCACCAGGATGCCCTCGGGCAGGGTGCCGAACCGGGTGGCGGGGGTCCGCGACGAGCGCAACGGGACCTCCTCCACGAGGGAATCGGCGGTGTACCAGGTCGTCTTGGCCCTGACCTTGCCGTCCGGCATGATCACGGCGCTGACGCCGCTGGTCACCGGCACCGCGACGGCGCGGCTGTGCTCGACCGCGCGGATCCGGGACATCGCGAGCTGCTGGTAGGTCATCTCGCTGCGGTCGAAGGTGGCGTTGTTGCTGGGCACCGAGATGATCTGCGCGCCGTTGGTGACGGTGTCGCGCACGGCCCAGTCGAAGGCGGCCTCGTAACAGGTCGCGATGCCCACCCGGGTGCCGGCCATGGTGAAGACGCCGGGCGCGGTGCCCCGGCTGAAGTCCTGGCGCACCTTGTCGACGTCGCTGCTGAACGAGCTGATGAGGGAGCGCAGCGGGATGTACTCGCCGAAGGGCTGGATCTGGCGCTTGTCGTAGGTGTCCGTGGGGCCCTTCCTCGGGTCCCAGAGGATCTGCTCGTTGTAGAGCTTGCCGTCCTCGCGCTCGACGACGCCGCCGATGGAGACCGGCACTCCGATCGCGGCGACCGCGCGCTCGATCGCGCGGCGCGCCTCGGGGTCGGTGAACGGGTCCACGTCGGAGGAGTTCTCCGGCCACAGGACCAGGTCCGGGCGCTCGGCCCTGCCCGCCTTCACCTCGGCGGCGAGGCGCTCGGTCTCGCGCACATGGTGGTCGAGTACGGCGCGGCGCTGAGCGTTGAAGTCGAGTCCCGCGCGCGGGACGTTGCCCTGGATCGCGGCGATGGTCGCGGTGCCGTCCTCCGCCGTGTCGCTGACGAGCGGGCGCGCGGCGAAGGCCCCGGCCACCGGGACGAGGACGCTGAGCACCGCAGCGGCGGCAGCACCGCGGCGTACGGCCCCGGCGCCGCGTGCCTCGCGGACCCGGCGGACGATCTCGTACAGCCCGAAGCCGCACAGGACGACCGCGAAGCCGAGCACAGGGGTGCCGCCGAGCGCGGCGAGCGGCAGGAAGACGCCGTCCGCCTGTCCGAAGGCGATCTTGCCCCACGGGAAGCCGTTGAAGGGCACGCGCGCGCGTGCCGCCTCACCCGCGATCCAGAGGGCCGCCGCCCAGAAGGGGTAGCCCGGCAGGCGCGAGACGGCCGCGATGCCCGCGCCGACCAGGGCGATGAAGACCGCCTCGACGGCAGCGAGCGCCAGCCACGGGCCGGGGCCGACCTCGACGCCGGTCCACACGAGGAGCGGCAACAGGAAGCCGAGGCCGAAGAGGTACCCGAGGCCGAGGCCCGCCTTCCAGCTGCGGCCGTGCAGACACCAGGCGAGGAGCCCGAAGGCCGGGAGCGCCAGCCACCACAGCGTGCGGGGCGGGAAGCTTACGTAGAGCAGCACTCCGGAGAGGGCCGCCACTGCGGCGGGCACGAGCCGTCGCAGGACCCGCACGCCGCGTGCGACCTGCGAAGTCTGTGGTTCGAGCTGGTCCGGCTCGTCTACGGGAGTGGTGGTGGCGGTCACCCGGGGAGTGTACGGCGCGTCACCTGGGGCCCGACAGCTCGGCCGGGCGGTACGGCGGGGCCGGGCACGGGAGCGTCCGCCGTATCGTTCCTGCACAACTGGCTCCAAAGGGGGGCGTCAGCCGTTAACGTGTGGCCGGGTCCCTGACACCGGCCGGTGCACGCCCTCGTGGAGCGGGCCCGCCGGTGGGGACCCGTCATACACCGGGGGGCGACGGGGTGGGATCTACGGGGACAGCTGTGTCGGCCGGTCCGGCGGCGGCGCCGGAACGACGGAGTGCGTCCGACGCGACGGGCGGGGCGCTGCTCGGCGCGTGCGCCGCCTGGGCGCTGATCACCGCGGGGGTGCACGGGGGCAGTCCCGAGGGGATGCTCCTCGCGGTCCTCGCCGTGGCCGCCGGTTATGCGGGCGGGCGCATCTGCGGAGCGCTGCTCCCGGTCGCCGCGCCCTGCGCGGGGGCGCTCGCAGGGCTCGGGCTCGCCGTGACCGCGCCGCGTCTCGCGCTCACCCCCTCCTCCCCGCTCGGCCACGCAGGTGCCACGGCCGCGCTGCTGATCCTGTCGGCCGGCGCGGCCTGCTGTGCGGCGTGGGCGGCCCGCACTCCGTCGGCCCGTCTCGTGCTGCGGCTGTTCACCGCGGGGGTCGCGGTCGTCGCCGCGGCGCTCGGCTCGCCGGTCGGGTGCGCGGGCGCCGCCGCGGTGCTGCTCTGCTCGCTCGCGGCGGCCCGGGTGCGCAACAGGACGCTGGGCATCGCCGGACTCGCGGCCGCGGCGGTGCTGATCACCGGCGTCTGTCTGGCGGTCGCCGACGACGCGCTGCCCGACGGTCTGACGGCGCCCCTGGCGGGCGGGCTCGGACAGCACCGGGTGCTGTTGTGGCACGACGCGCTGGGCCTCGCGGAGCGTGACCCGGTGATGGGTGTGGGACCCGGGCGGTTCGGCGAGGTCAGCCCGGTCGTCGCCGAGGACCTCGTGGCCGACGGCAAGCCGCACTCGGCGCCCTTGCAGCAGGCGTCGGAGCAGGGGCTCGTGGGGGCGGCGCTGCTGGCGGCGGTCTTCTGCTGGCTGCTCCACGCCCTGTGGCGCTCGCCTGGCCCCACCCAGGTCGTGCTGTCGGCGGGGGCGGCCCTCACGGCGCTCGCGGCCGTGGCCGCGGTGGGCAACGCGCTGAGCGTGACGACCGTGACGACGGGTGCGGGGCTGCTCGCGGGGATCGCCACGGCGCGGCCGCTCAACGACGAACCGCGGGACGGCTCGCTTCCCCGGCCCCGCTGAACGAGGCGCGCGTCGGCGAGGCTCGCGCCGACGGGGCGGTCAGGCGCCGTTGTCCTTGAGGCCGAGCCGGTCGCGGATGGCGCGCACCGCAGCCTCGGCGTTGTCCACCGTCACCGTGAACTTGTGTCCGTCGCCCAGGCTGAGCACCAGGCCCTCGCCGCGCCGGACCACGACGGCGGTGCCCTTCTCGGGGCGCCAGCGGTAGCCCCAGCCGCCCCACTGCCGGGGCGTGACGGCGGGCGCGAAGTCCGCGCCGACGACGTGGGAGAGCGGGATGAGGCGGCGCGGAAGTCCCAGATGGCCGCAGCGCACCTCCAGGCAGTCCTTGTCGACCTTCACGGCCACGTGCACGAAGGCGAGCGTCCCGAAGAGCATCAGGAGTCCGACGGCGATGCATCCCACGACGGACATGACCAGCGGCGCGATGCCGGAGGTCCACATGGAGTCCACCGCGAGTTCGATGCCGAGTGCCAGGCAGGCGGCCCCGGCGCACGCCAGGAGCCACTGCGCACGGTTGGTCGCACGTCCGGTCCAGACTTCGGGCGGGCTGTCGGAAGCGGCCCGCTCTTCCGGGGCTTGGTCCGTCATGCTTCGAGACTACTCAGAATCCGCCATGAAGCCACTGGATCACACAGGGTGACCGCCGGGGGGATAAGCGGCGACTCAGCCGTGAGGACCGCGGGAGCAGCGGCTCAGAGCGCCGAGCCGACCGCCGCGAGCATGCGGCCCTCCGCGTACGCGAGCGCCGCGGGCGGCAGCTGTTCCTCGCGGCCGCTGAGCAGGACGGTGAGGCCGGGCGGCGCGGCCGTGGCGTTCGTGCCGGAGAGCGCTCCGGTCCTGCGCAGCGCCTGGGCGGCCACCGCGCCGGCCGAGCCGTGCAGGACCATGGGCGGCAGGCCGGGCTGCTGGACGGCGGCGCGAATGCGCTCGGCGACGAGCTCGTAATGGGTACAGCCCAGGACGACGGCCCTTACATCACGCGGGGTGATGGCCGCCGCGGCGGCGATGGTCTCGTCGATGGCCTGCTCGTCCGCGTACTGCACGGCGTCGGCGAGACCGGGGCAGGGCACCTCGGTGACGGTGACGCCGTCCGCGAATTCGTCGATGAGGCCCCGCTGGTAGGGGCTGCCGGTGGTGGCGGGCGTGGCCCAGATGGCCACCGGACCGCCACCGGCGGCCGCGGGCTTGATCGCCGGCACGGTCCCGATGACCGGGATCCCGGGCTCCAGACGGGCCCGCAGCGTGGGCAGCGTATGCACGGAAGCGGTGTTGCAGGCCACGATCAGCGCGTCGGGACGGTGTGCGGCGGCGGCCTCGGCGACGGCGACGGCGCGCTCCGTGAGGTCTTCGGGCGTGCGCGGCCCCCACGGCATTCCGTCGGGGTCCGAGGAGAGCACGAGGTCGGCGTCGGGCCGCAGGCGGCGTACCGCGGCCGCGGCGGCGAGCAGTCCGATACCGGAGTCCATGAGCGCGATCTTCACCCGGTCACCATAGTCGATGGGCCCCACAGGCCCCTTCCCGTGGGGCAGACTTCGGCGGATGAGCGCCGTTGCGTGGATCGCCACCGGATCGCTTGCCGCGTGGCTGTGGCTGTTGTTGGGGCAGGGCTTCTTCTGGCGTACAGACGTACGTCTGCCACCGCGCCGGGACCCCGCCCACTGGCCGTCGGTCTGTGTCGTCGTCCCCGCCAGGGACGAGGCGGACGTGCTCCCGCTGAGCCTGCCGTCCTTGCTCGCGCAGGACTATCCGGGGCGGGCCGAGGTCTTCCTCGTGGACGACGGCAGTTCGGACGGTACGGGCGAGCTGGCCCGTGCGCTGGCCGAGCGCCACGGCGGGCTGCCGCTCACCGTCGCCTCCCCCGGTGAGCCGCCCGCGGGGTGGACGGGCAAGCTCTGGGCGGTACGCCACGGAATCGGCCTCGCACGCGCGCGTGAGCCCGCATACCTGCTGCTCACCGACGCGGACATCGCCCACGAACCGGACAGCCTGCGGCAGTTGGTGGCCGCGGCGGGCGCCGGGAACTTCGACCTCGTCTCCCTCATGGCCCGGCTGCGGGTGGAGAGCGGGTGGGAGCGCCTGGTGGTCCCGGCGTTCGTCTACTTCTTCGCGCAGCTCTACCCCTTCCGCAGGATCGGCCGGAAGGGGTCACGGACGGCCGCGGCGGCGGGCGGCTGCGTGCTGCTGCGTACGGACGCGGCCGAGCGCGCCCGGATCCCGGACGCCATCCGGCAGGCGGTGATCGACGACGTGGCGCTCGCGCGGGCGGTGCGGCGCTCCGGGGGTCACATCTGGCTGGGCCTCGCCGAGCGCGTCGACAGCGTGCGTCCGTATCCGCGCCTCGGCGACCTGTGGCGGATGGTGTCGCGCAGCGCGTACGCACAGCTGCGGCACCATCCGCTCCTGCTCCTCGGCACGGTCGGCGGCCTCGCCCTGGTGTATCTCGCCCCGCCCGTGACGCTGTTCGCGGGTCTGGCCGCGGGGAGCGCGGTGACAACGGCGGCCGGCGGCCTGGCCTGGCTGGTGATGACCGCGACCTATCTGCCGATGCTGCGCTACTACCGTCAGCCGCTCTGGCTCGCCCCGCTGCTGCCCGGCACCGCGTTCCTCTATCTCCTGATGACCGTGGACTCGGCGGTGCAGCACTACAGGGGGCGTGGTGCGGCGTGGAAGGGACGTACCTACGCGCGCCCCGACACCGCCGCCGCGGAACCCGCGCCCGAGCAGCGCTGAGGCCCGGCGTCCCGCTACTTCCTGCCGGGCGTCCAGTTCATGCCCCACCCGTAGGCGTGGTCCATGGTGCGCTGCGGGCTCACGCCGCGCTCCGGCACCAGATAGCGGGCCTCGCGCTGGACGACGAGGTCGCCGCCGTTGTTGGTGATCAGCGCCAGGGCGCACACGGTCGAGGGGACCGTGCACTCGTCGAGCGAGAAGTCGATCGGGGCGCCGTGCTGCGGCTGGAGGGTGACGGTGGCGTTGAGGTCGGCGAAGCTGCGCGCGCCTTCGTAGATGGTCACGAAGATGACGATGCGGCGGAAGTCCTTGATGTGGTCCAGGTTGATGGTGAGGTTCTCGCCGGTGGCGACGGCGCCGGTGCGGTCGTCGCCGTCGAGCAGGATGTACGGCGGCTGGTGCAGCGCTCCGAAGGCGTTGCCCAGTGCCTGGACGACGCCTTTGCGGCCGTCGGTGAGTTCGTAGAGGGCGCAGAGGTCGAGGTCGAGATCGGCGTGCATCGCGACGGCCCTGCCGAGCTTGGCGCCCCAGCCCTTGAACTGCTTGCGCACCTCCCAGTTGAGGTTGACGCGCATGCCTCCCGAGGTGCCGCCCTGCTTCGTCAGGGAGACGGACGGCGCGTCCTTCGTCAGCGTCACCTTGGTCAGGCGCACGGGCGCGGGCGCGGCGGCGGGCGGAGCGGGCGGCGCGGCCACGGGCGGGACGGGCGCAGCGGCCGGCGCGGGCGGGACCGGAGCTGCCGGAGCGGGCGCCGGAGCCGGTGTCGCCGGGGCGGGGGCCGCCTGCTGCGGCTCGTCCACCGTGATGCCGTAGTCCGTCGCGAGGCCTTCGAGGCCGCTGCCGTACCCCTGGCCGACGGCGCGGAACTTCCACGCGCCCTGGCGTCGGTAGAGCTCACCGAGGACGAAGGCGGTCTCCACCGTCGCGTCGGAGCTGTCGTAGCGCGCGAGTTCGGCGCCACTGGACGCGTCGAGGACGCGGACGTACAGGCCGGGGATCTGCCCGAAGGTGCCGCCGTCCGCCGACGCGGCGAGCACCACGGTCTCGATCTCCGGCTCCACGCGGGCGAGGTCGACCGCAAGGACGTCGCTCACACCGGTGGCGGACCGCTGCTTGCCCTCGTGCCGCACCGCTCCGGAGGAGTGCGCCGGCTGGTTGTAGAAGACGAAGTCCGCGTCGGAGCGCACCTTTCCGGCGGCGGAAAGCAGCAGCGCCGACGCGTCGGCGTCCGGCACCCCGGCTCCGGAACCCCACCCCAATTCGATCCGCACCGCGGGTGCCGGTACGGGAACATTCGATCCTTTAGACATTGTCATGTCCGCCCCCATCACAAGTCGCCGCGTCCGGCGGGTTCGCCGTTTCGTTCATGACCAACCTATTACCTGGACCACACAGAGGCCCACGACCGCCTCCCGGGGACCGGCACGGCCAACCCCGGGTAACCCGCCAGGACCTCGGCCTTTACACGATCCAGACGTCGCTCGGCGACCGATTTTCCCAAGTTCGCTCGCATTGGGGGATCCCCCACCACAGTCACCACGTGAAACAACCCTCTTATCGGTCTCCCCAACCAGCACATCAAGGGCTTAACTTATGGAGCATGACCTCCCCCCGCTCCACCTATGGCGGCGGTTACTACTCCGCGCCGTCCTTCCCGGACACTCCGATCTACGACTCCCTCGTCGCAGAGCGGGGCACTCCGCAAATCGCCCCGATCCGGGTCCCTTCCGCGTACGACACGGGCAGTCACCTGCCTGCCCTCCCGGCCGCGCTGCCCGCCCTGCCGGCCGCCCCGTCCCATCACAACCCCGCGTACGGCTACGCGCAGGCCCCGCAGCCCGCACCGCTGCAGCAGGCGCCGTCGCCGTACATCCCGCAACAGGCGGGGGCTCCGCGCGGTTACCCGGGCGCCCAGCCCCAGCGACCCGCTCCCGGCACCGGGTACGAGGCGATGCGCCCCGCGGCGCCCCGCCCGGCTCCGGCGCCGCACGAGGACCCGTACGACCGCCCGTACCGCGGGTACTGACCGTCTGTGGCCCTTCCTGTCAGTGACCGCTGGCAGGATGGCCGCATGACGCAGCCGACCGCCGTCGACCGCCGCCGAGGCACCGCCCGGCCGCGAGACCCCGACGGCGAAGCGCCCGAGCCCACCGTGACCGTGCCGGTGGAGGTCTGACGGGACGAGGCCGGGCGGGGCGACCGCCGACGACCGAATCGACCGGAATCATCCGCATCGGTGGCCGTTTCGTGATTCCCGAATGATCCGAGCCCGGACGGGGAACTCGAAGACGGGGCACGGTCGTTGGGAATCGTGGATGTGAAGGGCAACGCCAAGGAGGCGACCTCGGAGGGTGATCTCGCCCTCCCTTCTCGCCTTCCGCGCGTGGTCCGTGCCGTTCCTGGTCGAGACGGACGCGGAAGGGGGTGCAGGGCAGTGCGGACGATCGTCGGTCTCTGGCGGTGGCGCCACAATCCGCTGCGCCGCGGCACCGATCTCGCCGAGGCCTGGCTGGCCCTGGTCACCCTGGTGTTGATCGTCGTCGCCGTGCCGGTCCTCGGCGTGCTGACCGCGGACCTGTCGCGGGACGCCCTGCTCGGCTCGGTGCGCCAGCAGCACGAGAACCGCCACAGCGCCGTCGGCACCGTCCTGCGGAAGATCGACTCCCCTCCGCTCGACCCCGACCCCGAGACCTCGTCGGCCCGTGACGCGCACAGCCGGGTGCTCGCCCGCTGGACGGCCCCGGACCGCACCGACCGCTTCGGCATCGTCCTGTCCGACCTCAAGACCCCCGAGGCGGGCGACCACTTCAGGCTGTGGACCGACGAGCGCGGCCGGGTCGTGGGCCGCCCGCTGGACGGCGCGACCGCCACCACGCACGCGGTCCTCGCGGGTCTCGGCGCGGCGGCGGCGACCGCCGGACTCATCGAGGGCGCCCGCAGGATGATCCTCTGGCGCATCGTCCGGGGGCGGTACGAACGGCTCGACCGGGCCTGGGACAAGGCGGGCCCCGACTGGGGCAGGACCGGCACCGGTTCCTGACCCGCCCGGCGCGGCCGACCGCCCACTGTCCCGCGCCACTGTCCGCGCCGCCGCCCCGCGTCCTCGAACAAGCCTGCGCAAGGCCGCGCAGGTGAGAGCCTGGCCATCGGGTCAACTCCGCCTGCTCCCGCGCGCTACGGTGGACCGGCCGAACTCTTCGGCTCCCTGCGCGGTGACACGGCACGAGTGGCACGGCACGACGACGCAGGATCCCGCGTACGACTTGGTGGGGGCAGAGCAACTCCATGGCACAGGGCACGGTCCAGGTGACGCACACCGGCACGTCGCGGTGGCGGCGCCGCACCGGCGAGTACGCCTCGCTCGCCGCTGCCTTGGAGGCCGCGAGCGACGGGGACATACTGACCGTCGCCGCGGGCACCTACCGCGAGAACCTCGTCGTCCAGCGCGCGGTGACCCTGCGCGGCCCCGAGAGCTCGCCCGGTTCGGTGCGCATCGCACCCTCCGACGGCGTGCCGCTGACCGTCCGGGCCTCAGCGGTCGTCCAGGACCTGCACATCGAGGGACAGGACTCCTCCGCGCCCGCGCTGCTCGTCGAGGACGGCGCCCCGGAACTCATCGGCATCCGCGTCGTGACCCGCTCCGCGGCCGGCATCGAGGTGCGCGGCGGCGCGCGGCCCACCGTGCGCCGCTGCACCGTCGACAACCCCGGCGGCATCGGCATCGCCGTGCTCGACGGCGGCGGCGGGGTCTTCGAGGAGTGCGAGATCGTCGCGGCGGGCCAGTCCGGCGTCGCGGTGCGCGGCGGCGCACACCCCCGCCTGGAGCGCTGCCGGGTGCACCACGCCTCGGGCGCGGGCCTCTCGGTGACCGGGGAGCACAGCGGACTCGAGGCCATCGGCTGCGAGGTGTACGAGGTCAAGGGCTCGGGCGTACAGGTCACCGGGCGGGCCGCGGCGCACCTGACCGACTGCGACGTGCACCGCACCACCTCCGACGGCGTCACGCTCGACACGGACGCCGTGCTCACCCTCGCCGACTGCCGCATCCACGACATCCCGGAGAACGCGGTCGACCTGCGCTCCCGTTCCGTGCTCACCCTCACCCGGTCGACGGTCAGCCGCTTCGGCCGCAACGGCCTGTCGGTCTGGGACCCGGGCACGCGCGTGGACGCCAACCAGTGCGAGATCCACGACAGCACCGGCGACTACCCGGCGGTCTGGGTCAGCGACGGCGCCACGGCGGTCCTGGAGTCGTGCCGGGTGCACGACGTGCCGGACGCGCTGTTCGTCCTCGACCGCGGATCGCGCGCCGACGTCGTCGACAGCGACCTCTCCCAGGTGCGCAACACCGCCGTGTCGGTGAGCGACGGCGCGACCGCGCAGCTCGACGACTGCCGCATCCGCGAGGCCGCTACGGGCGCCTGGTTCCGCGACCACGGCAGCGGCGGCACCCTCGCCAACTGCACCGTCGACGCCGTCCAGACGGGCGTGATCGTCACCAAGGGCGCGGACCCCACCATCGAGCGCTGCACGGTCACTTCACCCGCCGAGGCCGGTTTCTACGTCTCCGCGGGCGGCCGCGGCAGCTTCCACGGCTGCCGGGTCAGCGGCAGCGGGGGCTACGGCTTCCACGTCATAGACGGCTGCCGTACGACGCTGAAGAAGTGCCGTACGGAGCGGTGCGCCCGCGGCGGCTTCGAGTTCGCCGAGGAGGGGCCGCTCGTCGAGGACTGCGTGAGCGACGAGAGCGGCGGCCTGCGCGCCCTCGCGCCCGCGGCGCCGACGGCGCCCGCCGTCCAGACGGCTACGCAGACCGTCGGGCTGCTCGGCTCCCTGCCCGCCCAGCAGACACCGCAGGCCGCGCCCGCCCAGGCCGAGAAGCCCTCCCGCGTCTCCAAGGAGGTCCTCGGCGAACTCGACGCGCTGGTCGGCCTCGACAGCGTCAAGCGCGAGGTGCGTGCCCTCACCGACATGATCGAGGTGGGCCGCCGCAGGCAGCAGGCCGGTCTCAAGGCCGCGTCCGTCCGCCGCCATCTGGTCTTCACCGGCTCCCCCGGCACAGGCAAGACGACCGTCGCCCGGCTGTACGGCGAGATCCTGGCCTCGCTGGGCGTTCTGGAGAGCGGCCACCTCGTCGAGGTCTCGCGCGTGGACCTGGTCGGGGAGCACATCGGCTCGACGGCGATCCGTACGCAGGAGGCGTTCGACCGGGCGCGCGGCGGAGTGCTGTTCATCGACGAGGCGTACGCGCTCTCGCCGGAGGACTCCGGGCGCGACTTCGGCCGGGAGGCCATCGACACGCTCGTGAAGCTGATGGAGGACCACCGCGAGGCCGTCGTGGTCATCGTCGCGGGCTACACCGCGGAGATGAAGCGGTTCCTCTCCGTGAACCCCGGTGTGGCGTCCCGTTTCTCACGGACCATCACCTTCAGCGACTACGCGCCCGAGGAGCTGCTGCGGATCGTGGAGCAGCAGGCGGACGAGCACGAGTACCGCCTCGGCACGGGCACGTCCGAGGCGCTCCTGAAGTACTTCACGGTGCTCCCCAAGGGGCCCGGGTTCGGCAACGGCCGCACCGCGCGGCAGACCTTCGAGGCGATGGTGGAGCGGCACGCGGGCCGGGTCGCCCAGCTCGACGAGCCGAGTACGGACGAGCTCACCCTGCTGTATCCGGAGGATCTGCCGGAGTTGGTGTGACCCCGTCCGGCGCGGCGGGACGGGGCGCCGGAACCTCCGGCTTGAGGCGGGCGAGCAGCCGCGCCCGCTCCTCCGCGAACGCGGGGTCGGCCTGGTAGTCGCCGTGCCCGAGGATCGGCGCGGGGAGCGGATGCTCCTCCGTACGGCCGTAGGCGAGGGGGTCCTTGAGCGCGGGCCTGTCGACCTGCGGGCCGCACTCGCCGTGCAGCTGGATGGGGCCGCCGATCGGATCGGTGGTGCGGTGCAGGTTGCGCCAGCAGTCGACCTCGCGGTGCAGTGAGGACAGGGCGGCCGGGCCGAAGTGGGCGGGGAACCAGCGGCCGTAGAGGCGCTCCAGGGGTGAGCCGTAGGTGAGCAGGGCGACGCGTCTGCGGACCGACGGGCGCAGCTGCCAGGCCGCGGCGGCGGCGAGGACGCTGCCCTGGGAGTGCCCGGAGAGGACGAGGCGGCCGCCCGTGGCGCTGGTGGCACGCGTCCAGGCGGCCATCCGCCAGGTCAGGTCGGGCACGGCACGCTCGGCGTAGCAGGGCGGCGCGAAGGGGTGGGCGGCGCGCGGCCAGAAGGTGCCGACGTCCCAGAGGATGCCGATGGTGCGGCGGGCCGACGCGTCCTTGTAGGCGCGGCGGCCCCAGGTGACGAACAGTATGAAACCGAAGCCGATCAGCCAGGAGCCGAGCGCCTGCGACGTCTCGGCCGCCCCCTCCAGGACGTCGGGCAGCCCCTGGGCGGCCTGCGCCGGTACCTCGTCGGTGGCCCAGGCGCCGGTGAGCGCGCCCGCGCCGAGCAGCAGGGTGACGGCGGAGACGATGCCGACGAGCAGCGGCGCCCGGTCGGTGAGGGCGGCACGCGCGCGCGTGCCGGCGATGCGGCGGGTGCGGGTGGTGTCCTTCGGCTCGCCGGGGTAGTCCGCCGGTACGTGCGCCATCTCGCGGTGCTTGCGCTGGAGGGTGCGCACGGCGAACCAGCCGCACAGCGCCGCGACGACCACGAGCAGGAGCGGGATCACGGACGCCTGCCAGGTGAGCAGCGCGGGCGGTCCGTCGATCGACCCCTGTCTGCCGTCCAGCCAGTCGGCCACGCGCTGTGCCCCGCCGCCGGTCATGACGCCGCCGAGCGCGCAGGACAGCATGGCGACGGCGGGTCCGCCGAAGCCCCGGATGGCCGTGCGTGAATCGGGTGAGGAGCGGTACAGGAAGTGGGCGACGGCGGCCAGGCACAGGATCAGGAGACCCTGGACGAGCGCGAGGCCGCCGAACGTGGCGTTGCCCGGCAGCCTGCCCTCGGAGCGCCAGCCGGGGCGCGACCAGCCCGCGTACACCAGGGCGAGGGCCAGCAGGGCGAGGGCGCCCAGCGGAAGCCAGCGCACCAGGGTCTTGTCCAGTTTCCGGTCGAGCCGGTTCTCGCTGCGCCCCCTGCGACACACCACCCAGACGACGACTCCCCCGCCCAGGACGAGTGTCGAGTCGAGCGCCCAGCCCAGCGCGTCGAGCAGGGCGGGGCCTCCGGCGCGCCGGTCCCGCCGTGCGGCCGAGGTGCCGACCGCCCCGGCGACGGTGAGCAGTCCGGCGGCCGTGTGGGCGGCGCGCAGCCTGGCCACCAGGCGCCGGCCGTACCAGAAGCCGGGCCTGCCGAGCGCGGTGCGGCTGGTCTCCTCCTCCGGGTCGGGCTGGTGGGGCAGGGGCTGCTGGGACTCGTACGCGCTCCAGGTGCGGTGGGAGAGGTACCAGAGCAGGCCGGTGAGCGCGGCGGGCAGAAGGGCGGCGAGGGCGAGGCGGCGGCCGGGCTGGGACCACCAGCCGCCGTTCCCGGCCTCGTCGGTGGCGAGGAAGCCGAGCCAGGCGCGGTCCTCGGCGCACCGGGGGGTGCCGGCGCACTGCCAGGCCATGAGGTCGATCGCGAGCTCGCAGGCGGCGGCGACGAGCAGCACGGTGAGGGTGAGGCCGACGAGGCGCACCAGGAGGCCGTAGGTGCGCACGAGCCGTTTGCGGTGGCGCGAGGTGGGGCGCATCCAGTGGGCGATGTTGACGACCATGAAGGGCAGCAGCAGGAGCCACAGGGCGCGGGAGCCGTTGCCGGAGGTCAGGTTGCACCAGACGTACGCCTCCGGCACCGGTTTGCCGCGGTAGTCGTCGGGGCGCCGTTCGGCGTCCGCGTCCTCGGCGCGGCGGAAGACGGCCGCCGTGTCGTCGCCGGAGATCCGCACGGTGCGCGGGTCGCCCAGCATCTGTTCCGGTGTGGTTCCCCCGACTCCGTGGACCAGGAGTTCCAGGGCGGTCTCGTCCTGCGTGGCACGCTCCACTGTTCCGCTTCCCCGAGATGCGCATGATGAGGGAACCAGGATCTCGGGTCGCGGGTCTCCGCGCACCCCTCGTCACGCAATCTCCTCCTTCCGCGTCTGCTCGCGCCGGGTCTCCGGCGTGCCGTTCGCCGTCCGTGGAGGGCCGCCCGGGCGGTGGGACGGCCGTCGGCGGCCCGTGCGAGGATGAGGCAGCGCGCCGCCCGGGCGCGACCAGAGTGACGGGGCAGAAGGGCCGGACCGGCGTGAGCGACCATCAGAACCTTCTCGCCGAGCAGCGCCGTGCACTGATCCTCGACGAGGTGCGCCGCCGCGGCGGCGTCCGCGTCAACGAACTCACCCGCAAGCTCGGCGTGTCCGACATGACCGTGCGCCGCGACCTGGACGCGCTGGCCCGCCAGGGTGTCCTGGAGAAGGTCCACGGCGGCGCCGTGCCGGTGGTCGAGGCGAGTACGCACGAGCCGGGCTTCGAGGCCAAGTCGGGTCTGGAGCTGACCGCCAAGGAGGACATCGCGCGGACCGCGGCGTCCCTGGTGGTGCCCGGCACGGCGATCGCCCTGTCCGGCGGCACGACGACGTACGCGCTCGCGCACCACCTCCTGGACGTGCCGGACCTGACGGTGGTGACGAACTCGGTGCGGGTGGCGGACGTCTTCCACTCCGCTCAGCGCACGTCGGGGCAGCGGCAGGGCGCGGCGACGGTCGTGCTGACCGGTGGCGTGCGCACGCCGTCGGACTCGCTGGTCGGCCCGGTCGCGGACCAGGCGATCGGGGCGCTCCACTTCGACGTGCTCTTCCTCGGGGTGCACGGCATATCGCTCGAGGCCGGTCTCTCGACGCCGAACCTGGCCGAGGCCGAGACGAACCGGCGCCTCGTGCAGTCGGCGCGCCGCGTGGTCGTGGTCGCGGACCACACCAAGTGGGGGACGGTGGGCCTGAGTTCGTTCGCCACGCTCTCGCAGGTGGACACGCTGGTGACCGACGCGGGGCTGCCCGCGCAGGCGCGCGTGGAGATCTCCGAGCATCTGAACCGGCTCGTGGTCACGGGTGAGCGCCCGGCGGCCGAGGAGACGGCCGGTTCCGCCGACACCGCGGCCGCCGACGGGACGGCCGAAGACGCTGAAGACGCCGTGGATCACGTCGACTCCGAACCCCGCACAGACATCTGACGGCCCGCCAGCTAAGGTGTCCGGGCCCGGTCACCCGTCTCGTTCCGCAGGGGGCAGAGTTCGATGGCACGCCGACTGAGTCCCGTAGGTCTCGACTTCGTCGATTCCGCTCCGCTGCGCCTGGTCTTCGTACGCGAGGTGAGCGCACCGCCCGAGGCGGTCCACCGCGCCCTGGCCGACGACGTGACGAGCTGGCCCCGGTGGTTCGACGCCGTCACCCTGTGCCGGCCCACCGGCGGCGGCACCGGCCGCGAGGTCCGGCTCAAGGGCGGCACCCTCTTCCGGGAGTCGGTCCTCGCGGCCGAGGCGCCGGTGCGGTACGCCTACCGCGTCGACGAGACCAACGTCCCCGGCCTGCGCGCCCTCCTGGAGGAGTGGCGGCTCTCCCCCACCGGCAGCGGCACGCGGGTGCAGTGGACGTTCGCCGCGGACGGCGCCGCCCCGCTGCGCGGCGCCCTGCGGCTCGGCCGCGCGGGACTCGGCCGGGCGTTCCGCGACGCCGTCACGGCCCTGGACCGGCGGCTCAGCACGGCCACGGCATAAGAGCGTGTGTCACATCCCCGGCCGGGGATGTGACACACGCTCTGACCCCCACGGGGAGGCCAGGCCTTATTCGGGCCACGCCCCCGTACCGAGGAGCGTGTCGATCGCCTGCGCGTACGGCGTGATGTCCAGCCCCTGTTCGGCCAGCCACGCGTCCGAGTAGTACTTGTCCAGGTAGCGGTCGCCGGGGTCGCAGAGCAGGGTCACGACACTGCCCGTCCGGCCCGCGGCCACCATCTCGGCGACGATCTTCAGCGCGCTCCACAGCCCCGTACCGGTCGAGCCGCCCGCTTTGCGGCCGATGGCCCGCTCCAGCGCCCGTACGGCGGCGACGGACGCGGCGTCCGGCACCTTCATCATGCGGTCGATCGCGCCGGGCAGGAAACTCGGCTCCATGCGGGGCCTGCCGATGCCCTCGATGCGGGAGCCGCAGTCGCTCGTCGCGTCCGGGTCGCTCTTCGTCCAGCCGTCGAAGAAACAGGAGTTCTCCGGGTCCGCGACACAGATGCGGGTGTCGTGCTGCATGTAGTGGACATAGCGCGCGATGGTCGCGGAGGTGCCGCCGGTGCCCGCCGTGGCGATGATCCACGCGGGCTCGGGGTAGCGCTCCAACCGCAGCTGCTGGTAGATCGATTCGGCGATGTTGTTGTTGCCGCGCCAGTCGGTGGCCCGTTCGGCGTAGGTGAACTGGTCCATGTAGTGGCCGCCCGTCTCGACGGCGAGGGCCGCGGACTCCGCGTACATCGTGCGTGAGTCGTCCACGAAGTGGCACTGCCCGCCGTGGAATTCGATGAGGCGGATCTTCTCGGCGCTGGTCGTGCGGGGCATCACCGCGATGAAGGGCACCCCGATCAGCTTCGCGAAGTACGCCTCGGAGACGGCCGTGGAGCCGCTGGACGCCTCGATGACCGGGCGGCCCGGCCTGATCCAGCCGTTGCACAGGCCGTACAGGAACAGCGAGCGGGCGAGGCGGTGCTTGAGGCTGCCCGTCGGATGGGTCGACTCGTCCTTGAGGTACAGGTCGATGCCCCACTGCTCGGGCAGCGGGAAGCGCAGCAGGTGGGTGTCGGCCGAACGGTTGGCGTCGGCCTGGACCTTGCGGACGGCTTCTTTGAGCCAGGCCCGGTAGGCGTCGTCGCTGTGGTCGATGTCGAGCGTCGGCATCGGCTCGTCGACTCGATCCTGCTGCGGGGTGGTCACGGCGGGGCTCCTTCGCGTCGTGCCGGACGCGATTCGACGCGGCCGTACGCATCGATCTTAAACACCCGCCACACGCCCCTCACCTGCATAAACACACCTTTGAGCACCTCAAAGGCACAGGTGTCACAGCCTTGGGTAAAGCTTTCCGGAAGCCCCGGACGGGCGAGCGAGACCGGTCGGCGGTCGTGTCTACGCGCCCTGGTGCTGGGCGCCCGCTACGTGCAGACTTCACGGCACGGGGCACCCGTCCCGTGACAAGCGGCTCATCGAAGCGCACCAGGGGGCGATGCCATGGCGGAGCCGGAATTCACGGCCACAGGCGTACAGATCGAGCGCCGGTTGCGCTCCCTCACGCGCGCCGGACAGGTACGCATCAGTGACGGCCGACTGGAGTTGCTCACCAGCTACGGCACGGAGATCGACAGCGCGCCGCTGCAGGCGGTCCGCACGGGCAAGCCGTGGTTCGCCGCGGACGACCGGGCACTGGCCGAGGTGAACGGCACCCGGTATCGCCTCACCCTCGGCGAGCACGAACCGAGGCCCGGTGAAGCGGGACCGCCGACGGTGCGCAGATTCATCGAAGCGGTGCGCAGCGCCACGGAGCACCACCGCCCGCGAGGCTGAGCGGGGCCCCGATCCGGACGTGCGAGTTGCAGGCCCGCACCCCCTGGGTCACTCTGGTCTCACATCACTCTGGGTTTACCGGCGATGACGCTGCGAACCAGCCCGCCGGCCACACAGCAGGCGGCAGACCACGCGGCCCCTGCTGGATCCGAACGTCGTCTTCTTCCGGACCTCAATTCGGGGAGTCGCAGCCGTGATCAGCCAGCCAAGCAGGCATTGCACGGTAGAGCTCCAAGCCCTGCCATCGCGGATCCGCCAGGTCCGCAGAATCGTATCTGCGCAGTTGCGCTACTGGCATCTGGATCCCTTGATCGACCTGGCCGCCATGGGGGTGACGGAACTGCTCACCAACGTCCATCGGCATGCCGAGCCGGACAAGGTGTGCACCGTGGAGATCGAGCTGCTGCTCGACCGCCTCACGGTCTCCGTCCACGACCACGATCCCCGGCTTCCCCGGATCGGTGACGCGGATCCCTTCGCCACGTGTGGGCGGGGACTCGCGATGGTCGCCGCCGTGAGCGAGGCGTGGGGCGTGAGCCCGCAGGGCGACGCGGGGAAGATCGTGTGGTTCACGCTTCCCATCCCTGTCCCCGCCGGGACCATGTCCTCGTATCCCGTGTACGGGGTGCGCGGAAAGACTCCCGCCCGGTCGGCCGTTGCCGGCTGACCGGGCGGTGATCGTCCGCTCGCGGCATCCACCCGTGCCCGTAGGCCATCGCGCGTACGCGGGCGGCCCCGGCGTCACTCGGTGGCGATGGCCCGCAGCACATCGAGACGCGCCGCCCGACGAGCCGGGCGCAGGCCCGCCAAGGCTCCCGCCGTCAGGCCCACCAGGGCGACCACCGCGAGCCGCACCGGTGGCACGGCGAACGCGAAGGCGCTCTCGGTCGCGCCGTCGGACGCCTTGACCAGGACCCAGCCGAGGAAGCCGCCGAGCGCGAGCCCACCGGCCGTCCCGAAGGCGGCGACGAGTACCGACTCCCAGCGGACCATGGCCCGCAGCTGTGCCCTGGTCTGCCCGACCGCGCGCAACAGGCCCAGCTCACGCGTGCGTTCGTGGATCGCCAGCGTCAGCGTGTTGGCGATGCCGAGCAGCGCGATGAGCACCGCGAGGGCGAGCAGCGCGTAGACGAGGGTCAGCATCATGTCGATGCCGCCCGCCGAGGTCCGAGCGTACTCGGCGCGGGTCTGCACGTCCGGATTGCCGTGGTCCCGCGCGACCTCGGCGACCGCCGCCTTGCCCTCGGCCGTGCTCACGCCGTCCTTGAAGGTGACGGAGACGAGGCTGTCGGAGTCCTGCATACGGTGCGGGGCCCAGGCCTCACGGGTGACGACGTAGTCACCGGCCAGCTCGGAACGGCCGTAGACGGCGCGGACCGTGAAAGTCTCCTTCGTGCCGTCGGCGAAGGCCAGTTCGGCCCGGGACCCGACCTTCAGGTCCTGCTTCGCCGCCTCCGAGCGGGTGATCGCGATGCCCCTGTCGCCGAGCGCGGCCAGGGATCCGTCCACGTGCCCGAGGTCGAAGGACTCGGCGAACGGACCCGGGTCCGTGACGGTCAGGGCGCGCCCCTCGCCGTCGACCTCCGCGGCGCCCTTGCCGAGCCCGACGGCGGTCTCGACCTCCGGCCGCTCGGCGAGCGCGGGGGCCAGTTTCGGGCTCAGACCGCTGCCGCCCGCGCCGAAGCCGGGAGTGCTCACCGCGACGTCGCCGGCGAAGGAGCGGTTCACGGTCTGGTCCATCGTGGCTTTCAGCGAGGCGCCGAAGACCGTGAAGAGCGAGACGACGGCGACGCCGATCATCAGCGCGCTCGCCGTGGCCGCGGTCCGTTTGGGGCTGCGCAGGGCGTTGCGCCGGGCGAGGCCGCCGGGGACGCCGCGCAGCCGGTCGAGGGGCCCGCCGAGGACCCGTACCACGCGCGCGGAAGCGACCGGTCCGAGCACCACGAACGCCACGAGGGCCAGCACCGCGCCGGACCCGGCCAGCCACACGGAAGGGCTGGCCAGGACGCCGGTCAGGGCGAGACCTACCGCGAGCAGGGCGAGGGCCGCCCCCACCGCGGCGCGTCGGCGCGAGGCGGCCGAGTGGTCCACCGCGGTCTCGCGCAGCGCGGCGAGCGGCGCGGTGCGTCCGGCCCGTACGGCGGGCGCGAGAGCGGAGCCGAGACAGACCACGACGCCGACGGCGAGCGGCAGCAGCATGGACAGCGCACTGATCACCAAGTCGCCCTCGGGAAAGGGGAATCCGATGGCGGGGAAGAGCTGTTGCAGACCGGCCGCGATGCCGATGCCGCCCGCGAGGCCGGCGGCCGACGCGACGACGGCGACGACGCCCGCCTCGACGAGGGCCGACACGGTGACCTGTCGGCGCGAGGCGCCGAGGGCGCGCAGGAGCGCGTTCTCGCGGGTGCGCTGGGCGACGACGATGGCGAAGGTGTTGTGGATGCTGAAGGTGGCAACGAGCAGGGCCACGCCGGAGAACACCAGCAGGAACGTGGTGAAGAGGTCGAGGAACTGGCCGGAGATGTTGTCGGTGTTCTCCGCCGCCGACGCCTCGCCGGTGATCGCCTCGACTCCCTCGGGCAGTGCGGGCGTCAGCGCCTCGACGAGTTCCCGCTCGCTCACGCCCGGGCCGGCCCGCACCTGGATGGCCGAGGCCTCGCCGGGCTTCGGGGTGAGGTACTTCTCGGCGTCGGCGAGCGTCATGCCGGTGAAGGTGGTCTGCGCCATGCCGTCCTCGCCGCCGAAGGCCGCGAGGCCCACGATCCTCACCTCGACGGGGTCAGGGGTGCGCAGGATCGTCGTGTCGCCCACTTCGAGGTCGCCGGTCTCGGCGGCGCCCCGGTTGACGACGACCTCGCGGGGCTTCGACGGGGCGCGCCCTTCGGCGAGTCGGTACGGGTTGAGCCGGGCGTCGTCGATCCAGTTCCCGGCGACGGTGGGCGGGCCCTGGCCGCCGATGGGCTCGCCGTCCTTGCCGAGGAGCTGGCCCGCGCCCTGGACGCTGGGCGCGGCGGCCGCCACGGCCTCGGACTTCTCGATCCTCTCGACGAGAGAGGTACTGACGGGCTTGCGCGTGCCCTTGCTGTCGTCGGGGGTGGTGATGGTGTCGGCGCTGCGGACGACGGCGTCGGTGCCGCGGGCGGCGTTGCCGAACATCGTGTCGAAGCCGGCGCGCAGGGTGTCGCCCATGACGAGGGTGCCCGCGAGGAAGGCGACGCCGAGCATGACGGCGAGAAAGGTGCCGGCGAAGCGGCGCTTGTGGCCGCGCAGGGAGGAGAGGCTGATACGGACGGAGGCGCTCAGGGAGCTCGGGGAACTCATGACGACGCCTCCTTCGTTCCTGGGCCCTGGCCGGCGCCGGGACCGGGTGCTGAGCCGAGGGTCGCCGAAATTCTGGCGGGCGGTCCCGCGTCGAAGGCCTTCAGGCGGTCGAGCACCCGGTCCGCCGTCGGGGCCTCCATCCGGTCCACGAGGCGCCCGTCGGCGAGGAAGACGACCTCGTCGGCGTGGGCGGCGGCCACCGGGTCGTGGGTGACCATGACGACGGTGCGGCCCATCTGCCGCACCGCCCTGCCGAGCAGGTTCAGCACCTCTTCGCCGGAGCGCGAGTCGAGGTTGCCAGTCGGCTCGTCCGCGAAGACGACGTCGGGCCGTCCCGCGAACGCCCGTGCCACGGCGACGCGTTGCTGCTGGCCGCCGGAGAGTTCGGCGGGCCGGTGGTGCAGCCGGTCGCGCAGCCCGACGACGTCGACGAGCGCATCGGTCCATTCGTCGTCGCCGCGGACGCCCGCGAGGTCCATGGGCAGGGTGATGTTCTCCGCGACGGTCAGCGTCGGCACCAGGTTGAAGGCCTGGAAGACGAAGCCGACGCGGTCGCGGCGCAGCAGCGTCAGGCGCCGGTCGTCCAGCGTGCCGAGCTCGGTGTCGCCGATGAAGGCGGTGCCCGACGTGAGTGTGTCCAGGCCCGCCGCGCAGTGCATCAGGGTGGACTTGCCGGACCCGGACGGGCCCATGATCGCGGTGAAGCGTCCGGCCGGGAAGCCGACGCTCACCCCGTCCAGGGCCCGTACGGCGGTGTCTCCGCTGCCGTAGACCTTCACGGCGCCGGAGACCCCGGCGGCGTCGGTACGCACCGCCCCGGCCATCCGTCCGGTGGCGGTGCTCATGCCGCACCGCCCTTGGCCTGACGGCCGAACTCCTCGTTGAGGACGGTCAGCCGCCGCCAGTACTCGTCCTCGTCGATCTCGCCGGCCGCGAAGCGGTGGCCGAGCACGGCGATGGGCGAGTTGTCGTCGACGCCGGTGTGCCGGGCGAAACCGGCCGCGCCCCGGAACGGGCCGCGCCGGCCGCGCCACACGGTGCGGCGGAGCAGGGTGACGACGCCGATGACGACGGCCGCCCAGATCAGCGGGAAGAAGAGGATCCACGGGCCGGGCCCGCCGTCCCATTGCGCCAGGGTCTGCATTGGACTCATCTCCTCGGAACGGGTTTCTGTGATGCCTCCAAACTCGCCCCGGCACCGCCCTCACGTCGTCGTACGGCCAGCGGCACCGGGCGTACCACCCCGGGAGTACGTACGGCGGAACCGGCTGCTCCCACCGCCGGTGGATCTCTGTACCTACTAGTATGTACAGTGGCTTCATGAGCACTCCGGAGCGTCTGATCGAGTCCACCCGCGAGCTCCTCTGGGAGCGGGGTTACGTCGGCACGAGCCCCAAGGCCATCCAGCAGCACGCGGGCGCGGGGCAGGGCAGCATGTACCACCACTTCGCGGGCAAGCCCGACCTCGCGCTCGCCGCGATCCGACGCACCGCCGAGGAGATGCGCGCCGCCGCCGAGGCGGTCCTGAGCGGCCCCGGACCGGCGTACGCCCGCATCGAGGCCTATCTGCTGCGCGAGCGCGACGTGTTGAAGGGCTGTCCGGTCGGGCGGCTCACGATGGACCCGGACGTCATCGCGAGCGACGAACTGCGCGCGCCCGTCACCGAGACCCTCGACTGGCTGCGCGAGCGGATCGCCGGGATCGTCGAAGAGGGCTGCGCCGGGGGCGAGTTCACGGACGCGCTCGATCCGCGCGACGTGGCGTCGGCGGTCGTCGCCACGGTGCAGGGCGGGTACGTGCTGGCCCGCTCGTCGGGTGCGCCCGCCGCGTTCGACGCCGCGGTGCGCGGCCTGCTCGCGCTGCTCGCCGCGGCCCGCACAGCACCCACCGCGTGACGCGGCACGCGGCGCCGCATCTCGCCCGCACCCGCCGCACCCCTACATCCACGTCTCGAGCCACCCACCCCTGAGGACGCGTACGTTGCACATCACCCGGAACCGACCCGACAGCCGACAGGGACCCGCCGAGCACTTCACCGGCACCGTCTGGCTCGACGAGATCGCCGCCCCCGAAGCACCGTCCCGCCTGCGCATGTACAGCGTGCACTTCACCCCGGGCTCCCGCACCGCATGGCACCGCCACCCGCACGGCCAGGTCCTGCACGTCACCGAGGGCGAAGGGCTCGTGCAGCGCGAGGGCGGCCCGGTCGAGCCGATCCGGGCCGGCGACACCGTGTGGATCGAGCCCGGCGAGTCGCACTGGCACGGCGCCGGGTCGCGCACGTTCATGACCCACCTGGCCGTCGTCGAGGCGGCCGAGGACGGGACCACCGCCGACTGGGCACCGCTGGTCGACCCCGCCGCCTTCCCCAACTGATCCTGCTTCCACGGGAGTACACGATGCACGCCCTGCAGTACGAGATCACTCTGCCCGCCGACTACGACATGGGCGTCATCCGCCGTCGCGTCGAGTCCAAGGGTCACCTCCTGGACCGGTTTGCCGGGCTCGGCTTCAAGGCCTATCTGATGCGCGAGCGCGGCAGGGACGGTTCGCCGGTGAACCAGTACGCGCCGTTCTACCTCTGGAACACCACCGAGGGCATGAACTCCTTCCTCTGGGGCCCCGGCTTCCAGGGCCTCGTCGACGATTTCGGGCGGCCGACGGTGCAGAACTGGACGGTCCTCGCGTACGAGGAGGGCACCGCGTGCGCAGAGGGCGGCGCGGCAGCCGGTGTGCCGAGGTCGGCGGTCCGCCGTCGGCAGCGGATACCCGAGCCGACCCGGCTGCCCGAGCTCGCGCGCGAACTCGCCGACGAGGCACGGGTGACGGCCCGGCGCGAAGGGGCCGTGAGCGCGCTGACCGCCATCGATCCGCGCACGTGGGAGGCCGTCCACTTCTCACTCTGGGACCAGGAGAGCCCCGAAGCCGTCGGCGACGTCTTTCAGGTGCTGCACCTCTCCACCCCCGAGCGGGAGAAGCTGCCGCGCGGGCGGCACTGGTGACCGGGTCCGCGGACCGCGTGGTCCGCACCGTTCTCGGGGACATCGCACCGGAGGACCTCGGAGTCTGCGACGCCCACGACCACCTCTTCCTGCGCAGCCCCCAACTCCCGGGCCAGGAGCTGGACTCGGCCGAGGAGGCGGCCGCCGAACTCGCGGCGTTCCGCGCTGTGGGCGGACGGAGTGTCGTGCAGTGGACGCCGCACGGCATGGGACGGCACGCCGGGCGGCTGCCCGCGCTCTCCAGAACGTCCGGCGTCCATCTGGTGGCGGCGACCGGACTGCACCAAGCGGCCCACTACACCCCGGAGTTCCTCGCCCGGATCCGCTCGGACGGCCTCGCCGCGCTTTTCGTACGCGAACTCACCGAGGGCATCGGAGAGTCCGGCGTGCGGGCCGGGCTGATCAAGGTCGCGGGCGGTTTCCACGGACTCGACGCCCACGCGCGCTGGACGATGGCGGCAGCGGCCGAGGCACACCGTGCGACGGGCGCACCGATCTCCGTCCATCTGGAGCTCGGCACCGGCGCGCCGGACGTACTCGACCTGCTCTGCGGCGAGTTCGGCGTCCCTCCGCACCGGGTGATCCTCGGCCACCTGAACCGCTCCCCCGACCTCGCCTGCCACCTGCGGGCCGCCGGGGCGGGCGCCTACGTGGCCTTCGACGGCCCCTCCCGCACCCACCACGCCACGGACTGGCGCATGCCGGACGCGGTGCGCTCCCTGGCGGACGCGGGCTTCGGCGACCGGATCCTCCTGGGGGGCGACACGACGACGGCGGGGGCGCGTTCGGTGCGGGGCGGTCCCGGCATGCCGCACCTGCTGCGCGGGGTGCGGCCCCGGCTCGAACACGCCGTGGGAGGGGATCTGGTGGGACGGATCCTGACGACGAACCCGGGGCGGGCCTTCGGGGTGGAGTGGCCCGCCGGGTGAGCACGCGCGGGGGCGTCGCGTCCGCCCCGCCGGTGGATCACCGCCGCGTATTGCACCGGTCGTTCCAAAACTGTACGGTACCGACATGGCCCGACCGAGGAGTTTCGACGAGGAACGGGCCCTGGACGCGGCGATGCACGCCTTCTGGACGAACGGGTACGAGGCCACTTCGACCCAGGACCTGTGCGAAGCCACCGGCCTGGGCCGCAGCAGCATCTACAACACCTTCACCAGCAAACACGACCTGTTCCGGCGGGCCCTGGCCCGGTACATGGACAGCATGAACGCCCCCCAGGCCGAGATCCTGGAGAACGTGGAGCTGTCGGCCACGGAGCGCGTGCGCACCCTGCTCGCCCGGGTCATCGACGGAGACATCGAGCACCGCGAGAACGGCCACAGCATCGGCTGTCTCACGGTCAACACGACCGTCGAGCTCGCCGGCCGCGACCCGGCGGCCGCCGACCTGCTGGAGCGCGACCTCGCGGCACGGCTCACCGTGCTGCGCGCCACGATCCGCACCGGCCAGCGCGACGGCGACATCACGTCCACCCGGGACGCGGACGCGCTCGCCCGCTTCGTCAACGCCGTCATCGGCGGCATGCGGGTCTCCGCGCAGGCCGGCGCCGACCGGGCCGCCCTGCAGGCCATCGCCGAGACCGCCATGGACGCGCTCGCGGCCCGCTAGCGATCCGCGACCGGCCCTCACCCATCCGCCCCTCCGCACACCCACCGGGCCTTCGCACGCCCTTTTTCTGTACTGATCTATCCAAAACCAGCCCGGACCTTGCCCGACAGGAGAACCCGCCATGCCCCGCGCCGTATACGTACTGGCCCTAGGCATCTTCGCCATGGTGACCAGTGAATTCGTGGTCGCAGGACTGATGCCGCAGATGGCCGACGGGCTTGACGCCACGATTCCGCAGATCGGCTACCTCATCACCGCCTTCGCCGCGGCGATGGCACTCGGCGGCCCCTTCCTCACGGTCGCCGTTCTGAGGATGCGTCAGAAGTCCGCGCTGATACTGCTGTTCGGCGTCTTCCTCGCGGGGAACGTACTCGCCGCCCTCGCTCCCGACTACCGCACCATGCTGGTGGCCCGCGTGCTCACCGGCATCGCGTCCCAGGCCTTCTTCGGCGTCTCCATATCGCTGGCGTCGCGCATCACCCGGCCCGAAGTGCGCGGCCGAGCCGTCGCGGTGGCCCTCAACGGGCTGATGCTCGGCACCCTGCTGGGCCTTCCGTTCGCCACGGTCGTCGGTGAACACCTGGGCTGGCGCGCCGCGTTCTGGGCGATCACCGTACTGACCGCGCTCGCCGCGGCGGCCACGTTCGTCGGCGTTCCGGGCACCGACGGCGACGGCGAGGAGAGCGGCGGTCTCCGGCAGGAGCTCGGCGCCTTCCGCAACCCCCGGCTCTGGCTCACCCTCACCACCAGCACCTTCGTGATCGGCGCCACGTTCTCCGCGTTCAGCTACCTCAACCCGATCCTCACCGAGCTCACGGGCTTCTCCACCGGGACGGTGCCGCTGCTGCTCGTCGCGTACGGCGCCGCCACCGTCATCGGCAACACCGTCGTGGGCCGGTTCGCCGACCGTCGCACCCTCCCCGTGCTGCTCGTCGGCCTCGCGCTGAACCTGGCCTTCCTCGTCGGTTTCGCGCTCTTCGCCCGACTGACCGTGCCCGCCGTCGTGTTCATGCTGGGCATCGGCCTGGTCGGCGTCACCATGAACCCGGCCCTGGTCACCCGCGTCCAGCGAGTCGGCAACGCGCGGTCGCTGGTGAACACCGTCCACTCGTCCTTCATCACCCTCGGCATCATCATCGCCACCTCCGTCGGCGGGCCGGCCATCGACACGTACGGGCTGCGGGCACCGCTGTGGATCGGCGCCGCCCTTGCCGCGCTCGGCCTCGTCTCGCTGGTGCCGGATCTGCTGCGGCGCCGGGCCTCTGCTCCGGCCTCCGCGTCGGTCAACGGGCAGATCACCGAGTCCGCCGACGCCGTACGGAAGACGGGGGACGAGGCCGAGGCACCCCAGCCCGTCTGAAGCAGTACGCCGTCCCGGGGCAGTACCCCCGCCCGGAGCCGCACGCCCGGCTAGGACCCGACGCGTGACGCGGGCCCCGGCCGAGCCAGGGCTCCCAGGGGGTCGTCGAGCACCGGCTGCCAGGCCAGCTCGGCGGCCCCCACCAGGCTGTTGTGGTCCAGCGTGCACGCCAGGATCGGCACGCTCCCGCTGCGCCCCCACAGGCTCCGGTCGGCGACCACGGCCCGCAGCCGCTCCGGATCCGCCTCAAGGAGGGCGCGGTGCAGCCCGCCCAGGACGATCCGGTCGGGGTTGAGGATGTTGACCAGGCCCGCGAGCCCGAGGCCGAGCCGGTCGATGAGGGCCTCGGCGGCGGAGCGTACGGCCGGGTCGCCGTACGCGTCACGCAGCAGTTCACGGGCCTGTACGAGCAGTCCCTCGGGTCCCGGCTCGCGCCCCGCCTCCGTCAGGAAGGCGAGGGGGTCCGTCTCGACGTCCAGGCAGCCACGGCTGCCGCAGTAGCAGGGGCGCCCCTCGGAGTTCACGGTGAGGTGGCCCACCTCCAGGGCGAGGCCCGAACTCCCGGTGTGCAGACGGCCGTCGAGGACGAGCGCGCCGCCGACGCCGCGGTGGCCGGTCGCCACGCACAGCAGGTCACGCGCGCCGCGCCCCGCGCCGTGGCGGTGTTCGGCGAGTGCGGCGAGGTTCACGTCGTTGCCCGCGAAGGCCGGTCCCTCGATGCCCGCGTCCCGTACGCAGTCGGCGAAGATCTGGCGGACCTGCGCACCCGCGGCCCACGCCACGTGCAGCGGGTTCAGGGCGGTGCCCTCCGGTTCGGCCACCGCGGACGGCACGGCGAGGCCCGCGCCCACGCACCGCCTGCCGGTCTCGCGCAGCAGCTCCGCACCCGCCTCGACGACGGCCCCGATGACCTGTGCGGGGTCGGCGCCGACCGTCTCGCAGCCCGGCGCCGTCGCCACGATGCCGCCGCCGAGCCCGACGAGCGCGGCCCGGAAGCCGTCGGCGTGCACCTGCGCGGCGAGCGCCACCGGCCCTTCCTCCGCGACGGCGAGCCGATGCGAAGGGCGGCCCTGCGAGCCCGCGGCCGCGCTGGGCTTCGCGTCGATCCGGATCAGTCCGAGCGCCTCCAGTTCGGCGGCGACGGCGCCCGCCGTGGCGCGTGTGACGCCGAGCTCGGCGGTGAGTACGGCACGGGTGGGAGCGCGCCCCGTGTGGACCAGTTCGAGCGCGGGACCCAGCGCGCCGCGCCCTCGCTCCAGGCGGGTACGCGTGGTCACTTCCCCCTCGGCACGGGGGTCAGCCTTGCCGTTCATGAGGGCGAGTCTCCCATGATCCGTACACGGCCTCGCCGTTCATCCGCCATCCGCTCGTTCCTCACCGTGACCGTGCCGTGTTCCTCCGCCGGGCCGTGCCGTGTTCCTCCGCCGGGCCGTTCCGCGTTCCTTCGCCGGGCCGTTCCCCGGCTCCGCGTCGTGACCACTCCCCCGGCCGTGCGCGGTGGCTGCCCCCAGGCCTCTCCCGAAACGTCCCGCAGCCCTCCGAAACCGTCTTGAACGTCAGCCGTGCACACCTCTACTCTGACTTTGTGCCGCTACTAAACAAACTCGGGACCGCAGCGCCGCGGCCCACCGAACGCGACCTCGACCTCCGCCGACTGCGCATCGCCCTCACCGTCTTCTTCGCCCTCGACGGCTTCGTCTTCGCGGGCTGGGTCGTCCGCATCCCCGCCATCAAGGAGCAGACGGGGGCATCGGCGGGCCAACTCGGACTCGCGCTGCTCGCGGTCTCCGCCGGGGCCGTCGTGACCATGACGCTCACCGGCCGCCTCTGCAGGCGCTACGGCAGCATCCCGATGACGGTGGCCTGCGCGGTGGCACTGCCCCTGAGCGTCGCACTGCCGCCACTGACGAGCTCGGTCCTCGTGCTGGGGCTGGTGCTGCTGTTCTTCGGGGCCTCGTACGGCGGCATCAGCGTCGCGATGAACAGCGCGGCCGTCGACCTCGTGCGCGCGCTGCGGCGGCCGGTGATGCCCAGCTTCCACGCGGCGTTCAGCCTGGGCGGCATGCTCGGCTCGGGCCTCGGCGGCCTGGTCGCGGGACACCTCTCCCCCACCCGCCACCTGCTCGGCATCACCGTCGTCGGGCTGGCGATCACCGCCGCGGCGGCGCCCGCCCTGCTGCGATACGGGGCCTGCGCCGGGCTTCGCGGATCCGCTCCCGCCTCGGACGACGCCCCCACGGACGCCCCGGCGAAGCGCGGCGGAACGCGCCGCACGGGCCACCGCACGGACCGCCGCACGCGCGGGCTCGTGACCGTCTTCGGGCTCATCGCGCTGTGCACCGCGTACGGCGAGGGCGCCATCGCGGACTGGGGCCCGCTCCACCTGGAGGAGGACCTGCACGCGCACCCGGGCATCGCCGCCGCCGGGTATGCGTGCTTCGCCCTCGCCATGACGATCGGCCGGCTCTCCGGCACCGCGCTCCTGGAACGGCTCGGCAGGACCCGCACCGTGATCGGCGGCGGCGCGACGGCGTGCGTCGGGATGCTGCTCGCCGCCCTCGCCCCTTCGGCGGGCCTCGCCCTGGCCGGGTTCGCCGTGACCGGGCTCGGGTTGGCCAACATCTTCCCGGTGGCGGTCGAGCGCGCGGGCGCACTCGCCGGTCCCGGAGGGGTCGCCGCCGCGTCGACGCTCGGCTACGGCGGCATGCTGGTGGGGCCGCCCCTGATCGGGTTCATGGCGGACTGGTACTCGTTGCCCACGGCGCTCACGAGCGTCGCCCTGCTCGCCGCCGTCGCGTCGGTCATCGGCTTCGCGACCCGTCACACAGAGCGTACGGAGCCTACGGAAACGGCCTGACATCATGCGGAGGCCCCGGTTCGAGGGCGCTCCATCCGACACAATCTGCCGCATGGACATTTCCGAGCACATCCAAGTGGTGGACAGGGAAGGCCGGTTGCTGGCCTCGGCCGCCGCGGAGGCCGGACCCGACGCCAAGGTTCCCACCTGCCCCGACTGGCAGGTGCGGGACCTCCTGAAGCACACGGGGATGGTGCACCGCTGGGCCGCCGCCTTCATCGCCGAGCGGCGCACCTCCTATCGGCTGGGCGGCGAACTCCCCGACCTGGACGGGGACGCGCTCGTCGCGTGGTTCCGCGAGGGTCACGCCGCACTGGTCGCGACGCTCGCCTCCGCGCCGCAGGACGTCGAGTGCTGGGCCTTCCTGCCCGCACCCTCCCCGCTGGCCTTCTGGGCCCGGCGACAGGCCAACGAGACGACCGTCCACCGGGTGGACGCCGAGTCCGCGCGCGGCGGCACGCCGTCACCGGTCGGCGTCGACTTCGCCGTGGACGGCATCGAGGAGTTGCTGCTCGGATTCCACGCGCGCAAGAAGAGCCGGGTGCGCAGCGAGGAGCCGCGGGTGCTGCGGGTCCGGGCCACGGATGCGCCGGGTGGCGAGCGGACGTGGACCGTACGCCTGTCCGACGGACCGCCGGTCACGGAGCGCGGCACGACGGCGCCCGCCGACTGCGAGGTGTCGGGGCAGGCGGCACGCCTCTATCTGGGGCTGTGGAACCGGCTGCCGCTCCCGGAGGTGACGGGCGACCGGTCGGTGGCGGCGCTGTGGCGGGAGAAGTCGTCGATCGTGATGAGCTGACTGCGGATGACCGGGCTACGGGGCTTGCAAGCAGGGCTCGCGGGCAGGGCTTGCAGGCAGGGGTACAGGTCGTTCGGAGCCCTACCGCCCGGCTCAGCTCTGGTGGTCGTCGAGCATCCGCTTGAGAACCGCCCGCTGGACGGGCCGTACCTCGCCGTGGAGCGCACGCCCCTTGTCGGTGAGGGAGACGCGTACGCCGCGACGGTCCTCGCTGCACATCCCGCGCTCCACGAGCCCGTCCTTCTCCAGGCGTCCGATGAGTCGGGAGAGCGCGCTCTGGCTCAGATGGACCTGCGCGGAGATCTCCTGCACGCGGAACGTGCAGCCGCCGTCGTCCGACGACCCCTCCGCCAGCACGTCGAGCACCTCGAAGTCGCTCGCCCCCACGCCGTGCGGGTGCAGCGCGCGGTCGAGTTCGCACAGCGTGCGCGCGTGCAGCGCGAGAATGTCGCGCCACTGATCCACCAGGCCCTGCTCGGCCGTTTTCCCCGCCATGACACGGCACGGTAGCAGAATTCCCCGACTTTGTTGCACCGTCATTAAATGCGCATGCATTAAATGGCACACGCATTAAACGCGCGCGTAAGGCAATCGTCGCACGTCAGCCCAGCCAGCCGGGGCGGACCAGGCCCGACTCGTAGGCGCGTACGACGAGTTGGGCGCGGTCCCGAGCGCCCAGCTTCACCATCGTCCTGCTGACATGGGTCTTGGCGGTGAGTGGGCTGACGACCAGACGGCGGGCGATCTCCTCGTTCGAGAGGCCGATGCCGACCAGGGCCATCACCTCCCGTTCCCGCTCGGTCAGTCCACCGAGCCCGTCGGCTGCCGCGGGTTCCTTGGAACGGGCCGCGAACTCGGCGATGAGGCGCCGCGTCACCCCGGGGGACAACAACGCGTCACCCGCGACCACCGCCCGCACCGCACGCAGCAGTTCGTCCGGCTCGGTGTCCTTGACCAGGAAGCCGGAGGCCCCGGAGCGGATCGCCTCGAAGACGTACTCGTCGAGTTCGAAGGTGGTGAGCATGACCACCTTCACGTCGTCCAGACCGGGCTCGTCGGTGATCCGCCGGGTGGCGGCCAGGCCGTCGAGCAGCGGCATGCGGATGTCCATCAGGACGACGTCGGGGCGCAGTTCCCGGACCATCCGCACCGCCTCCTCGCCGTCGGCCGCCTCCCCGGCGACCTCGATGTCCGGCTGCGCGCCGAGCAACGCCTTGAAGCCTGCCCTGACCAGGGACTGGTCGTCGGCGAGCAGTACGCGGATCACTGGTCCTCCTGAGATGCGGTACGGGGGTCTTGCGGAGATGCGGGGCGGGTGTCCGCCCGAGGTACGGGGCGGGCGTCCGCCCGAGGTACGGGGCGGGTGTCCGCCCGAGGTACGGGACCGGTGTCGGCCCGAGATGCGGTACGGGTCCCGGGGTTCTGGCCCGCGCCTCCGGCCAGGGGCAGAACGGCGGTCACGCGGAAGCCGCCGTCCGGCCGCGAGGCCGCCTCGATCGTGCCACCGAGGGCGGCGGCACGCTCCCGCATTCCGGCGAGTCCGTTGCCGCTGCCACCCGCGTCGGTGCCGGTGGCGGGACCGTCGTCTTCGATGAGCAAGGTGAGCACGGCCCTCTCGTGGCGCACCAGTACGCGCGCGTGGCGCGACCCCGAGTGACGTACGACGTTCGTCAACCCCTCCTGGACGATGCGGAACGCGGCGAGGTCCGCGCCGGGCGGCAGCTTCGCGGGGGCGCCCTCGGTGGTGACGTCGACGGTCAGCCCGGCGCTCCCCGCCTGCTCCACGAGTTCCGGCAGCCGGTCGAGGCCGGGCGCAGGGGCACGGGGCGCGTCGCCGGGGGCGCGCAGGGTGCCCAGCACCTGGCGTACCTCGCCCAGCGCCTCCTTGCTCGCAGCCTTGATGGTGGTCAGAGCCGTGCGGGCCTGTTCGGGGTCGGAGTCGAGCAGAGCCAGGCCCACACCCGCCTGGACGTTGATGACGGAAATGCTGTGCGCGAGAACGTCGTGCAGCTCCCGCGCCATCCGCAGCCGCTCCTCGCCCGCGCGCCGCTCGGCGGCCTGCGCGCGCTCGGCACGCTCCTTGGCCCACTGCTCACGGCGTACGCGGCCCAGCTCGGACACCGCGACGATCGCGACGACCCATACGGCGCCCGCGATCTCCTGACTCCAGGGACGGGCACCGTCGCCCCCGGGCGGCAGCCAGCGGTAGAGCCAGTGCGCGATCAACAGATGCCCGGCCCAGAGCCCGCCCACGGCACCCCAGCCCGCGCGCCGGTGCCCTGCGACGACGGCGGCGAAGCAGCCCACCGCGACAGCGAGGAAGACCGGCCCGTAGGGGAACCCGGCAGCGATGTATACCAGCGTGAGCCCGGCAGTGGCGAACACGACGGGCGCGGGGTGGCGGTGACGCAGCAGCAGGGCCGCCGTGGCCAGGAACAACAGCACCCTCGCGAAGGGGGTGAGCTGCTCACGGCCCCCCTGACCGTGCCCGGCGAAGCCGGACCCGATCTGCACGAACACGGTGAGCACGAATGTCGTCAGCCAGGGCAGCCGGCGCTCCGGCCGCTCCTCGGCCCCGGCGTTCCACCAAGGCGGCCCCTGCCGCCACATCGGCGGTCCGCCCCAGGCCGGGGGCGGACCGCCCGGCCTGCGTTCGCGCTGCTCGTTCATGGCGGTCACGCTAGACCGCGCGGGCGCCCGCGGGCGTCCGACGGGCGTGGTGATCACGCGTACTCCCGCGGGAGTAGCCTGCCGCGGGATGCGGACGTCTGTGATGCCGTGCCTGTGGTGCGGCGGGGCATAGTGGCACTTCGGGACCCGCCCTGTCACAAGAACGGTCCCGCAGGCCGAAGCGATCTTGGAATCCTGGCCTCCGGCGATCCACGCGGATAGGTTGAATCGCAGGTACCCACGGAAACCGGCATGTACGGTCGGTTCCAGAACCGCCGTCGGTACCGGAATCACAGAGAGTCCCGGACCCGGGGCGGCAAAGAGGGTGGGGGCCGACCGAAAGGCCGACCCCCGGGGTGAGCGCGTCAGACCAGACGACTGATCTGCACGGTCAGATCCAGCGCCATCTGGATCAACATGACCACCAGACTCCAGTACGTCCAGTCTGACGACTCATCGAGCTTGTGCACGAAGCACCCCCTCCTTCCTCTTCCGGGACGTCCTCGGAAAAGTTCGGGGGCTGCTGCTCGATGACTCACAGGTCACTCTATGGGCGGCTCCGCGCCGCGAGCAGCAGTTTGCTCCGTATAAGGGAAGTTGTACGCACGGGCGCCAGAAGTACCTGATAATGCCCGGCCGTTGGCGCCCCGGCTGCGCACTAACCCTGCGGGGTCAGCCCTGCGGCAAGGCACATCAGCCTTGTGGCCAAGCACATCAGCCCTGCGGCAACAGACCTACGCCATCGGCGAGTTGCCGCACCGCGTGCGAAAAGAACGCCGAGCGGTCCTCCACGAGCCGGTTGTACTGCCCGAACACCTCGAAGCTCACCAGCCCGAACAGCTGCGCCCACGCCGCGACCATCGCCGTGATCACAGCCGGAGGCAGATCCGGCGCGACGTCCGCCGCGATCCGCTCACCCTCGGAGCGCAACTCGCCGGGCAACGGCCGAAGGGCGACCCCTCGGCCCCGGTGGGCATCACGCACGACGTCGATGAGCAACTGCCCCACGCGCGCGGCGGCCCGGACGGTCGTGTCCGGCGCGCTGTACCCGGGCACGGGCGAGCCGTAGATGAGCGCGTACTCGTGCGGACGCTCCAGCGCCCAACCCCGCACCGCTTCACAGATCACGGTCCAGCGCCGAAGCGGCTCTTCACCGGCAACACCCGCGTGCGCCGCCTCGGCGGCGGAGCCGAGCGAGTCGTACGCGTCGATGATGAGCGCGGTCAGCAGGTCGTCGCGGCTGGGGAAGTACCGGTAGAGCGCGGAGGAAACCATGCCGAGCTCCCGAGCGACGGCCCGCAGGGAGAGCTTGGCGGCCCCTTCGGCAGCAAGCTGTCGGCGAGCCTCGTCCTTGATCGCGGCGGTGACTTCCTCACGGGCCCGGGCCCGGGCTCCTTTGGTGGCGCTGGCGCTGCTGCTGCTGGTCATACGGCCCAGTGTGCCATGGGGTGGGAGCGGTGCACGCAGTTCGGATCAGTGCACACAATCGAGAGCGGTGCGTGTGTACGTAAGCAGTGCACGCCCTCCGGAGCGTTGGGCAGGGTCGAGTGCGGTGAGCGCAACCGTGAGCGGTGCACCCCGTCGCGGGCGGCGGCCTCACCTGCGAGCGACGGACCCAATCGGGAGCAGCGCATCAGCAGGCATCAGCACCCTCGTCCCGGCCGCCGCGCCGCACCCGGAAGTGAGCAGCGCCCAAATTTGAGAGCACTGCTCTTGCTTTGGATCGCCGATCCGGTACACACTGTTCTCAAGCGAGAGCACTGCTCTCGAAGTCCGAATGAGCCCGACCCACCCACGGACCTACGCACCCACGCACCATCCACGCACCCGCCACCACCTTCATGAGCCCTGGGAGACCGCCATGTCATCGACGCCCGCCACCCCCTCCCCCTACTACCTCAAGGGCAGCCCTCTCAACGCCCGCTTCAACGGAGTGATCGGCTGGCTGGCGCGGCACGGCGTCAGCCTGATGGGCAGCGCCGAACTCTCCGTGCGGGGCCGCAAGAGCGGCCAGATGCAGCGCATCCCGGTCAACCCGTACACGCACGACGGCGACCGGGGCCAGTACCTCGTGTCGGCGCGCGGACACTCCCAGTGGGTGCGGAACATGCGCGCGGCCGGCGGAGGGGAGCTGCGGGTGGGGCGCAAGGTGCGGGTGTTCACCGCCGTGGAGGTGGCCGACGCCGAGAAGTTGCCGCTTCTGCGCGGCTACTTGGAGCAGTGGGGCTGGGAGGTCAACCAGTACTTCAAGGGTGTCACCGCCAAGTCCTCCGACGAGGAGATCCTGGCGGCGGCACCGGACCACCCCGTCTTCCGGATCACCGTGCAGAAGCGGCGTGCGTGAACCGTGGGTCATAGCGGGGCCCACGACTCGTCCGGCGGGTCATGGGCCGAGCCAGGGCCGGACCTGGGCGAGGGCCGGGCCGGAGGGGGCCGGGGCGAGGGCCACCCAGGGCCCTAATCATGTTGACCGGTCCAGGCAGGCAGTGCTGGAGTCGGCACGTGGACAGCATCCCCGCCAACCGGCGGTTCTGGAACCGGATCAGCAGCTCCTACCAGCACGAGCACGACCCGCAGATCGGCGCCACACCCCGGCTGTGGGGCATGTACTCCATCCCCGACGCGCACCTGCACGCCCTGGGCGACGTCACCGGCAAGCGCGTCCTCGAACTCGGCTGCGGCGCCGGCCAGTGGTCCAGGGCGCTTGCCGCCGAGGGCGTCACGGTGGTCGCGTTCGACCTGTCCGAGGCCCAACTCAGCGCAGCGGCCCGCGCGATGGGAGCGGACCGCTACTCGCTCGTGCAAGGCGCCGCCGAACAACTCCCCTTCGCCGCCGACACCTTCGACCTCGTGTTCTGCGACTTCGGTGGGCTCAGCTGGGCGCCCCCGCACCTGGCCGTCCCGCAGGCCGCACGCGTCTTGAACCGAGGCGGGCGCCTGGTGTTCAACGTCGCCAGCCCCTGGTTCGAAGCGTGCTACGACGAAGCCGCCGGTCGCGTGACCACGACGCTGCAGCAGGACTACTTCGGACTCAACACCATCGCCGAAGACGACGGCGCGACCAGCTATCAGCTCACTTACGGCGACTGGGTCAAGGTCCTGCGCGGCGCGGGTCTTGTCATCGACGACCTTATCGAGCCACGGCCCGAACCGGGAACACCCAACGGCTACAACGAGACCGACCCATCCGACTGGGCACACCGCTGGCCTGCGGAACTTCTGTGGGTAACCCACAAACCGTAGCTTGTCCGCCGCCGACCACCGCCTATGCCACTAGCGAACGGTTCCCGCCGACCGAAACGCACAGGCAAATCCCGTCTCATCCCCGGTGGTTCGGGAGCTCAGTGGCTCTGGGCCGCCTCGTTTGAATCACCTGATCGCGCGATGAAGAAGCCCGGTATTGCAGGTGCTCGGGGGTGACGGCGGCCACTGGTGCAACACGTTCAACGGCAACGGCACGTGGACCAACTGGTACGGCTGCTAGCCCGTGAACGGCCCGACCGCTAGCGGTCCCGCCCCTGCAGGGCGCGGCCCACCATCGGATGGGTGCGGACCAGCTCGCCCAGCGTCGTCGAACCGCGCGTGATCTTCGCGAAGGCGTTCCACGCGGGACGGAAGCCCGTGATCGCCGTGTGCAGTACGCCGGGGCGGCGCTCGAAGGCCTTGAGCAGGCGCCGTCCGACGCTCATCTCCACGCCGAGTCCGGCCTTGATGGCGAAGGCGTAGTTCAGGGCCTGGCGGCGGGCGTCCACCGCGTCGTGCGCCTCGGCGATCCGCACCGCCCACTCCCCCGCGAGCCGGCCGGAGCGCAGCGCGAAGGAGATGCCCTCGCGGGTCCACGGCTCCAGGAGCCCCGCGGCGTCGCCGCAGACCAGCACCCGGCCGCGCGAGAGCGGCGAGTCGTCGCTGCGGCAGCGCGTCAGGTGCCCCGAGGAGACGCTCGGCTCGAAACCGGCGAGGCCGAGCCGGGCGATGAAGTCCTCCAAGTACCTCTTGGTGGCCGCGCCTTCGCCGCGCGCGGAGATCACTCCGACGGTGAGGGTGTCGCCCTTGGGGAAGACCCAGCCGTAACTGCCCGGCATCGGACCCCAGTCGATGAGCGCCCGCCCCGCCCAGTCCTCGGCGACGGTCTCCGGCACCGGGATCTCGGCCTCGAGCCCGAGGTCGACCTGGTCGAGCTTCACGCCGACATGTGCCCCTATGCGGCTGGCGCTGCCATCGGCTCCGACGACGGCGCGGGCGAGGACGGTCTCGCCGCCCTGCAGCACGACGGCCACCGTACGGCGGTCGGGCACGTCGGGACCGTGCTGCTCCACGCGCGCGACCGTGGCTCCGGTGCGCAGCTCGGCGCCCGCCTTCTGCGCGTGCTCGACGAGCTGCTGGTCGAACTCGGGGCGGTTGATGAGCCCGAAGAGCATGTGCCGGGAGCGGCGGGTGCGGGTGAACTTGCCGTCGAGGGAGAACGTCACCGCGTGCACCCGGTCGCGCAGCGGCAGCTCGAAGCCGGGGGGCAGGGAGTCGCGCGAGGGGCCGATGATGCCGCCGCCGCACGTTTTGTAGCGGGGGATGTCGGCTTTCTCCAGGAGGAGCACGGTGCGTCCGGCGACCGCTGCCGCATAGGCCGCCGAGGCCCCCGCGGGGCCGGCTCCGACCACGACGACGTCCCACACGTACCCGGTGTCGTCCGACGAGTTCTCGCTGCTCACGTTGGTCTACCGCTCCTGATCCCGCTGTTGGCCGCGCTGTCCCCAGGCATCCTACGGCGGAGGCCCACGGGTCCCTCCTGTGGGAGGATCACATCTACCCACACGTACAACGTCGCACCTACGAGGAGCGTGCCCATGTCGCCGGATCCGATCGCCGAGACCGTCGCCTCACTGATGCCGAGGGCGAAGGCGGAGCTCACCGAACTGGTGGCCTTCAAGTCGGTGGCGGACTTCGATCAGTTCCCGAGGAGCGAGAGCGAGGCCGCGGCGGGCTGGGTCGCGGACGCCCTGCGCGCCGAGGGCTTCCAGGACGTCGGGGTGCTCGACACTCCGGACGGCACGCAGTCGGTGTACGGCTTCCTGCCGGGCCCGGAGGGTGCGCCGACCGTTCTCCTCTACGCGCACTACGACGTGCAGCCGCCCCTCGACGAGGCCGCGTGGGCCACCCCGCCCTTCGAGCTGACCGAGCGCGACGGCCGCTGGTACGGCCGGGGCAGCGCCGACTGCAAGGGCGGCGTCATCATGCACCTGCTCGCGCTGCGCGCCCTGAAGGCGAACGGCGGCGTCCCCGTGAACGTGAAGGTGATCGCGGAGGGCTCGGAGGAGCAGGGCACGGGCGGCCTCGAGCGGTACGCGGAGGCTCACCCCGAGCTGCTCGCGGCCGACACGATCGTCATCGGCGACGCGGGCAACTTCCGCGTCGGCCTGCCGACGGTCACCTCGACGCTGCGCGGCATGACGCTGGTCCGCGTCCACGTGGAGACCCTCGAAGGGAATCTCCACTCGGGACAGTTCGGCGGCGCCGCCCCGGACGCCCTCGCCGCGCTGGTCCGTGCGCTGGACTCGCTGCGCGCCGAGGACGGGTCGACGACGGTCGACGGTCTGACGAGCGACACCGTCTGGGACGGGCTTCAGTACGAGGAAGGTGACTTCCGCCGGGACGCCAAGGTCCTCGACGGCGTCGAGCTCATCGGTGAGGGCTCGGTCGCCGACCGCATCTGGGCGCGCCCCGCCGTCACGGTCCTCGGCATCGACTGCCCGCCGGTGGTCGGTGCGACACCGTCGGTGCAGGCGAGCGCGCGGGCGCTGATCAGCCTGCGGGTGCCGCCGGGTGTGGACGCCGCCGAGGCGACGAAGCTGCTCAGGGCCCATCTGGAGGCGCACACTCCGTGGGGTGCGCGGGTGCGGACGGAGCAGGTCGGGCAGGGTCAGCCGTTCCGTGCGGACACCACGAGCCCGGCGTACGCGGCGATGGCCGAGGCGATGGGTGAGGCCTACCCGGGCGAGGAGATGCAGTACGCGGGTCAGGGCGGCTCGATCCCGCTCTGCAACACCCTCTCGACCCTCTACCCGCGCGCGGAGATCCTGCTCATCGGCCTGAGCGAGCCGGAGGCGCAGATCCACGCGGTGAACGAGAGCGTGTCGCCGCAGGAGCTGGAGCGTCTGTCGGTGGCCGAGGCGCTGTTCCTGCGGAAGTACGCGGCGAGCTGACCGGCGCGGGTCCGGTACCGGGCGCTCGGCCGACGGCCGGGCGCCCCTTTTCCGTTCCCGGAGTCACGCGTGGCGGCACGGTGGGGTGGCACCGGGCTGTCCGCTGAGGGGGACGCCCGCCTCCAGGTAGAGCGCGGCCCCGCGTTCGCGTGCGCGCAGCGCCCAGCGCAGGCGTTCGTACCGTACGGCGGGAAGCAGCTCGGCGGCTTCCTGCTCGGTCACGAAGCGCCAGCCGCGCAGTTCCGGGCCCGGCAGGAGCATGCGGCGGGCTTCGTCGCCGTCGAGATGGCCACCGTCGAAGAGGAAACGCATCCCTCCGTAGCCGGGTGGCCGGGGCGCCTCCCAGTCGGCGACCAACAGGCTCGGAGTGTGGGCCAGTTGGATGCCGGTCTCCTCCGCCACCTCGCGTACGCCCGCGCGCGCGGGTGCCTCGCCGGGCTCGACGACGCCGCCCGGGAACTCCCAGCCCGCCTTGTACGTCGGGTCGACGAGCAGGACGCGGTCGTGCTCGTCGAAGAGCAGCACGCCGGCGGCGAGGGTCTCCGAAGTGGGCTCCGGAGTCTGCACGATGTCGCACACGGAGGCGGAGTCGGTGCGGACGGCTTCGGCGACGCGTTCGGCGGTCTCGTACGGGGTGAGGGTGCTGGTGTCGATGCGGTGGGCGTCGGCGTCCAGCCAGGCGGCGCGCGCCGCGAGGTAGGGCTCGATGTGGTCGAAGGACCACTGGCGCACGCGCAGGTCTCCGTCGGGCAGGTCCGGCGGCACGTCGCGGCCCGATATTCGCTCGCGCAGGATCGTTTCGTCCGGGGCGAGAAGCACGTGGCGCACGGGAATCCTGCGCGAGGCGAGACCGCCGAAGATCTCGTCGCGGTACTCCTGGCGCAGCAGCGTCATCGGCACCACGAGGATGCCGCCCACCTCGGCGTGCAGGGCGGCCGCGGTGTCGATGACGAGGCGGCGCCAGATCGGCAGGTCCTGGTAGTCGCTCACCTCGTCGAGGCGCTTGGGCGGCAGCAGGTGCGGCAGTGCGGCGCCGATGACCTCGGGGTCGAAGAGTGTGCTGTTCGGGATCAGCTCGATCAGTTCCCGTGCGGCGCTGGTCTTGCCCGCACCGAACGTGCCGTTGATCCAGACGATCACGGTTCCCCCTCTTCTGTTGGCCCCCTGTGGCTTGCCCGCAACACCCTGCCATGGAAACCAGGCGCTGATGGGAGCGGAATCGTCGCCGACGCGCGGATGTCGGACAGCCCGGTGCCCGGATGTCAGACAGCCTGATATCCGGATGTCAGACAGCCCGGGAACGGACGCCTCCCCCTCCCCCCGCCCACATCCCGCCTCTCCTGCCCGACCCGAGGCCCCCACGTCAAGCCGGATTCCCAACATTCACCCCTTCGCGTGGCGAAGCCCTTGCATGAATCGTTCCGTCACCCCGGAGCGCGCCGGTCCCCGATACCGTTTCCCCGCAGCCACCCCGGCCCCCGGTGACTCTCGCAACGGCCACTTCTGTTGGGCCGCGCTTCTTCGGGGCGCTTCGGCCCCGGCGCTGGGGGATTTATGCGGCAGGAAACACTGAGCGACTACACGTGCGAGGCCTCCGATCGACCGCCGCGGGTGTACGGGTACGGCCCCGCGGTCGTCGTCGAACTGCACGGCGACATCGACCTCGTGGCAGCCAGCGGATCGGAGCCACTGCTGGAGGCCGTGGCCTCGGGCCCCGAAGCCCTCGTGATCGTCGACCTCTCCCAGGTCGACTTCCTCGACTGCTCCGGCCTCTCCTTGCTGATGCGGCTCCGCCGCCGCGTAACCGCCAGAGGCGGCCACCTGCGCCTCGTCTGCACCCACCCGATGATGCTGCGCATGCTGCGCGTCACCCGCCTCACGACGCTGCTGGAACCAGCACCCACGCTGAGCGCGGCGCTGGTGGACCAGCCCGAGACCTCCGGGAACACGGAAAACTGAGACCGGCGAGAGCCGAGGCCCCGCTCCTCCGCGCCGTCCCGGCAGGGCTCACCGGATTGTTGGAGGGCAGACAACATAATGCTGCCCATGAGTGATTCCGCACATCCTGCCGACACAGGCACGAGCACCGGCAACGACAACGGCAAGTTGGCGCACAGCATGGTGCCCATGACGGGACGTGATCCGGACGAGCGGGAGCGGGTCTCCTCGCCGCTGGAGCTTCTGTTCGACCTCACCTTCGTGGTCGCGGTCGGGACGGCCGCCTCCCGGTTTGCCGAGATGGCGGCCGACGGGCACCCGGGACAGGCGGTCACCGCCTTCGTGCTGGCGATGTTCGCGATCAGCGTCGCCTGGATCAGCTTCAGCTGGTTCGCCTCCGCCTTCGGCACCGACGACTGGCTCTACCGGGCCCTGACCATGGTGCAGATGATCGGCGTCGTCGTGTTCTCGCTCGGCCTGCCGGCCATGTTCCACTCCGTCGAGGAGGGAGCACACCTCGAACTGCGCGTGATGGTGATCGGGTACATCGTGATGCGCGTCGCGATGGTCCTGCAGTGGTGGCGCGCCGCCCGGCAGTCCCCCTCGTACCGCCGCGTCTGCATGGCGAACATCCGCTGGACCGTGATCGCCCAGATCGGCTGGGTCGTCGTCGCCTTCACCCGGCTGCCACTCGCCGCCGTGTTCATCGCCTTCGTCGTGCTCGGCGCGCTGGAACTCGTCCTTCCGGTACTCACGCAGGGCACCGCGGGCGGCACCCCCTGGCACCCCCACCACGTCGCGGAGCGCTACAGCCTGTTCGCGATCATCGTTCTCGGCGAGGGCGTCGTCGGCACCGTCGCCTCCTCGGGCGACCTGCTCGGCGGCGCGGACGGGATGGACTGGAGCGGGAACGCCGTCGCCGTCGTCATCGCCGGTGTCGGGCTGACCTTCGGTATGTGGTGGGTGTACTTCGCCACGCCGTTCGGCGACGTCCTCGTGCACCGCCGCAGCCGCGGGTACCTCTTCGGCTACGGCCACATCCCGCTGTTCATCGGGATCGCCGGCGCCGGCGCCGGACTGCACGTGGCGGGCCTGCGACTGGAGCATCACTCCGAACTCGGCGATGTCGCCGTCGTCCTGTCCCTGGCCCTCCCGGTCGGCCTCTACCTGCTGATGGTCTACCTGCTGCACGCCCTGCTCATGTCCGCCGCGGACCGCTTCCACCTGCTCCTGATCTCGCTGACGCTCGCCGTGCTGCTCGCGGCCGTCCTGCTGGCCGCGGCGGGAGTCCCGATCGCGGTGTGTCTGCTGATCGTGATGCTCGCCCCCTTCGTCACCGTCATCGGCTACGAGACGATCGGCCACCGCCACCAGCGGCGAATGCTGGAGCAACTCCGCAGGCAGAGTTCGTAGGGGCGCAGGGGGCGTACAGGTCGTACGAGGTGCGGAGTTCGGTCGGTGGCCGACCCAGTCCCTCGTTCCAGTCGCACGTTCCAGGGCCTGGACGTCCGCGCTGGTCAGGGGCCGTTCCCGCGTTCCAGCGTTCCGTAATGCCGGTCATGGGTGGTGGGTGGGACGGGTTGCGGCGCACGCTCTGGTCAGCCCGAGCAGTCCGCCGGGCGGTACCGATGTCTCTCCGCACCTTTGGAGTTCCCGATGCGTTCACGCCTTGTCAGCCGCTCCACCCGCCTCCTCGTCACCGCCGTCGCCGCGACCGCCCTCACGGCCGCCGGCACCTCCACCGCGCTCGCCATCGGCGGCGGCCAGGGCGACAGCCGCGCCGCCAGGCAGACCTGCGCGACCAACGACCTGACCTTCAAGCTCACGGAGAAGTCCCAGGCCGGCGGCTACTTCCTCATCACCGCCAAGGCCAAGCCCGGCGTCACCTGCTACCTGGAGGGGACCATCCCCTCCGCCGGTTTCGGCTCCTCCCCCGACACCCAGGTGACGCCCGCCGAGCAGGCCATCACCGACAGCGTCAAGCTCTCCGGGTCCACCGCCGCCTACGCCGGGATCAACCCCAAGACCACCAACGACGACTACGGCACCGAGCTCAGCCGGCTCTTCCTCGCCGTCTCCGGTGACGAGGACAACACCGTCGCCCTCCGTCTCCCCAGCCCCACCCTGATCGACAAGCCCATCTCCACCAACTGGCACGCCAATCCGGCCGACGCGGTCCCCTTCAGCAGCTGAACGTCGGTACGACACGTCTCCACTCAGCCCTTCCCGGCCCCCAGCGTCAGCCCCGCGATGAAGTGCCGCTGCAGCAGGAGGAAGACGAGGACCGTCGGGAGGGCCACCAGGACCGAGCCTGCGGCCAGGAGGTTGTAGTCCGTGAAGAACTGGCCGCGGAGGTTGTTCAGTGAGGACGTGATCGGGAGTTTGTCGGGGGTGGAGATGAAGATGAGGGCCCAGAGGAAGTCGTTGTAGATCCAGGTGAATTCGAGGGTGGCGAGCGCCGCGAGCGCGGGGCGGCACAGTGGCAGCGTGATGCGCCAGAACTGGGTCCAGACCCCCGCGCCGTCGACGATCGCCGCCTCCAGGATCTCCTTCGGCAGGGTCCGCATGAAATGGGAGAGGACGAAGACGCAGAAACCCATCTGGAAGCCGACGTTGACGAGGATCAGAGCCCAGAAGGAGTCGTAGAGGGTGAGCGAGTCCGACATCCACCAGGGCAGCGGGATCTCCAGGAACAGTGCGTAGAGCGGGGTGACGATGACCTGTGGGGGCAGCAGATTGCCTGCCGTGAACAGCATCAGGAGCACCAGTCCGCCGCGCATCCGCAGACGCGAGACCGCGAAGGCGACGAACGCCGCGAGGAAGAGCGTCACGAGCACCGCGGGGACGGCGATCAGGAGCGTATTGGTGAAGTACGTGCCCATACCGGATTGGGTGTAGGCCTCGCGGTAGTAGTCGAAGGACAGGCGGTCGGGCCAGGAGAAGTAGCCGTTCTTCGCCGTCTCCTCGTACGGACGCAGTGACGCGTATACGGCGAGCAGGAGGGGGGCCAGGAAGGCGAGGGAGACCGCCGCCAGGAAGAGGGGGACGCCGAGTGCTCCGCGGCGCCGGGGGCGGCCGGTCCGCGGGGCCGCGGGCGGTGTCGCGGGCAGTCGGCCGCGGAACGCGGGGCGGATGTCTGCGGTCATCGGTCGCGCGCACCTCGCAGCTCTTGGACCAGGAACGTCACGATGAATCCCAGGGAGACGGTGAGCAGGACGACCGCGATGGCCGAGCCGAATCCGATGCGGCTCGCCTCGCCGATGATGTTGTCGGTGATGAGTACGGAGAGCAGTTCCAGGCCGTTGCGGCCCTTGTTCACCGCGTACACGATGTCGAAGGCGCGCAGCGCTTCGATGACCGTGATCACGCCGACGATGACGTTGACCGGGCGCAACGTGGGGAAGACGACGCGGAAGAAGGTCTGCCGGGTATTGGCGCCGTCGATCGCGGCCGCCTCTTTGAGGGCGGGGTCCACCGATTTGAGACCGGCGAGATAGAGGATCATCACGTATCCGGTGTGCCGCCAGCTCGCGGCGAGCATCATCATCCAGATGTTGAGGTCGGAATTTCCGAGCCAGTCGATCGGGTCCTCTTCGTTGCCGAGCGCCGTGTTGATCACGCCCTGATCGGTGCCGAGGAGCAGTTGTGCCATGAATCCGACGACTGCGAGCGAGAGCACCACGGGCATGTAGAGAACGGACTGGTAGAAGCGGCTGAAGCGGACTCCGCGGTCGATGAGGACCGCGAGGAGCAGTCCGAACGGCGTGGCCACGAGGCCCAGGAAGGCGATCCAGAGCAGGTTGTGGCGCACGGCCGGCCAGAACGCCGGATAGGTGTCGACGAGGCTTTCGTAGTTCTTGCCGCCCACCCACTCGATGTCGCCGATTCCGTCCCACGAGGTGAAGGAGAGGCCGATGGAGGCGAGCGTCGGCCCCCAGATGACGACGGCTTCGATCAGGACGGGAATGCCGAGGAGCACTCCGAGGACGGCGGTGTCACGGCGTGTGAACCGGGTCGGACGCCGCGCGCCCGCCTTTCGCGCGGATACGGTCGGCCGGCTCATCGTCAGCCGACATCCTGCGAGAAGATGTCCTTCTTCTGCCGTTCGATGCTGTTGACCAGGCCGTCGACGTCCTTCGGGTTGTCGATGAAGTCCTGCAGCGCCTTGATCATGACGGTCTGCGCGAAGTCGGGGCGGGTGTCGCGGTCCAGGAACTGCGATATCTGGCGGGCGCCCGAGACCAGCTCGGCGGATTTCTTCTGCAGCGGGGTGTATGTGGAGGTGTCGGCGCCGTCGTTGACGGCCACGTTGTTCGGGTCGCCGGCCAGATAGATGTCCTCGGCCGCAGGGGTGCCCAGCCATTTCAGGAGCGCCTTGCCCGCGTCCTTGTTCTTGGCCTTCTCGGCGATCAGGAATCCGTCGATCGGCGCCTCCACCGCGTCCTGGCGGTGCTCGGGGTCGATCTCGGGGAAGGCGAAGAAGTCGATGTCGTCGCGCTCTTCCTCGGGAAACTGCTGGCCCGGGTGCGGCATTCCGAAGACGGCCATGCCCGTCCGGCGGCGCTGCAGGCCCTGACCGGCCTCCTCCCAGGTGCGGCCGAGCGCGCCTTTCTGGTAGTACGGCATGAGTTCGCGCCACAGGTCGAAGACCTCCTTGACCTTGGCACCGGTCCAGGCCTCCTCGCCCGCCATCAGGCTCTTGTGGAATGCGTATCCGTTCAGTCGCAGGTTGATGTAGTCGAAGGTGCCCATCGCGGGCCAGCCGTCCTTGTCGCAGAACGCGACCGGAATTCCGTCCTTGTGCATCTTCCTGGCGAGGGCGATGAACTCGTCCCAGGTCCTGGCCTGTTCGTAACCGTGCTTCTTGAAGAGGCTCGTGCGGTGGAAGACGGCCCAGGGATAGTAGTAGTACGGCACGAAGTACTGCTTGCCCTTGTGCGTGGACTGCTCCTTCAGCGCCGGGGAGAAGCCTCGGAAGCCCTTCCACACATCGCTGATGTCGACCAGAAGGTCCTTCTCCGCGAAGTACTGCATGCGGTATCCGGCGAACCACATGAAGACGTCGTCGGGCGTGGCGCGCAGATAGCGCGTGATGTTCTGCTGGAATTCGTTGTGCTCTGTGGTGTGGACCTCGACCGTCTTCCCGGTCTTCTTCTTGTACACGTCGAAGGCGTCCTGGAACGCCTTCTTCGGTACCTCGTCCGAGGAGTTGGAGCCCATGGTGACGTGGTTCTTCTTGCCGCCCGGCTTCTCACCGCAGGCGCTGAGCAGTACGGGAAGGGTGACGGCCCCGGCGCCGACGGCGGTGCCGCGCAGAAGATCGCGCCGGGACATCCGATGTCCGCCCCCGCCTTCCGGCGGGACGGATCCGCTGAACGATGACTGTGCCATGTCCCCCTCCTCGGGGTTCAACCGAACACAACCGAACGCGAGGGTTGGGATCTCACTCCCCAGAGGCACTGCCGTCAAGGGTTCCGGCACCGGGCGGCCGAACCAGTACCGCTCCTCTTCCAACAGAGTCCAACAAGCCCTACCGTAAGCGCGCGTGTGACACGTACATGCAAGCCCCCCATCTTCCGCGAGTACGGAGGAACGTAACGATGCGTCAACTCCCCGCCCGCACCACCCGCCGAAGAGTGGTCGGATCGCTGACCGCCGCCTTGCTGTGCGCCGCCGGGCTGGCCACGCCCGCCGCGGCCCGTGACACCACCGGCCCCGCCGCCTCGGCACCGGCCGCCACCGATCCCGGCGTGCGGCTGCCCGACGGCCTCGCCCTCACCCCGCCCATGGGATTCAACAACTGGAACTCCACCCATTGCAGAGCCGAATTCGACGAGGCGATGGTCAAGGGGATCGCCGACCTCTTCGTCGAGAAGGGCCTCAAGGACGCCGGGTATCAGTACGTCAACCTCGACGACTGCTGGGCACTGCCGCAGCGCGACGCGAACGGCACGTTGGTGCCCGACCCCGCACGGTTCCCCAACGGAATCAAGGCAGTTGCGGACTATGTGCACGCCAAGGGCCTCAAGCTCGGCATCTACACCAGCGCTGGCACCAAGACCTGCAACTCCGCCGGATTCCCCGGTGCGCTCGGCCATGAGCGCAGCGACGCGCGGCAGTTCGCCGACTGGGGTGTCGACTACCTCAAGTACGACAACTGCAACAACCAGGGCGTCGACGCGAAACAGCGGTACGTCGCGATGCGGGACGCCCTCAAGGAGGCCGCCGAATCCACCGGCAGGCCCATCGTCTACAGCATCTGCGAATGGGGCGAGAACAAGCCCTGGGAGTGGGCCGCGGACGTCGGCCACCTCTGGCGCACCACCGGCGACATCAGCGACAACTGGGGCTCCATGTTGTCGATCATGAAGCAGAATCTGCCGCTCGCACCGCACGCGGGGCCCGGCAGGTGGAACGACCCGGACATGCTCGAGGTCGGCAACGGCGGCATGACGGACACCGAGTACCGTACGCACTTCTCTATGTGGTCGATCATGGCCGCGCCGTTGCTCATCGGGTCCGACCTGCGCAAGGCCACCCCCGCGACCTTCGACATCCTCGGCAACGAAGAAGTCATCGCCGTCGACCAGGACCCGCTCGGCAAGCAGGGCGAGGTCGTCTCGTCGGAAGGCGGCCGCTGGGTCGTCGCCAAGGAGATGAAGGACGGCAGCCGCGCCGTCGCCCTGTTCAACGAGACCGACAGCGCGCAGTCCGTCGCGACGACGGCGAAGGCGGTCGGGCTGCCGAACGCCGCGGCGTACACGCTGCGCGACCTGTGGCAGCACAAGAGCTACGACACGGCGGGCCGGATCGCGGCGACCGTCCCGGCGCACGGCACGGTGCTGCTGCGCGTGGCCGCCGACGGTCAGTGGTCACATCACCCGCCGGCCGTGGAACTGGGCCTGAGGGGCGGCCTGTTGGCGGAGGCGGGCAAGACCGCGAAGGTCACCTCCGAGGTCACCGGCCTGGGCCGGTCGACGGCCCAGCGGGTCTCCGTCTCGCTCGGCGCCCCCGAAGGATGGGCCGTGCGGGCCACCACGCCGAGCACGGCGGGTTCGCTGCGGACCGGCCGGACGCTCGCCACGTCCTGGTCGGTCACCCCGCCCGCGGGCGCGAAGGCGGGACCGTACGAGATACCCCTCAAGGTCACCTACCGCTCGCCGCGGGGCACGCGCGTCGAGCAGGTGCTGCCGCTCACCTCGCGGGTGGTCGTCGCGCCACCCGCGGGCAGTTCGTCGCTGAGCGGTCTGCCCTGGCTCTCGACGACCAACGGCTGGGGACCCGTGGAGCGCGACACCAGCAACGGCGAGGAGCGCCCGGGCGACGGAAAGCCGATCACCATCGGTGGGAAGGTGTACGCGAAGGGTCTCGGAGTGCACGCGCAGAGCGCCGTCGAGTACTACACCGGAGCCGCCTGCGAGCAGGTCACCGCGCAGGTGGGCGTCGACGACGAGAAGGGCACGAAGGGCACGGTCGCCTTCGAGATCTGGGCGGACGGCGAGAAGGCCGCCTCGACCGGCACGCTCACCAACGCCCTGCCCGCCCGGGAGCTGACCGCGGACGTGACCGGTGCCCGGGTCGTACGCCTCGTCGCCACGGACGGCGGCGACGGCATCGACTCGGACCACGGCGACTGGGCGGAGGCGAAGCTGAGCTGCTGAGCTTGTTCTTTACCTACCGGCCTCGAACAGTGACTAGAACTGGGTCGCTCACCTGGTGATTTGCCGGACGTGGAGGCGGCCTTCGTCTGATCGTGTGCTCCGACCAAGGTGCACGTGACCACGACGAAGGCCGTGAGGGTGAGTCTGCTGCCTGATGCTGTCCGGAGGGAAGCGTTCGCGGAAGCGTCACGCTTCCGGGGCGAGTTTTACGAGTGTCTGACCACTCGGCGCGACGAGTTGTTCGAGTTGGTGGATGCGGTGCTGTGTGCGGACGGTGCGGTGAAGTCTCCGGTGGACTTGACGCTGCTGCCCGAGCATCGTCGTGGGCACGGAGCGATGTATGGCGGGCTGAACCACGGCCGGATCGACGTCGATCGGCTGCGGACGGTGCTGGCCGGGTTGTCGCTGCCGCGGTTCGACGGCGGCCGTCTGGTCCTGGCGGTCGATGTGTCACCGTGGCTCCGCTCGGACGCGCCCTGCTCAGCGGACCGTCTGTTCTGCCACGTCTACGGCCGTGCGAAGACGGCGTCACAATTCATTCCGGGCTGGCCCTACTCCTTCGTCGCCGTGTTGGAGCCGGGCGCCACGTCCTGGACCGCGATCCTCGACGCGGTCCGACTCGGACCGGCGGACGACGCGACCGCGATCACCGCTGACCAGCTGCGGGGTGTCGTCGAGAGGCTCATCGCCGCAGGGCATTGGCGGAACGGCGACCCGCATATCGTGATCGTCAGCGATGCCGGCTACGACGTCACCCGCCTGGCCTGGGTCCTGCGTGACCTCCCCGTCGAGCTGGTCGGCCGGGTCCGCTCCGACCGCGTCATGCGGCTGCCAAAACCACCCCGCGTTTACGACCCGAAGGGCGGACGCCCGCCCAAGCACGGCCCGGAATTCCACTTCACCAAGCCGGAGACCTGGCCCGAGCCCGTTATCACGACCGTCACCGACACCACCAACTACGGCAGGGCCGAAACCCAGGTATGGGACCGGGTCCACCCGAGACTCACCCACCGCTCCTCCTGGCTCGACCACGACGGTGAACTTCCCTTGGTGGAAGGCACGTTGATCCGGCTGGAGGTTGAACATCTATCGAAGGACCGAGATGCCCCACCGGTGTGGTTGTGGTCCTCCAAGACCGGCGCTACCCGGAATGACGTGGACCGTTTCTGGCAGGCATTCCTCCGCCGCTTCGACCTCGAGCACACCTTCCGCTTCGTGAAGCAGACCCTCGGTTGGACCACCCCGAAACTCCGCACTCCCGAAGCAGCGGACCGCTGGACCTGGATCCTGATCGTCGCCCACACCCAGCTCCGACTTGCCCGTCCACTCGCCGCCGACCTCCGCCGGCCCTGGGAAAAACCCACCGCCCCCGACCGGCTCACCCCGGCCCGGGTCCGCCGGGGGTTCAGGAACATCCGCGCTCACCTCGCCTGCCCGACCCGTGTTCCCAAACCCCGAGGAGCCGGCCCCGGACGGCCTCCCGGCGCCAAGAACAAACACCGGGCACCCCGCTACGACGTCGGCAAAACCGTCAAACGCCCCGACAGTCTCAAGGCCATCGGCAAGCCCGGAAGATCCTGGTAGATAAAGAACAAGCTGAGAGCCTGTGCCATATCCCCGGCCCGGCGCGCGGAAACGACCCACTGATCCCCGGTCCGCGCGCCGGACGGTGGCCCTCCCCCCTCCCGGAGATGGCCCTCCTCCCGGAGAGTCAGCCACCCACCGTCGACCGCACGCCCACAGCCGCGCTCGGCTCGATGTCGAGTGCGGCCGCCGCAGCTCCCACCAGGCCCGCGTCCGTGCCCATCAACGCGGGTGCCACCGTCAGCCGTTGGACGAAGGAGAGCGTGGCGTAGTCCCGCAGAGCCTTGCGCAGCGGCGTGAAGAGGACGTCGCCCGCCTTCGCCACTCCCCCGCCGATCACCGCGATGTCGATCTCGACGAGCGTGGCCGTGGCGGCGATGCCCGCGGCCAGCGCCTGCGCCGCCCGCTCGAAGGACGCGACCGCGACCGGGTCCCCGGCGCGGGCCGCGGTCGCCACCGCCGCCGCGGAGGTGTCGCCGTCGGGCCCCGGGACCCAGCCGTTCGCCACGGCGCGGCGCGCGATGTTGGGGCCGCTGGCTATCCGCTCGACGCAGCCGCGCGCACCGCACGGGCAGGGGTCGCCGTCGAGGTCCACGCTGATGTGGCCGATGTGGCCCGCGTTGCCGGTGGGGCCCGGGTGCAGCTTGCCGCCCAGGACGAGGCCGCCGCCGACACCCGTCGACACGACCATGCACAGAGCGTTGTCGTGGCCGCGGGCGGCGCCCTGCCAGTGTTCCGCGGCGGTCATCGCCACGCCGTCGCCGACCAGGGCGACGGGACGGCCGCCGGTGGCCGCGCGCACGCGGTCGACGAGCGGGTAGCCGCGCCAGCCGGGGACGTTGACGGGGCTGACCGTGCCGGCCGACGCGTCGACGGGGCCCGCGCTGCCGATGCCCACGGCCCTGACCCGGCCCCACGGTTCACCCGCCGTCAGCTCCCCGACGACCTCCTCGACCGCCCGCATCACAGTGTCGCCGTCCTCGCGCGCGGGAGTCGGCCGCTGCGCGCGCAGGAGGATCCGGCCGCGGCCGTCCACCAGGGCTCCGGCGATCTTGGTGCCGCCGATGTCGAGTGCGGCGACGAGGTCCATGTGCATCTGTGTCGGGTCTCCTGGTGTATCGGCAGGCCGGAGAGTGCGAAGGTCAGTCTCCCCTGCATCTGACAACGTTGTCCAGGCCCTATGCTCGACGCCACATGCTCATGGACGGCCCCCGTGAAAGAAGCGTGGACGTCCCATGGGGACCCCGTGGACTACTCCGTGGACGACTTCGTACGACAGGACAGGACTGCGCACCGTGGCCGAGACCGCCGCCCGACGACCCGAGAACCGGTACGGCAACCGGCCGACTATGAAGGACGTCGCCGCGCGCGCGGGGGTCGGCCTGAAGACCGTGTCGCGCGTCGTGAACGGCGAACCGGGCGTCACGCCCGACACCGAACGCCGCGTCCAGGAGGCCATCGAGGCCCTGGGCTTCCGCCGCAACGACAGTGCGCGCGTGCTGCGCAAGGGCCGCACCGCGAGCATCGGCCTCGTCCTGGAGGACCTCGCCGACCCCTTCTACGGACCGCTCAGCCGCGCCGTCGAAGAGGTCGCCCGGGCGCACGGCGCGCTGCTCATCAACGGGTCGAGCGCCGAGGACCCGGACCGCGAGCAGGAGTTGGTGCTCGCGCTGTGCGCGCGGCGGGTGGACGGGCTCGTGGTGATCCCGGCCGGGGACGACCACCGCTATCTGGAGCCGGAGATCGCCGCCGGTGTCGCCACCGTCTTCGTCGACCGGCCCGCCGGGAAGATCGACGCCGACGTGGTGCTCTCCGACAGCTTCGGCGGCGCGCGGGACGGCGTCGCGCACCTCATCGCGCACGGTCACCGCCGCATCGGCTTCATCGGCGACCAGCCGCGCATCCATACCGCCATAGAGCGGCTGCGCGGCTACCGCGCCGCGATGGAGGACGCGGGCATCCCGGTCGACGAGGAGTGGGTCTCGCTCGGCGTCACCGATCCGGAGCGGGTGCGCGCGGCGGCCGAGGAGATGCTGAGCGGCCCCGAGCCGGTCACGGCGGTCTTCGCGGGCAACAACCGTGTGACGGTGACGGTCGTCCGCGTCCTGGCCGCGCTCGACCGCCCGGTGGCCCTCGTCGGCTTCGACGACATCGAACTCGCGGATCTGCTGAGCCCGGGCGTCACCGTCGTCGCGCAGGACGCGGCGCAGCTGGGCAGGACGGCGGCCGAGCGACTGTTCCGGCAGTTGGACGGTGCTTCGGAGGCCCCGGAGCGGGTGGAGCTGCCGACACGGCTCATCACGCGCGGATCGGGCGAGCTGCCGCCGGCGGGCTGAGGCCGGGGTTTCACGGGGCTCGGAGCGCGCCACAGGCCCTCAGAGACAGGCGCTCAGGGCCAGAAGGCCACCGCGAGACCGATCAGCACGCCGACCGCGATGAGGCCGCCGACGGCTCCGGCGACCAGGGCGGCCCGCTGCGCGGCGGGCTTGAGTTCGGCCCAGCCCAGTCCCCCGGCCGCGGTCCGGATCAACCGGTGGCCGTCGGCGGAGGAGAAGGCGTGCCGCTCACTGCCGTCCGGCGATCGGCCCCACGTCCGGTACCGGACGCGGCCTGTCTCCACCGTGGTGCTCGACGCTCCGAACGGGCCGCGCCGCACGGTCCGTACGACGTCCGTCATGGTGAAGGTCTTCTCCGGCGGGCGCAGTGCGACGCGGTAGGTGTGCAGCCGCTCCTCACGGCCCGTTCGAGGGACGTCCACGTACAGGTCGAACCCTTGCTCCGTCCGCCGCAGCCAGTACGGCGTGCCCGCCGCGGCGGCCTCGACACGCGCGTACAGCTCGTCGGTATCCGGCGTCAGCACGTGGGCAGGCCGGGCAGCGGCTTGTCGTTGTCGCCGCCCTTGAGGTAGACGTCGCTGACGAAGACGCCGGTGTTGCCGCTGTCGTCGTCCGTCCTGGCCCACCAGACGTTCGTCCAGCGGCCGTACGTCTCGCGGCGGCCCAGGTTCTGCTGGCAGTAGAAGTAGTTGGTGCCCGAGTTCAGCGTGCCCGCCGGGGCGCCGCCCGCCGTGTACGACTTCGCGGTGCGCCACACCTGGCAGTCGTACTTGCCGCCGCCTGCCGGATGACAGGCCGGTGCGGCGCCGTCACCGCTGTCCGACGATCCTCCGGAGCCGCCCGCGGTGGGCTTGCCGGTGGGGTCGGGGCGCGAGGGGGACCCGTCGTCGTCCTTTCCGTCGGCGCCCTTGGCCGGGCGGTGCTTGCGGTCCTTGTCGTCGGCCTTGTCGGCCTTGCCGGTGTCGCCGGACGGCTTCCGGTCCGGCTCGCGGGCCTTCTTGTCGCCCTGCCCCGACGGCTCGGGGCGCTTCGACCCGCCGCCGAGCGGGCCGCGGCTGTCGTCGTCCCCGGCCGGGCCCTCGCCGCCCGCACCCACGTCCTGCCGGGCCCGACTGCCGCTGTCCTCCTCGCCACCGAGGAACGCCACGGCCGCTCCGGTGGCCGCCAGGACGACGGTGACCGCGGCGGCGGCGAGCAGGGCACGGCCGCGGCGCGGGCGCCGGGCGGTGGAGCGCGTCTCGGCGCGGCTCGCGGGGGCGGCGTGGCCCTGCGGTGGCAGAGAGGGCGGTGTCGCGGCGGGCGGTGTCGCGGCGGGCGGGGGGCCGAAGCCTGGCGGGGGCGTGCTGGGGATGCTGCGTTCCGTGGTCCCGTACGGTCCCGGCGCGGGCTCCCGCGCAGCGGGGGCGTGCGCTCCCGCCGCCACGTCGGCGAGCAGCAGCCGCGCCGTTTCCGCGTCCGGGCGCGCCTGCGGGTCCTTGTGCATGAGCTGTTGCAGTACGGAGGTCAGGGGCCCCGAGCGTCGGGGCTCGGGGAGCGGATCGACCACGATCGCGGTGAGCGTGGACCACGTCGACGTACGGCGGAAGGGCGAGGAGCCCTCGACCGCGGCGTACAGCGTGGCGCCGAGCGCCCAGACGTCGGATGCGGGTCCCGGCTCGTGGCCCTGGGCGCGCTCGGGCGCCAAGTAGTCGAGCGAGCCGATCAGTTCGCCACTGCGGGTGAGGTGGGTGGACGAGCCGTCGCCGGGGTCGTCCATCGTGGCGATGCCGAAGTCGGTGAGGACGACGCGGCCGCCGGCTTCGAGGAGGATGTTGCCGGGCTTCACGTCCCGGTGCAGTACGCCCGCGCGGTGCGCGGCGGCCAGGGCCTCCATGACCTTGGCGCCGATACCGGCGGCTTCGCGGGGGCCGAGGGTGCCGCGGTCGCGCAGGACGTCGTCCAGGGAGGGGCCGTCGACGAGCTCCATGACGATGAGCGGCCGTCCGTCGACCTCCGCGACGTCGTGCACGGCGACCACGCCGGAGTGGCGCACGCGGGCGGCCGCGCGGGCCTCGCGCTGCATCCGCACCCGCAGGTCGGCGAGTTCGGGGCCGGCCGCGTCCGTGTACGTGCGCAGTTCCTTGACCGCGACCTCGCGGTGCAGCACCTCGTCGACGGCGCGCCACACCACGCCCATGCCGCCGCGTCCCAGCTGAGCCACGACGCGATAGCGCCCGGCGAGGAGTCTGCCGACCCCGTCCGTCTGTTCCTGGTCCCCCGAATGCACCGCTGCCCCGTTCCTGCGACACCACTTTCCGTGGCGTACAGACTACGGGGCAGCAGTGACGGCCGAGCTCCGGTGTTACTTGCCCGATCCCGTGAGGTCGCCGCGGCGCGGGCCCGAGAAGCCCTGCAGGCGGGCCAGGGTGAGGCCGGTGAGGCGGGTGACCTCGCCGGCGTCGAGGGCGCCGCAGTCCAGGCCGCGCAGCAGGTAGCCGGCGAGGGCCTTGGCGGTGGCGGGCTCGTCGGCCACGGCGCCGCCCTCGTGGTGACCGGCGTAGGCGGCCAGGCGTGCGGCGGCGGCCTCGAAGCCCTCGCGGTAGAACGCGAACACGGCGGCGTAGCGGGTGGGGATGTGGCCGGGGTGCATGTCCCAGCCCTGGTAGTAGGCGCGGGCCAGGGCGCGCCGGGTCAGGCCGTAGTGCAGCCGCCAGGCGTCGTGGACCTGCTCGGTGGTGCCCACGGGCAGGACGTTGGTGGAGCCGTCGGAGACGCGGACTCCGGTGCCGGCGGCGGCGACCTGCATGACGGCCTTCGCGTGGTCGGCGGCCGGGTGGTCGCTGGCCTGGTAGGCGGCGCTGACGTGGAGGCAGGCGCTGTAGTCGAAGGTGCCGTAGTGCAGGCCGGTGGCGCGGCCCTCGGCGGCCTGGATCATGCGGGCGACGGCGGCGGTGCCGTCGGTGGCGAGGATGGACTGGCTCGTCTCGATCTGGATCTCGAAGCCGATGCGGCCGCGCTCCAGGCCGCGCGCCTTCTCGAACTCCTCCAGGAGCCGCACCATCGCGGTGACCTGCTCGGGGTACGTCACCTTGGGCAGCGTCAGGACGAGGCCGTCGGGGAGGCCGCCCGCCTCCATGAGGCCGGACAGGAAGATGTCGAGGGTGCGGATGCCTCGGTCGCGTACCGCCTCCTCCATGCACTTCATGCGGATGCCCATGTACGGGGCGGCGGTGCCGTTCCGGTACGCCTCGGCGACGAGGCGGGCCGCGCGGGCGGCGTCCTGGTCCTCGTCGGCGCCCTTGTAGCCGTCCTCGAAGTCGATGCGCAGGTCTTCGACCGGCTCGCGCTCCAGTTTGGTGCGCACGCGCGTGTAGACGGCGTCGGCGAGGTCGTCGGTCAGGCCGAGGACCGCGGCGAAGGAGGCGGCGTCCGGGGCGTGCTCGTCGAGCATCGCGAGCGCCTTGTCGCCCCAGGTGCGGATCGAGTCGGCGTCGAACTGCTCGCCGGGGACGTACACGGTGTGGACGGGCTGGCGGGTGCCGGGGTCTCCGGGGTAGCGGCGCGCGAGCTCCGCGTCCACGGGGGCGAGGGAAGCGCTGATGCCCTCGCTGACCGCTCCGGCGAGGCTCGTTGCCACCTGCTCTTGCTGACCCATTCCTGCATCCTCCACACGCTCGGTGCCGCGCCCGACATTTCCGCTCCACGGAATCAACAATCCGTATAGCGAAGTTATCCGCGACCTTCCTGCTGGTCAACACCTTCCCGTGTCCTGCATCCGTAGCCGACCGGCCGCATTCACGCGTGTCCCGGCCCCTCGCGGGCCGCCGACACGGACAGGGTGTCCCCATCCTCCCCGCGCCCCCGGTGCCGGCCGCGCGGCCCGAACACAAGGAGACCTGTGCCGATCGACTCCCCCTTCTCGCGCCGTAGTGGCCTGCGCGCGCTCGCCGCGGGCGCGGCCCTCCCGCTGTTCGGCACGGCGCTTTCGGCGGGCCCCGCACACGCCGCTCCGGCGCCGGACGCCCGCCTCGACGTGATGTCGTTCAACCTGCGCTTCGCGAGCAGCAGACAGCCGCACCCCTGGTCCGCACGCCGCCCGGTGACCCGGGAGCTGCTGCTCCGCGCCAAGCCGCACGTGATCGGCTCCCAAGAAGGCCTGTACTACCAGCTGCAGGACATCGAGGCCGATCTCGGCGCCGACTACGACTGGATCGGCACGGGCGTCGGGGGCGGCAGCCGCGACGAGTTCATGGCCGTCTTCTACGACACCCGCAGGCTGGCCCCGCTGGAGTACGAGCACCTGTGGCTCTCCGACACCCCGAGCCTCATCGCGTCCAACACCTGGGGGGCCAACTCGCCCCGCATGGCCACCTGGGTCCGCTTCCTCGACCGGATCACCAACACCCAGCTGTACGTCCTCAACACCCACTTCGACCACGTCAGCCAGAACGCACGCGCGCGTTCGGCGACGCTGCTCGCCGAGCGGATCGGCCGCTTCGACGCGTCCCGGCCGGTGGTCGTGACGGGCGACTTCAACGCGGTGGCCCACAAGAACCCGGTGTACGACACCATGCTGGCCGCCGGGCTCGTCGACACCTGGGACGCGGCGAAGGAGCGCGGCAAGGCGTACGGCACGTTCCACGGTTACGCGGCGCTCACTCCGGACGGCGGCCGGATCGACTGGGTCCTCACCCGGCCGACGGCGCAGGTCCACGCCGCGTCGATGAACACGTTCACGCTCGGCGGGCAGTACCCGAGCGACCACCTGCCGGTCCAGGCGACGCTGACGCTGTGACGCGCCGAGGCCCCCGCCCCCGCGCACCGCGGGGACGAGGGCCTCGGACGTACGACGGGCTCAGCCCTTGCGGGACTTGACCTCGTCGGTGAGCGCCGGGACGACCTCGAAGAGGTCGCCGACCACGCCGTAGTCGACCAGGTCGAAGATCGGGGCCTCGGCGTCCTTGTTGATGGCCACGATGGTCTTCGAGGTCTGCATGCCCGCGCGGTGCTGGATCGCGCCGGAGATGCCCGAGGCGATGTACAGCTGCGGGGAGACCGACTTGCCGGTCTGGCCCACCTGGTTGGAGTGCGGGTACCAGCCGGCGTCGACCGCGGCGCGCGAGGCGCCGACGGCGGCACCGAGCGAGTCGGCGAGCGCCTCGATGATCGCGAAGTTCTCGGCACCGTTCACGCCGCGGCCGCCGGAGACCACGATGGCGGCCTCGGTCAGGTCGGGGCGGCCCGTCGACTCGCGCGGGGTGCGCGAGACGACCTTGGTGCCGGTGGCCTTCTCGGAGAAGGAGACCGTGAGGGCCTCGACGGTGCCCGCGGCCGGGGCGGCCTCCACGGCGGCCGAGTTCGGCTTGACCGTGATGACCGGGGTGCCCTTGGAGACGCGGGACTTGGTGGTGTACGAGGCGGCGAACGCGGACTGCGTGGCCACCGGGCCCTCGTCGCCGGCCTCGAGGTCGACGGCGTCGGTGATGATGCCGGAGCCGATGCGGACCGCGAGACGGGCCGCGATCTCCTTGGCCTCGGCGGACGACGGGACGAGCACGGCGGCCGGGGAGACGGCCTCGTACGCGGCCTGCAGCGCGTCCACCTTCGGTACGACGAGGTAGTCGGCGAACTCGGGAGCGTCCGCGGTGAGGACCTTGACCGCGCCGTGCTCGGCGAGCGTGGCGGCGGTGGCCTCGGCGCCGGTGCCGAGGGAGACGGCGACGGGCTCGCCGATGCGGCGGGCCAGGGTCAGCAGCTCCAGGGTGGGCTTGCGGACGGCGCCGTCCACGTGGTCGACGTAGACGAGAACTTCAGCCATGGGACTTCAATCTCCTGCGAGTGCGAAGAATCTGGGGGCGGTTGGCGGGCTCTGCGAGCCTCTGGGCCGGCCCGGGGTGAGCCCCGGGCCCGCCGGCGGCTAGATGAACTTCTGGCCCGCGAGGTACTCGGCGAGCTGCTTGCCGCCCTCGCCCTCGTCCTTGACGATCGTGCCGGCCGTGCGGGCCGGACGCTCGGTGGCGGAGTCGACCTTGGTCCAGGCGCCCTCGAGGCCGACCTCTTCGGCCTCCAGGTCCAGGTCACCCAGGTCGAGCGACTCCACCGGCTTCTTCTTGGCGGCCATGATGCCCTTGAACGACGGGTAACGGGCCTCGCCCGACTGGTCCGTCACGGACACGACGGCCGGCAGGGAGGCCTCCAGCTGCTCGCTGGCGGCGTCGCCGTCACGGCGGCCCTTGACGGTGCCGTCCTCGACGGAGACCTCGGAGAGCAGCGTGACCTGCGGGACGCCGAGGCGCTCCGCGAGGATCGCCGGCAGCACGCCCATGGTGCCGTCGGTCGAGGCCATGCCGGTGATGACCAGGTCGTAGCCGGTCTTCTCGATGGCCTTCGCGAGCACCAGCGAGGTGCCCATCACGTCGGTGCCGTGCAGATCGTCGTCCTCGACGTGGACGGCCTTGTCGGCGCCCATGGAGAGCGCCTTGCGCAGCGCGTCCTTGGCGTCCTCGGGGCCGACGGTCAGCACGGTGATCTCCGCGTCGTCCGCCTCGTCGGCGATCTGCAGCGCCTGCTCGACCGCGTACTCGTCGAGCTCGGACAGCAGACCGTCGACGTCGTCCCGGTCGACGGTCAGGTCATCGGCGAAGTGCCGGTCGCCGGTGGCGTCGGGCACGTACTTCACACAGACAACGATCCTCAAGCTCACGCCGGGTCTCCTACTGCATCGTCTTTACTGGGCTGCTGCCTAGGCTGATGGCTACTGCCTTCTTGCAGGCAGCATAGGCGCCTGAAGCGGCGGATCCCGGTCGGGGCGGCCCCCGCTCCGACCGAAATATTACTCATGAGTACACCCAGTTCATTCCCCCTGAGCAAGCGCTTTGAACTGTGACCTTCCCAACGCTCCGTAATCGGGCGGAACCCTGCCGGGCGGGAACTCTCAGTCGCGCAGAGCGTTGAAGCGCCCCTGGTGGTAGAGGAGCGGGCGCCCGTCGTCGACGCCGTCGCCGACGACGGCCTGGGCGAGCACGATGCGGTGGTCGCCCGCGGGCACGCGCGCGACGACCCGGCACACCAGCCAGGCCAGCGCGCCGTCGAGGACGGGGACCCCCTCGGGCCCCGCGCGCCAGCTCGTGGACGGGCCGAAGCGGTCGGCCCCGCTGCGCGCGAACGTCGCGGCGAGCTCCTTCTGGTGCTCGCCGAGTATGTGGACGCCGACGAACTCGGCCTCGGAGACCGTGGGCCAGCTGGAGGAGCCGGTGCCGATGCCGAACGAGACCACCGGCGGCTCGGCGGAGACCGAGGCGAGCGAGGTGGCGGTGAAGCCGACCGGGCGGGAGCCGCGGGCGGCGGTGATCACGGCGACACCCGCGGCGTGCTGCCGGAAGACCGAGCGCAGCAGATCGGGGGTGGCGGGACGGGGGGCACTGAGGGCCGGCGATGCCGTCATGGGGTTGTCCTTCTGCCGGAGGTACGAGCGAAGACGTCGGTGCTCAGCACTGCGGACAGCGCGCGCTGGCATGGCGGGCGAGGTCCACGTGGACGCGCTCGTACAACAGGAGGTCCCGGGGCATGGAAGCAGGCTCGCGATAGCTGCCACATGCAGTCAAGCCCTTTCCGGGAGATGAAAGATGCGTCACGGCCGCAACGCCCGCCGACGACTGTGACCTGCGGGGCGTCCGGTCACACGGCCTCCCCCAGCGCGGCGATGACATCGGCCTTGCGGGGCTGCCCGGCCGCGCGGCGCACCTCGCGTCCGGCCGCGTCCAGGACGAGGACGGTGGGTGTCTTCACCACGCGCAGTTCCCGTACGAGATCGAGCTCGGCCTCGGCGTCGATCTCGACGTGGGAGACCCCCGGGACCAGCGCGGCCACGTCCGCGAGGACCCTGCGCGTCGCACGGCAAGGCTGGCAGAAGGCGCTGGAGAACTGGACGAGCGTCGCCCGCTCCCCCAGCCGCTCACCGATGTCGGCCGCGCCGAGCCGCCGCCCGGTGTCGTGTCCTGGCACTTCTGCCTCCCGCCCCCAGGGCCTCGCTCCGGTCACTCCCCGGTACAGCGCCTTCGGGCCCGCAAACATTCCTACGTGACGAGAATCTCCCGGGTCGGGGGCACCAAGGCTGGTCAGTCGTCCGTTCTTGGGGCACGATCTGCGCAACGCCGAAAAACCTACGGCTGCGTAACCTCCCGCCGGGAGCCCCCTCCCCCGGCAGAGAAACGAAGGGCCCTCCCCACCCATGGCAGAGCTTGTCTACCGTCCGGTCATCGGTGCCGCGAAAACCCTGTTCAAGGCATGGGACCTGAAGATCGACTGCAAGGGGTCGGAGAACATCCCACGCACGGGCGGCGCTGTCCTCGTCAGCAACCACATCAGCTACCTCGACTTCATCTTCGACGGTCTCGCCGCGCTTCCGCAGAAGCGGCTCGTGCGCTTCATGGCCAAGGAGTCGGTGTTCCGGCACAGGATCTCCGGGCCGCTGATGCGCGGAATGAAGCACATTCCCGTGGACCGCAAGCAGGGTGAGACCGCCTACCAGCACGCGCTCGACTCGCTGCGTTCGGGTGAGATCATCGGCGTCTTTCCCGAGGCGACGATCTCGCCGTCGTTCACGCTGAAGACGTTCAAGTCGGGCGCCGCGCGGCTGGCGCAGGAGGCCGGGGTCCCGCTGGTCCCGATGGCACTGTGGGGCACGCAGCGACTGTGGACCAAGGGGCAGCCGCGCAACTTCAAGCGCAGCCACATCCCGATCACGATCCGCGTCGGTGAGCCGGTGGAAGCGCCGAAGGACCAGTACGCGGGCGCGATCACGCGACGCCTTCGCGAGCGCTGCCAGGAGCTCCTCGAGGCCGCCCAGCGCGCCTACCCGGTGCGCCCCAAGGGCCCCGACGACACGTGGTGGATGCCGGCACACCTGGGCGGCACGGCGCCGACCCCAGCCGAGGTGAAGGCCGCCGAGGCGACCTGACCGGACCGCTCCGTCACGGCTCGCCCCTCACAGCCGGGCGGGGTAGATGCGCCAGAGGTGCGGCCGGTCCGTGGCCTCCTTGAGCGCGCGCAGCGCCACCGGGCTCGGTTCGGCGTAGAGGGCCGGGTAGTCCACCTCACCGGCCGCCGGGTCCACCGGCCAGGCCAGCCGCTCCTCGCCAAGACGGAACTGCGCGTCGACACCGGCGGGTACGTTGCCGCGCGGGTCCTGCCGGTGCCAGGCGCCGTCGAGGCGTACGGCGACCAGGCCGTGCAGGGAGTAGCCGCTGGTGTTGTCGTCCCGCAGCCGCTGGTAGCAGAACGCCGTCGGGATGTCCTCGGCGCGCAGCAGGGCGGCCAGGGCGTGCGATTTGGCGGTGCAGATGCCGGTGCGCTCCCGCAGGACGTCGGAGGCGCGCCAGGTGACCTCCGTGCGGCCCGCGTCCTGCGAGTGCGGCACGGCGTCGCGCACGAACTCGAAGGCGGCGCGCGCGTAGTCGTACGTATCGGCGGATGACTTTGCGAGAGCGGCCGCCGTCTCGCGGACCAGCGGGTGGTGGTGGTCGACGACCTCGTCGGCGGCCAAGTACGCCGACAGGTCAGGGTTTTCCTGGATCAGTCGCATGCCACGGGAGCATAGGAATACGGCCGACCGCACGTCAATGACTTTGCGGACGGCCGTATACCTATGCAGACCTGGTTCCTAGCGCGCCATCTCTTCCTTGAGCGCCGCCAGGAACCCGTCGACGTCCTCTTCGCGGGTGTCGAACGCACACATCCAGCGGACGTCACCGGCCGCCTCGTCCCAGAAGTAGAAGCGGTAGCGCTTCTGCAGGCGCTCGCTCACGTCGTGCGGCAGGCGGGCGAAGACGGCGTTGGCCTGTACGGGGTAGAGGATCTCCACGCCGTGCACGGACCGGACGCCTTCCGCGAGGCGCTGCGCCATCTCGTTCGCGTGCCGCGCGTTGCGCAGCCACAGGTCCTTGGCGAGCAGCGCCTCCAACTGCACCGAGACGAAGCGCATCTTGGAGGCGAGCTGCATGGACATCTTGCGCAGATGCTTCATGGAGCGGACGGCGTCCTGGTTGATGACCACGACCGCTTCGCCGAAGAGCGCACCGTTCTTGGTGCCGCCCAGCGACAGGATGTCGACGCCCACCGCGTTCGTGAAGGTCCGCATGGGGACGTCGAGCGCGGCCGCGGCGTTGGCTATGCGGGAGCCGTCGAGGTGCACCTTCATGCCGAGCTGGTGCGCGTGGTCGCAGATCGCGCGGATCTCGTCGGGCGTGTAGAGCGTGCCCAGTTCGGTGTTCTGCGCGATCGAGACGACCTGCGGCATCGCGCGGTGCTCATCGTCCCAGCCGAACGCCTGGCGGTCGATGAGCTCCGGGGTGAGCTTGCCGTCGGGCGTGGGCACGGTCAGCAGCTTGATGCCCGCCATGCGCTCGGGGGCGCCGCCCTCGTCCACGTTGATGTGCGCGGACTCGGCGCAGATCACCGCGCCCCAGCGGTCCGTGACCGCCTGGAGCGCCACCACGTTCGCCCCCGTGCCGTTGAAGACCGGGAAGGCCTCCGCGGTGGGGCCGAAGTGGCCGCGGATCACCTGCTGGAGGTGGTCCGTGTAGTCGTCCTCGCCGTAGGCGATCTGGTGGCCGCCGTTGGCGAGCGCCAGGGCCGCCATGACCTCCGGGTGGGCGCCCGCGTAGTTGTCGCTCGCGAAGCCGCGCAGTTCCGGGTCGTGCCGGCGCCGGGCGTCGGTCTTCGGGGGGTTCACGGGCATGTCGTCACGAGCGGTCGTATCGCGCGCGGTCACGGCTTCTCGGTCAGCCACAAGCGGTTTCCGTTCACTTCACCGGCGGACTTCTCCCAGACACCGGCGATGGCCTCGGCCAGCTCCTTGACGTCCGTGAAGCCCGCGAACTTCGCGTTGGGCCGCTCCGCGCGCATCGCGTCGTGCACCAGCGCCTTGACCACCAGGATGGCAGCCGCCGCGCGCGGGCCGTCCTCGCCCCCCGCCTTGCGGAAGGCGTCCGCGAGGGCGAGCGTCCAGGCCTCGGCCGCCGCCTTGGAGGCGGAGTACGCCGCGTTGCCCGCGGTCGGCTTGCTCGCGCCCGCCGCGCTGATCAGCAGATAGCGGCCGCGGTCGCTGCGCCGCAGACCGTCCTCGAAGGCGAGCGAGGTGTGCTGCACGGTACGGATCAGGAGCTTCTCCAGGAGGTCCCAGTCCGCGAGGTCGGTCTCGGCGAAGCTCTTGCTGCCGCGCCAGCCGCCGACGAGGTGGACCAGGCCGTCGATCCGCCCGAACTCCTTCTCCGCGCGCGTCGCCCACTCGCGGGCCGCGTCCAGATCCAGCAGATCGACCGTGTCTCCGATGACGGTCGCCCCGCCGTGCGCGTACCGCGCGGCGTCCACCGCTTCGGCGAGGCGCGCGGGGTCGGCGTCCGACGCCACGACCGTGGCCCCTGCCTCGGCCAGCCTGAGCAGGGTGGCGCGGCCCGCGGGGCCGGCCGCTCCGGCCACCGCGATCACGGCTCCATCGAGTGCGGACATGGTCCTCGCCTCCTCCTGGCGGCCGCTCACGCGGCGGCCTTCTCGGCGCTCGAAGAAGCGGTGATCCCCTTGGTGGAGGCGATCACGTTCTTCAGCTTCTTGGAGAGCGCCTCATAGAACATGCTGAGCGGAAACTCGTCGGGAAGCACCTCGTCGACGAGCTTGCGCGGCGGCAGCGAGGTGTCCAGGGCGTCGGGGCCCTTGGCCCAGCGCGATCCGGGGTGCGGGGCGAGATACCGGGAGACCAGGTCGTACGCCGCGAACCAGTGGACGAGCTTCGGGCGGTCGATGCCGGCCCGGTAGAGGTCCTCGATCTCGCCGCACAGCTGGTTGGTGACCTGCGGGGCGCGCTCCCAGTCGATCCTGAGCTGGTTGTCGGTCCAGCGGACCACGTCGTGCTTGTGGAGGTAGGCGAAGAGGAGCTGGCCGCCGAGCCCGTCGTAGTTCTTGACGCGGTCGCCGGTGACCGGGAAGCGGAACATCCGGTCGAAGAGGACGGCGAACTGCACGTCGCGCGCCTGCGGGACGCCTTCGGCCTCCAGCTTCACGGCCTCCTTGAAGGCGGTGAGGTCACAGCGCAGCTCCTCCAGGCCGTACATCCAGAACGGCTGGCGCTGCTTGATCATGAACGGGTCGAACGGCAGGTCGCCGTGGCTGTGGGTGCGGTCGTGGACCATGTCCCACAGGACGAACGCCTGCTCACAGCGGTCCTGGTCGCCGACCATCTCGCGGATGTCGTCGGGCAGTTCGAGCCCGAGGAGGTCCACGGCGGCCTCGGTGACCCGGCGGAAGCGGGCCGCCTCGCGGTCGCAGAAGATGCCGCCCCAGGAGAAGCGCTCGGGGGCCTCGCGCACCGCGATGGTCTCGGGGAAGAGGACGGCCGAGTTCGTGTCGTACCCGGCGGTGAAGTCCTCGAAGGTGATGCCGCAGAAGAGCGGGTTGTCGTAGCGCGTGCGCTCGAGGTCGGCCAGCCAGTCGGGCCAGACCATGCGCAGCACGACCGCCTCGAAATTGCGGTCGGGGTTGCCGTTCTGCGTGTACATCGGGAAGACGACCAGGTGCTGCAGGCCGTCCTCGCGGCGCGCCGCGGGCTGGAAGGCGAGCAGCGAGTCGAGGAAGTCCGGCACCCGGAATCCGTCCTCGGCCCAGCGGCGCAGGTCCGCGACGAGCGCCCGGTGGTACGCCGCGTCGTGCGGGAGGAGCGGGGAGAGCTCGTCGACCGCGGATATCACGCGGTCCACGGCGAGTTCGGCGATGCTCCTCGCCGGGGCACCGTCCGCCTCGAAGTCGATGGACCCGTCCGCCGACTGCCAGGGCCGGATGTCCTCGACGGCGTCCTTGAGCACCGGCCACGCCGGGTGGTCCACCACCCGCCCCTCAGCGGTAGGAGCCGCACCCTCCGTACCCGCCTGCACAAGAATTTCCGTCATGACCCACCTTCCACGGGAGAACCTCGCGTCAGAACACCGTATGCGTGCGAGGTTCTCCGCGACAAGGGGGGTCTCGGGAAATTATCCTGCGCCACCCCCTGTTCCACCGCTGTTTTTCCTGTGGGCAGCGAGGGAGTCGATCGCCTTTGCCACCCCCGCCAGGGCCTGCCTCGCGTCGGGCAGCAACCCCGGGAAGCCGAGGAAGCCGTGGAACATCCGCGGGCGGTGGACCAGGGTGACGGCCACGCCGGACGTGCGCAGGCGCTCCGCGTAGTCCAGCCCCTCGTCGCGCAGCGGGTCGCAGCCCGCGACGACGAGGTGCGCGGGCGGCAGCCCGGTGAGGTCGGCGGCGCGCGGCGGCGAGGCGAGGGGATGCGTGCCGTCCCCGCCGGGCCCGAGGTACTGCCGCCAGAACCAGCGCATGTGTGCGGCGGCCAGGAAGTACCCGCGCGCGTTCTCGCGGTACGAGGTGGTGTCCTGGGCCGCGTCCAGTACGGGGTAGAGCAGCACCTGCAGCGCCACGGCGGGGCCGTCCTCGTCCCGCGCCCTGAGCGTCACGGCGGTGGCGAGGCCGCCGCCGCTGCTGTCCCCCGCGGTGACGAGCGCGTGGGGATCGCCGCCGAGCACGGCGCTTTCGCGCGCGGCCCAGCACAGTGCGGCGTACGCGTCGTCGACGGCCGCCGGGAAGCGGTGTTCCGGCGCGAGGCGGTAGCCGACGGAGACCACGGCGGCGCCGGCCCCGGCGGCCAGGCGGCGGGCCGTGGCGTCGTGGGAGTCGAGCCCGCAGAGCGTGTAGCCGCCGCCGTGGAGGAAGACGACCGTCGGGCGGGGTCCCGGGTGCCGCTCCCGGTCCGGGAGGTAGACACGGACCGGGATCGCGGGCGTGCCCGGCACCCCCGGAACCGTCCGGTCCGCCACCGGCCCGACGGCGGGCCGGGCCGCACCGGGCGCGGGTGCGGGTGCGGCGGCGAGGATCCGCCGCGCCTCGACGGCGTCGGTGACGGTGCCGCCGAGGTCGGGGAAGGTGGCGGTCAGGGCGTCCACGAGGGGCCTGGCCAGGGGGTCGAGGCGGTCGGTGCCGGGCGCGGCCGCCCCGGCGGGGCCCGCGTCGTTCCGTCGCGTCACGGCGTGGCCGCTCCCCGGGGCCGGAAGTGGGGGATGACCTTTTCGCCCCACTGCCGCAGGGTCTCCATGCAGGCCTCCTGCGGGACGGTGCCCATCTGGACGAGGCACATGATCTCGTCGGCCCCCGCGTCGCGCAGGCGCTCCACGTAGGCGATGGCATCGTCCGCGGTGCCGTACGCGTGGTCGGCGTTGAACGTGGCTGTCGAGGTGGGCCGCACCGGAATGTCGTGCTCGTGCAGCCGCGCGACGACCTGTTCGGCCGCCCTGCGCATCTCGGCGGCCTCGTCGCCGCCCTCGACGACCGCCTCGTCGGGGATGCCCGCGCCGCCGTACCAGTGCCCGATGGACTGCGCGAAGAACCGCTGCCCGCGGATGCCGACGCGCCGCGCGGCCACCCCGTCGTCGAGCACGATCGTCGGGCAGAGCACGGAGAAGTGGTCATTGACGACGCTCGACACGAACCGCGCGTCGGTGCGGGCGGCGATCGCGGCGTCGTACGCCTGGCGCATTCCGGCGATCGACTCGGGACCCGCGAAGCCCATCACGAGCGCGCCGATGCCGAGTTCGGCGGCCTGCGTCAGGGTCTCGGTCCTGCTGCAGGCGAGGAAGAGCGGCGGGTGCGGGGTCTGCGCGGGGCGCGGCAGGATCGGATGGGGGCCGATGTCGAGGAGCTCGCCGTGATGTTCCAGCTCCTCCTTCTCCCAGGCCTTTCCGATGATCCTCAGCGCCTCCTCGACCTCCTGCGCCGTTCGGTCCCTGTCGACCCCGCACAGCGACGTCTCCTGCTCCGTGCCGCCCCGGCCCGCGCCGAGGTCGAGCCGCCCGCCGGAGAGCAGGTCCAGCATGGCGGCGCGTTCGGCGACCCGCGCCGGATGGTTGAAGTGGAACGGCATGCAGACGACGCCGTGCCCGATCCTGATGGTGCTGGTGCGCGCGGCGACCCAGGTCAGGAAGATTTCCGGCGCGCTCATGTGCGCGTACCACTTGAGTGAATGGTGCTCTACCGCCCATATGCGGTCGAAACCCATCTGTTCGGCCAGTACGGCCTGGTCGACGCTGTCGTGGATGAGCCGGTGTTCCCGTTCGACGGTCGGGTCGGCGAGCTGTGCCTCGAAGATGACGGAGAACTTCACGTGCCCTCCAGGGTGTGGTGCCCTCAGTGCCTGCACGGCATGGCCTGTATTTCGATGAGCTATATGACTAGTCGTCACATCACGAACAAGCAAGGGCTGCCGCACGGCCTTTTCCCGAGCGGGCCGCGTCCGGGAATCACCTGCGCCGACGGCTGGTTAGCAGGGGGGAGCATGACATCGGCAACCGGTCGCGTTACGGTCACGGAAGTGTGAAGGGCGGGCCCCTCCGGTGATCGGATCCGGGCCAGGCCGATGACCACGTCGGCGCCACTGCCGCTCACATAACCACGAGAACGCCGGATCAGGGCGACGCCATGGGAGACAGATTGACCGTTCCGTTCGCACCCACGCCAGACGATCAGTCCGCGTCGCAGGGGGTGCCGTCGCCCAGGGCAGAGGTGGAACTGCTCAAAGCCACCACCGAACAGCTTCGCGATCAGGTCTTCGAGCTACAGGTCCAGGCGCGTGCCCGCGCCAGGATCGCGCTGGCCGAGGGCATCCTGGTCGAGCGCTACCGGCTCGCGGGACCGCAGGAGGCGTTCGCGCTGCTGCGCCAGGCCTCCCAGCGGGCCAACATCAAGCTGCACCAGCTGGCCTCCGCGGTCGTCCGCACACCGGGTCCGGCGCCGGGCGCCGCGGCGTGGACCGTCGCGCGGGCGCAGCAGCCGACCCCGGACCTGGGCGTGCTCCGGGCGGGCTCGCTCGACGCGACGAACCAGGGCGAGGTCCTCGGCGCCGCGCTGCGCCGTGTCATGGACGTCACCGGTACGGACATGGGGAACGTACAGCTGGTCGAGGACGACATCCTGCGCATGGCCAAGCACGCGGGTCTGCCCCGGCAGTTCACCGACTACTTCGCGTTCGTCGACGGAAACACGTCGTGCTCCCGGGCGGCCGCGGCCAGCCACCAGGTCACCGTCAAAGAGGTGGCCTCATCGGCCGGTTTCGACGACGACACACGGCGCGTGATCCTCGCCTCCGGCAGCCGCGCCTGCCACAGCATCCCCCTCGTCGACGAGCAGGACATCGTCCGCGGCGTGATCTCCTCCCACCACGCCCGCCCCCTCGTCGGCTTCACCCAGACGCAGCTGCGGGCGCTGGACGGCGCGAGCCGCGCCCTCGGCTCCTGGATCAAGTGGCACCGGCACACCGTGCTCATCGACGCGCTGCAGGACCTGCACCGGCTGGCCCGCGCCCACCGGGCGTAGCGGCCGAGTGACTCACCCGGCCGCCGTGAAGACCGCTTCGGCGAAGGCTCCTCCTGCCGTGAAGGCCCGCTCGGCGAACCGCTCCCCCATGCGGCGGTGCGCGGCCGCGTCCGGGTGGAGCTGGTCGGGCAGCGGCAGTTCGGCGGCGTCCTCGGTGCCGTAGAGCTCACGGCCGTCGAGGTAGTACAGGTTCGGGTCGTCGGCCGCCCGCTGCCGCACGATCCGGGCCAGCTCGTCGCGGATGACGTTGAGGGTGAGCTTGCCGCCCGCCCGTTCCGCCGGGTCGCCCATGGCCCTGAACACGACCCGGCCCTCGCTGAAGCCGGAGAGGTCCGGAGCGCTGGGTCCCGGGGTGTCCTCGTGCATGGGGCACAGGATCGGCGAGACCACCAGGAGCGGGGTGTCGAGGTGCCCCTCACGGACCGTGTCCAGGAAGCCGTGCATCGCCGGGGTGAAGGCGCGCAACCGCATCACGTCCGCGTTGACGAGGTTGATTCCCATCTTGATGCTGATCAGGTCGGCGGGGGTGTCCCGCAGGGTGCGGGCGGTGAACGGATCGAGCAGGGCGCTGCCGGCCAGACCCAGGTTGATCAGCTCGACGCCGCCGAGCGAGGCGGCGAGCGCGGGCCAGGTGGTGGTGGGGCCCGCCGCGTCGGAGCCGTGGCTGATCGAACTGCCGTGGTGCAGCCACACCTTGCGGTCCGAGACCGGTGCGGGCTCCACGGGAGCGTCGGTGCGCAGCGCGAGGAGTTCGGTGGTCTCGTTGTGCGGCAGCCAGATCTCGACGTCCTTCATGCCGTCGGGCAGCCGCTCGGTGAAGCGCACGGTGCCGGGTCGCCCGGCGGTGCGCTCAGCGGTCCCCGCGGACATGTCGATGGTCAGGGTGTTGCCGCCGGACGCGCTCGCGCGGTCGACCGGGCTGCCGTCGACGAGCAGTTCGTAGACCCCGTCCGGCCGGGGCGGGGCGCCCACGTAGACCCGCTTGGTGGGCAGCGTGTCGAGCTCGACCGCGGTGGCGCTGGTACGGAACACCAGGCGCACGCCGGAGGGCTGGGACTCGGCCATGGCCAGCTGGCCGTCGTTGTTCTGCGCGCGGGCCCAGGCGGGCAGCCGGTGCGGCAGCACGCCGTGCTCGGTGCGCTCGACGTCGAGGGCCCCGCGCAGGAGCTCCGCGGTGACGGGGGTGGTGGTCCAGTGTTGATCGGTATGCACTGCCGTGTTCCTTGCGGTGTTCATTGCCTCAACCTGTTGATCAATGCGGGTGGTCTCGGGGCCTGTCGTCGGACAGGCGCTACGCGGTCGGCGCGGGCCAGTTGCGCAGCAGGGCGTCGAGGGCGTCGATGACGCGCGTCCAGGTCTCCTGCGAGCCGGGCGCGCTGTGGCTGAACCCGCCCGCGAGCTCCAGGCTCACGTAGCCGTGGAAGACACTGCCGAGGAGACGGACCGCGTGCGTCTGGTCCGGTTCCGACAGGTCGTAGCCGCGCAGGATCGCCCGTGTCATCTCCGCGTGCCGACCGCCCGCACTCGCGGCGGCGGCCTCCGGTGCGAGCCGGAACTGGGCCGCGGCGTACCGGCCCGGATGCTCCTGGGCGTAGTCGCGGTAGACGTTCGCGAGGGCGGCCAGGGCGTCCTTGCCCGCCCGTCCGGCGAGCGCGTCGGCGCCCCGGTCGGCCAGCTCGGCCAGGGCCAGCAGGGCAATCCCGGTCTTGAGGTCCTGGGAGTTCTTCACGTGCGAGTAGAGGCTCGCGACCTTGACGTCGAAGCGGCGGGCGAGCGCCGAGACGGTGACCTGGTCGAAACCGACCTCGTCGGCCAGCTCCGCCCCGGCCCGGACCAGGCGTTCCGTGGTCAGTCCTACGCGCACCATGATGCTCTCCTCGTTCGACATGAACGAGTATGCATTTACCTAAAGCCTTTAGGCAAATCTCTCTTGCTTATAGGTTGATCAAGCCTATGTGAGGGTCTTCTCGAACCAGTGGTGGGCGTACGGCTCGTCGTTGAAGGCGGGAACCTCCCGGAAGCCGCACGAGTGGTAGAGGCCGATCGCGGCCTCCAGCGCCTTGTTGGTGTCGAGGCGCAGAAGGGTGCTGCCGTGCCGGGCGGCCAGCGTCTCCAGTTCGGCGAGAAGGCGGCGGCCGAGCCCGAGGCCGCGCGCCGCGGGCGCGACCCACATCCGCTTGATCTCGGCCGGGGAGCCGGGCGGCAGCTTGAGGCCGGCGCAGCCGACGGGGTCGCCGTGCACCCTCGCCACCAGGAAGAGTCCGCCCGGCGGCCGCAGTCCGCCCGCGTCGGGCAGCAGGCTCAGGGCGGGGTCGAATCCGGTGTCGAAGCTCTCTTGCAGTTCGGTGAAGTAGGAGCGCAGGCAGTACTGGGCGTCCGGGTGGTCGGGGTCGACGTCGTCCAGGGTGACCGTCGCGGCGGTGAGCAGCCGGTCGACCTCGGCCATGGCGGCGACGAGGCGGGTGCGCTGCGCGCCGTTGAGCGGCTTCAGGAGGGAGCCCGCGAGCTCGTCACTGCGCTCGTCGAGCAGGGCGCGCTCGGCCCGCCCCGCGTCGGTCAGCCGGACCGTGCGGACCCTGCGGTCGCCGGGGTGCGGTTCCACCGCCACCAGGCCGTCGGCCTCCAGGGCGCGCAGCAGTCGGCTCACGTAGCCGGAGTCGAGTCCGAGGCGCTCGCGCAGCCTGCGTACGTCCTGCCCCCGCTCACCGATCTCCCAGAGGAGCCGCGCCTCGCCGATGGGCCGGTCGCGGCCCAGGTAGCGGTCGTGGAGCACGCCCACGCGTTCGGTGACGGTGCGGTTGAACCGCCGTACCTGATCGATCTGCCCGGCATCCATTCCCTGACCTTAGTCAGAGAGTGGATGCCGGGACCAGGGGTGCGCCTCGACCTCAGACCACCGTGATGTGACCGGGTGCGGGCAGGCGCGGCGCGGTGGCGGGCTCGTGGATGTCCGCCAGGGCCATGAAGAGCAGGGCCACCGCGAGGGCGCCGGGGTCCGGGACGCCGAGGGCGTGGTCCCCGACGTAGCTGGCGCGGCCGCGCCGGGGGCGCAGCGACGCGGTGGCCAGGGCGCCGCGGATGGCGGCCTGGGCGGCCTCGGTCAGCGGCGCCTCGGTGCCGGCATCGCGGGCGGCGGCCAGGGACTCGGCGGCGGGGGCGAGGGCGTCGACCAGCGTGCAGTCGCCGGGGCTCGCGCCGCCCACCCGGTGGATGGCGGCGCATCCGCCCGCGGCGGCCTCCGCGAGTGCGCCGACCCGCGGCGATCCGCCGTCCGCCGGGGAGGCGGTGGCGAGGTGCTGGAAGAGGAGGCCGAACAGCGGGCCGCTGGTGCCGCCGACGTCGTTGAGGAAGGCGTCGGCGAGGGCCGCCGTGCCGTCCGCGCCGGTCTCGTCGGCCAGCTTCACCGCGCGCCGGACGCCACCGGCGAGGTTGTCGCCGAAGTCGCCGTCGCCGACGAGCTGGTCGAGCTTGGTGAGGTTGTCGCGGACCTGCGTGACGGTGCGGGCGTAGTGGTCGAGCAGCGCGCGGTCGCCGCCCGTGCGCGGCGTGCGTACCGGCGAGCTCGTCGCGGCCGGCTCGGCGGCCGGCGCGGGCGGGCCCGGGGCGAGCGAAGGGCGCGGGAGGACCAGCGGGGTCCGGGTGAGGGCGGTCCACAGCTCCGCCCATCCCTCGTCGAGCCGGGTGAGGGTGAGGGAGAAGCCCGCCATGTCCAGGGCGGCGGTGAAGGTACCGGGGACGACCAGCACCGGGCGGACGCCGCGGGCGGTGAGCTCGTCGCTGAGCAGCACGGCGATGGCGTTGAGCTCCAGCTCGGTGGTGGCGCCCAGGCCGTTGACGAGCGCGAGCACCTCGGCGGGTCCCTCGGGCAGCGCGTCGAGGAGGTCGTCGGTCATGCGCCGGACGAGGTCGCCGGTCGCGGGCCGTGCGATGGTGCGGATGCCGCGCTCGCCGTGGATCCCGACGCCGTAGTCGAGGGTGCCCTGGTCCAGCGCGAAGGCGGGGCTCAGCGTGGTGGGCGAGGTCTGGGCGCGGGCCGCGACCGCGATGCTGCGGGAGCGGGCCACGATCCGCCGTCCCAGGTCGGCGAGCTCCTCCAGCGTCGCCCCCTTGTCCGCCGCGGCGCCCAGGAGCTTCTCGACGACGACGGTGGCGGCCGTGCCGCGGCGGCCGGTGGCGCTGTCCGCGCTGTCGGTGGCCAGGTCGTCGTCGACCAGGACCGTGGCGACGGGGATGCCGTCGTGGCGCAGGCGCTCCGCGGCGATCTGGAAGTTGATGACGTCGCCGGTGTAGTTCTTCACGATGTGCAGCACGCCGTCGCTCTTGGCGGCCGCCGCGCTGGCCTCGTAGATCTGCCGGTTGTGCGGGGAGGCGAAGACCGCGCCGGGGCAGACGGCGTCCAGGCCGCCCCGGCCCAGGAGCCCGGTGTGCAGTGGCTCGTGCCCGGAGCCGCCGCCGGAGACCAGGGCCACCGTGCGGGCCGGGTCGGCGTCGAGCGCCCGCAGGTAGAGGGGGCTGCTGTTCACCTCGATCAGCCCGGCATGCGCCTGGGCCAGCCCTCGGGCCGCGGTCAGGACGGCGTCGTTCTCCGGAAGGAAGTGGCTCATCGAGTTCTCCGTGGGTGTGCGGTCGGCGGGCGCGGGCGTCGCGTGCCGGGCCCGTAACGGCGTACGCAGGCGACGGACGTGCGTACGAACGGCGGGCCGGCACGGCGGAACGACCGTCGTCCCGGGCCACCCGGTACCGCGGAGTTCCGCCCGTGCCGGGTGGTGGGGCGGCCCACCTTGGCCGCCCGCCGCTCCCCAAGGTCGGCACCCTCGCCTACCGGCACTCCCGCGTTCCGGTCCTGGTGTCCTTGTGCGAGGCTGACACCGTGCACCCGCCCGGGCGGCGATCCGGGAAGGGCGCGCGGCACCCTCCGTACGACAGCATCATCTTTGCGAGGTCTTTACAGTTGCCGGACGCGCGACGCGAGGATCTGGGGCGGATGCTGCGCGCCTGGCGGATGGCGCGGGACCCCGGTCTGCTGCCCGGCCCCGTGCCCTTCCGCGGCCATCGCAGCTACCTCACCCAGCTCGACATGGCCCTGCTCCTCGGCGTGTCCGAGCGCTGGTACCGCGCCCTGGAGCGGGGCGAGGACCGCGGCTACGCGCGCGAGATGATCGCCGGGGTCGCCCGGATCCTGGACCTCTCCGCACATCAGGCGAGGGCGCTGTACCGCGGCACCGGCCACCAGCCACCGCGGCAGCGGGACGTCGACGCCCGGCCGGACGCCGCCCTGCTCGACCTGCTGCACCAGCAGCGCAGGGTGAGCTGGATCTGCGACCAGGCCTGGGACGTGGTCGCCGCCAACGCCGTGGCCGCGCGCCACTGCCCGTGGCTGGCCCACGCGGACGCGAACGCCATGACCTGGGCGTTCTCCCCCGAAGCCCGCTACCAGCTGCGCGACTGGGACACGAAGTGGGCCGCCCCGCTGCTCGGGCGGCTGCGGCTCGCCTGGCAGCGCTGGCCGGAGAACGAACGCCTGGACGAGGTGGTGCGGACGGTGCGGCGCGAGCCCGGTGTCGCCGAGCTGTGGGACCGCACGGCCGACGGCCGGGGCTCCGCCGACGCCGAGCCGCGCCCGATGTACTTCCCGCTGGTCGCGCCCGACCCCGTCGACGTGCGCATCACGGCCTACGGGCGCTTCGGCGACACGGCGCTGCGCTGGCTGGTCCTCACGCCCGTGGACCCCTCGGTCACGTTCCCCTGACGGGCCCGTCCGTCCCGCTCCCCCGACCGAATCGTCCGGCGGCTCAGCCGCCTTCCGCGCGTGCCTGGTGCTGGGCGCGCAGGACAAGCAGCACGATGCCCGTGACGACGACCGTCCCCGCGTACCCGATGACCATGTCCTGCTCGGCGGGCGACTCGCCGATATGGGCCTCGCCGCGCCGCGACACCCAGACGCGCTCGCCGGTGATGTCGCTCGTCCCCTCCCCCTCCTCGTCCCGGACGCCGTCCTCCGGCACGCCCTGGATGACGCCCCGCACCGTGCGGCCCGCCGGGTCCCGCCAGGCGAAGGCCTCGGGGTCGTCCCCCTCGGTGACCGTCGCCCAGTACCCGGACAGGTAGGTGTGCGTCGCGAGGAGGGCGTGGCGCAGCGGCACGGCGAAGGCGACGAGCGCCACCAGCCACAGCACGACCGCCACCGCCCTGTTGACTTCGTTCGCTCTCCCCCGCCCACGCCGAACGACGACGTTCACCCCGCACGCACCCCCGCACCTGTCGCCCGCCCGTCACCCTGTGACGGTCAGTCGGGGAGGCCTGCGAGCCATTCGGTCAGGAGCCCGTTGACCTCGTCCGGGCGTTCCTGCTGGACCCAGTGCCCGCAGCCGTCGAGGACGTGCGAGGAGCGCAGGCCGGGCAGGGTCTCGGGGAATGCCGCGATCGCGTCCGCGAGCCAGGTGGTGGAGGCGTCCAGGGCCCCGCCGACGAACAGGGAGGGCTGGGTGATCGGGGCGCCCGTGAAGCCGGGGTTGAGGTCCTCCCAGTCCCGGTCCATGGCCCGGTAGCGGCCCAGGGCGCCGGTCAGGCCGGTCCTCTCGAACTCCTCGGCATAGACGTCGAGATCCCGCTCGCCGAGCCAGCCGGGCAGTCGGCCCGCGGGGCAACGGTCGCGCAGCCGACCGCCGCGGCTCACGAAGTGCGGGTCCGGCGCGTCGGGACCGGGCATGGTGTCGGCGGAGAGCGCGGCGTAGAAGCCGGCGAGCCAGCCCCGCACGTCGGGCTCGATCTCCGCCTCGGCGCGACCGGGCTCCTGGAAGTACGAGACGTAGAACTCCTCGTCACCGCCCATCGCCGCGAACACCTCGCCGGGGCGCGGGCCGCCGGGCGGCGTATACGGGACGCTCAGCAGGCCGACCGCCCGGAAGAGGTCGGGGCGCACGAGGGCGGAGTGCGCGGCGATGGTCGCGCCCCAGTCGTGCCCGACGATCACCGCGCTCTCCTCGCCGAGCGCCCGCACCACGGCGGCGTTGTCCTCGACGAGGTCGAGCATCCGGTACGCGGCGCTCTCCGGCGGCCGGGACGAACGGCCGTAGCCGCGCACGTCGACGGCGACCGCGCGGTAACCGGCCGCGGCCAGGACCGGCAGTTGGTGGCGCCAGGAGTACCAGGACTCCGGGAAGCCGTGCACCAACAGAACGAGGGGGCCGGTGCCCTGCTCCACCAGATGGGTCCGGCCCGCGGGGGTGGCGACAAGGCGGTGCGTACGGTCCGTGTGGTGCGGGTGGTCCGCGCGGTACGCGCGCTCCGTGCGGTTCGTGGCGGGCGCGGTCTGGGGGACGTTCATGGATCCTCCTGGGGCTCCGGCAGCTTCGGCGGCTTCGGCGGCTTCGGAGACGAGCATCCGGCGCGGGCGGGCGCGGGAGCGACGTTCTTTGCCGATCCGGCAAACTCGCGTCGCCGGGTCCGGGCCCGGACCCGACATGCCTTCGTGAGCGGCCTCCGCTACGGAACGATCGAGTCCACGTACCCGCCGTCGACCCGCACGGCCCCGCCCGTCGTGGCGGACGCCAGCGGCGAGCTGAGGTAGACGACCATGTTCGCGATCTCCTCCGGCTCGATGAGCCGCTGGATCAGCGACTGGGGGCGGTGCTTGGTCATGAACTCCCGCTGCGCCTCCTCCCAGGGCAGCGCGCGGTCGACCAGTTCGTAGACGAAGTCCTCGACGCCGCCGGTGTGCGTCGGCCCCGCGATCACGGAGTTGACCGTGACGCCGGTGCCCGCCGCCTCCTTCGCGAAGCCCCGGGAGACCGCGAGCAGCGCGGTCTTCGACATGCCGTAGTGCATCATCTCGGCGGGTGTGACGAGCGCCGAGTCGCTGGCGATGTTCTGGACGCGCCCCCAGGAGCGGTCCTTCATGCCCGGGAGGTAGTGGCGGATCATCCGCACCGCGGTCAGGACGTTGAGCTCGAAGTAGCGGCGCCACTCGTCGTCGCTGATGTCGAGGGCGGGTTCGGCGCCGAAGACGCCGAGGTTGTTGACGAGGATGTCCGCGTGCGGCACGGCGTCGTAGACCTGACCAGCGCCCTCGTCGGTGGAGATGTCCCCGGGCGCCGCGAGGAACTCGGCGCCGCCGCACTCGCCCTTGAGACGGTCCACCGCGGTGTCGACGGAGGCGCGGGAGCGCCCGTTGACCGCCACCCTGGCACCCGCCCGCGCCAGACCGGCGGCGATCGCCGCGCCGATTCCCTGGGTCGAGCCGGTGACGAGTGCGGTCTTGCCGGAAAGGTCGACGAGCACGGTGCGTACCTCCTGGGGAGCCTGTGGGATTCCGGGTGCGTTCCCGGCGGGATTGTGGGTCTGTTCCTGACCGGTTCCTGACGTGCCTCTGCTCTGGTCTCCCCCATCCTCACCCCTCACACCTTCCGCCGCTCCAACACGTCGAGGAGCACCCGCACGTGCCCGTGCGGAAGGTCCTTCGTCGCCGTGAGGAGCGTCAGGCGCCCCTCACGGGCCCGGGACCGCAGCCGGTCGAGTGCCGCGGACGGGTCCGGGTCCGTGAGCTCGTGGCGGTAGCGCTCGGCGAACTCCTCGTAGCGCTCGGGATCGTGGTCGTACCAGCGGCGCAGCTCGTTCGACGGGGCCAGCTCCTTCTCCCACGCGTCGAGGCCCGCCCGTTCCTTGGACACCCCGCGCGGCCACAGCCTGTCGATCAGGACGCGGGCGCCGTCGTCGGGCGACGCCTCGTCGTAGACACGCTTGACCTGTACGTCGAGGGAGCGGCTCGGCGTCATGGCGTTCTCCGTCCTGTCGGGTCCTCCTCAAGGCTGCGGGCGGCCTCGCGCCCCTGCCAACCCGGTGCCCGGCACCGGAACGACGCGCGGGTGTACCCCGTTCGGGCGACCATCGCGGGCCGCCGCCGTGCCGCCCTGATCAAGTGAGGCCATGACAGGACGCATCGGCAGCATCGACCGGCGGTGGTTCGAACGGGTGGCGTCGGCACGGCTGCCGGGCGGGGGGCTGCTGCCGCCGCTCAGCGCCGCCGCCGACCACGGGCGTCTCTGGTTCGGTTCGGCGGCCGTGCTCGCGGCCGCCGGCGGCCCCGCGGCCCGGCGCGCCGCGCGGCGCGGGGTGGGCGCCCTCGCGCTGGCCTCGGTGACCACGAACGCCGTGGCCAAGTACGCCGTCCGCCGCCGTCGGCCCGTCATGACCGCGGTCCCCGCGGTCCGGCACCTGGGCAAGGCGCCGTGGACCTCGTCGTTCCCGTCCGGCCACGCGGCGTCCGCGACGGCGTTCGCCGTGGGGGTGGCCCTGGAGGCACCCCGGTACGGCGCGCTGCTCGCCCCGGTCGCCGCCGCCGTCGCCTTCTCCCGGGTGTACGTGGGGGTCCACTACCCCGGCGACGTGCTCGCGGGCTGCGCGCTCGGCGCGGCCGCCGCGGCGGTCACCTGCTACTGGTGGCCGCCGCGCCCCTCGCCCGCGCGGCAACGCCGGACCCGGGTCGCGGCGCCCGCGCTGCCGGACGGCGAAGGGCTGGTCGTGGTCCTCAACTCCGGTGCGGGCAAGGGCGTTCCGGGGCGCATCCCGGCGCGCGAACACCTGGAGCTGCTGCTGCCGAAGGCCGAGGTCCTGGCGCGCGGGCCGGGTGACGACCTCGACGCGGTGCTGGACGAGGCGGTGGAGCGGGCCGCAGGGCCGGGCGGTGTGCTCGGTGTCTGCGGCGGCGACGGCACGGTGAACGCCGTGGCCCGCCGCGCCGCGGCCGCCGGGATCCCGCTGGCGGTGTTCCCCGGCGGCACCCTCAACCACTTCGCCCTGGACGCCGGCACGCCCACCTTCGAGGACACCGCGCACGCCGTGCAGCGCGGCGAGGCCGTCCGCGTGGACCTGGCCCGGGTGCGCGACGGCGACGGCGCGGACGTCGCCGGTTTCGTCAACACCTTCAGCATCGGGCTCTATCCGGATCTGGTGCGCAAGCGCGAGAAGCTGGAGGGCCGCATCGGCAAGTGGCCCGCGGCGGCCGTGTCGTTCGTGGAGGTGCTGCGGACGGCGGCGCCGCTGCGCATCCGGCTCGACGGTCACGAGCGGGCCCTGTGGCTGCTCTTCGCGGGCAACGGCCAGTACCTGCCGGACGGACTCGCGCCCGCGCACCGGCCGCGCCTGGACGACGGTCTCCTCGACGTCCGCACGGTCGACGCGGAGGCGACGCTGGCCCGTACCCGGGTCGCCCTCTCCGCGCTGGGCGGTGCGCTGCGGCGCTCGCGGGTCTTCCGTACCGAGCGGGTCGAGGAGCTCAGGCTCGGCGGTCTCGAGGACGTGGCGACCCTCGCGTACGACGGCGAGACCGCCCCGGCGCCGGACACCCTGCTCCTGGACAAGCGGTGCGCCGCGCTGACCGTCTACAGTCCGGCCGCGCCGCTGGACGAGATCGCGCAGCGGGCCCGCACCCTGACACTGGCGGCGAACCGCCGCCCGGGCGGCGCCCGGGGTTGAGAGCCTGTCTCTGAACCCCCGCCTGCGCCCCGACGCCCGGCACGCACGCTCGGCGCCGCCGCGCGCCGCGGCCCGGAGAACCGGTGGCGGGCCTTGCCGGGCCTTGCGCCCGGAGCGTGCCGTTCACTTCAATGCGGCCTATGGCAGCCCGTCGCACGACATCGCGCACCCCGTCACCACGGCAGGAAAGCCCGATGCCGCCGACGGCCTGGGCGGTCCTCGGTCTGCTCTCCTTCCCCGGGGAGCGCACTGGCTACGAACTCAAGAAGTGGGCCGACGCCTCGCTGCGCTTCTTTTACTGGTCCCCCGCGATCAGCCAGATCTACTCCGAACTGCGCCGCCTGGAGGCCCTCGGGTACGCCACGTCGCGCCGCTCGGGACCCGAGGAGCCGCGTACGAAACGGTCGTACGCCATCACCGAGGAGGGCCGCGCCGCGCTCGCCGCCTGGGCGGACGGCGGCCAGGACGCCGGGCCGCCCGTCCTGAAGCATCCGCTGCTGCTGCGGGTCTGGCTCGGGCACCTCACGGCGCCGTACCAGCTGCGCGCACTGGTCGCCGAGCACATCGCGCAGACGAAGGGCGAGCTCAAGGAGGTGCGGGACGCGCTCGCGCGGGCGGGCGGGGCGCGGGCCTGGTCCCACCCCGAGGTGGCGCTGCGGTGGAGCGAGCGGCGGCTGGAGGCGGAGGTGGAGCTGGCCGAGGCGATGCTCGTGGACCTCGACGCGCTGGAGGCGCCCGAGCCCGCGGAGGGCGCCACGGCGTCCGCCGTCCCCGCTCCCCGCCGGTCCCGTCAACGCGGCGAGGACGCGCCCACCCCCGGGTGAAGCGACTCGCCCCGGTGGCGCTCGGAGCGGTAGGACGGCGGGGTCAGCCGTCCCCCTCCGTACGGAGCAGCGCCCCCATGAGCACCCGCGCCGTCCTGGTCGCCGCCCTGATCACCGGGCTCATCCTCGGCATCGCCGGAACCAGAACGGACAGCTCGACGGACCCGCGTCCGCACGGTTCGCTCACCGTGTCGGGCCATTAGGCTGCGACATTGTCGCGCGGCTTCCTCCGTCCTCGCCGTGCGGTCGCCGAGCCTCCGTCGACGGAAGCGAGTGGACCTTGAACTTCCTCACCATCGGTCATCGCGGGGTGATGGGCGTCGAGCCCGAGAACACCCTTCGTTCCTTCATCGCCGCGCAAGCGGCGGGCCTCGATCTCATCGAGCTGGATCTGCATCTGAGCAAGGACGGCGCCCTGGTCGTCATGCACGACGCCGACGTGGCCCGTACGACCGACGGCAAGGGGCCGATCGCCGAGAAGACCCTCGCCGAACTGCGCGAGCTCGACGCGGGCCGCGGGGAGCGCGTCCCCACCTTCGACGAGGTCCTGGACGCCGTGAAGGCGCCGCTGCAGGCCGAGATCAAGGACGTCGCGGCCGCGCGCGCCCTGGCCGAGGTCATGCTCCGCCGCGATCTGGTCGCCCGGGTGGAGGTGCTCTCCTTCCACGACGAGGCGGTCGCCGAGATCGCGCGGCTCGTCCCCGGCGTGCGCACCGCGCTCGTCGCCAGCCGCTACGGCACGGATGTGGTGGAGCGTGCGACGGCCGTCGGCGCGACCACCCTCGTCCTCAACATCCGGCGCCTGACCCTTGAGATCGTCGAGCGGGCCAGGAAGGCCGACCTGCGGATCATCGGCTGGGTCGTGAACACGCAGGACGATCTGCGCCTGGTGCGGGCGCTGCAGTTGGACGGGGCGACCACCGACTACCCCGAGATCAAGCGGACGGGCCGCTTCACAGCGTGACCCCGCCCGCCGCCCGGACCCGGCCTCCGCTCAGACCAGCGGTTTGATCAGCAGCTCGAACCGCAGGTCGTCGCGTTGCGGGATGCCGAAGCGCTCGTCGCCGTACGGGAAGGGCGTCGTCTTTCCCGTACGGCGGTAGCCGCGGCGCTCGTACCAGGCGATGAGGTCCTCGCGGGCGTCGATCACGGTCATGTGCATCTCGCGCACGCCCCACGTCTCGCGCGCGGCCCGCTCGGCCTCCGCGATGATCACCTTGCCGAGACCCGCGCCCTGCTGGGCCGGGCTCACCGCGAACATGCCGAAGTAGGCGTGGTCACCGCGGTGTTCGAGCTGGCAGCAGGCGATGAGTTCGCCGGTCCGCTCGACGATGAGGAGCCGGCTCGCGGGCGACTCGATGACCTCGGCGACGCCCCGCGGGTCGGTGCGCTGCCCTTCGAGGAGGTCCGCCTCGGTGGTCCATCCGACGCGGCTGGCGTCCCCGCGGTACGCCGACTCGATGAGCGCGACCAGTGCGTCGACGTCGGCGGCGGTGGCGTCCCGGTAGGTGAGCTCGCCGGATGAGGGGCGCGGGGCGGTGTCCATGGACCTGGCTCTCCCGATTCTTGGCGCGATCTGTTGCTGCGCCGAGCCTAACTCCCCGGCCGTGGCGGCTAAGGTGCGGCCGCATGGTGCATGTACTGAGCGGCAGGACCCTGCTGCACCCCACCGACCCGGAGCGTTCCCGCGCCTTCTACGGCGAGGCGCTCGGCCTCGCCGTGTACCGCGAGTTCGGCACGGGCCCCGAACGCGGCACCGTCTACTTCCTGGGCGGCGGCTTCCTCGAACTCTCCGGCCGCGCCGACGCCCCGCCCGCGCCGGGGCTGCAGCTGTGGCTTCAGGTGGCGGACGTACGGGTGGCCTACGACGAGCTGCTGTGCAACGGCGTCGAGGTGCTGCGCCCGCCGCTGCGGGAGCCGTGGGGGCTCGTCGAGATGTGGATCGCGGATCCGGACGGCGTCAGGATCGTGCTCGTCGAGGTCCCGCCCGACCACCCGATCCGCTACCGGCCCGGCATCTGACACGGGTTCTCGCGGCTACGGCTCCAGCAGCGGCAGCACGGAGAAGACGTGGTCCCGCCAGATCCGGCGAGAGCGTTCCTCCGGGTAGTGCGTGACGGTGGGCCGCGCGTCGAAGAGCTGCACGAGGCGCCGCTCGGCGTCGTACGCGGGCCAGCCGGGCTCGCCCCCGGCGGCGAACGACGTCCATGCGGCGCGCATCCGGGCGGACAGGTCCTCCGCCTCCGCGCGGGGTCCCGTGCCGATCAGCGCGGCGGGCTGGCCCCGGTCCAGCGCGCCGAAGACGAGGGGCACGTCGAGGCCGTGGCAGGCGCCGAGCACCCCGTCCATACCCGGGGCGGGCCAGGTCAGTTCGTAGGCGTGGGCGCGGCCACCGGCGGCGATGTGCGCCTCGGCGAGGTGGAGGGTCGGCATGCGGAACAGCCAGTCGGACAGGACCAGTTCGTGCAGCTCGTCCGGGCCCGCCGCCGGGAAGGCCGCTCGGTAGCGGCGGGCGCCGTCCGGGTGCGGGGCGAAGGTGGCGAGAGCGGTCGCGGCCTGTTCCTCGCTCACCTGGCCGAGCATCCCGTCGAGCGCGGTAAGGAGCCGCTGTTCGTGGCGCGTGTGGCCGACCAGGAGGTCGATGTGCCGACAGGCACCGTCGGCAAGGGCCTGCCACGGGGTGACGGCCAGCGCCTCGCCGTCGACGACCGGTGAGAAGGTGACCGCCCGGAGCGCGGGCGCGCCCCATCGCCCGGCCAGCCCGGCGCACTTGGCGCCGACCGCGTCCCCCGCGGCGGACAGCAGGTGCGGCGACACCTCGGACAGGTCGTCCGCCGTGGGCCGCAGCCCCAGCTCGGCGGCGCACGAGGCGGCGATGTCGGCGGCGAGTTCCGGCGAGAAGAACGTGCCCTGCGCGCTCTGTGCGACGGCCCGCCCGAAGAGTCCGGCCGCGCCCTCCATCGCGAGGAGCGAGGCGACCGACCCGCCGCCCGCCGACTGGCCGAAGACCGTGACGCGGTCCGGATCGCCGCCGAAGGCGCGGATGTGGTCCCGCACCCACTCCAGGGCGGCGATCTGGTCGAGCAGGCCGCGGTTGGCGGGCGCCCCCTCGATCTGCCCGAAACCCTCCAGCCCGACGCGGTAGTTGAACGTCACCAGGACGACGCCGCCCTCACGCGCCAGGCGCCCGCCGTCGTACTCGGGAAGGCCCGACATGCCGATGGTGTAGGCACCGCCCTGGATCCACACCATCACCGGCAGTCCCGCGCCGGGGCCGGGGTCGGGCGACCAGACGTTGACCGTCAGCCAGTCGTCGCCCGCCGTCTCCTGTGCGAGGGCGTCCATCCCGAAGTGACCGCCCTGAGGAGGCGGTGGCCCGTACGAGACGGCTTCCCGCACCCCGCTCAGGGCCCGGACCGGCCGCGGCGCGGCGAACCGCAGCGCGCCGACGGGCGGCTCGGCGAACGGAATCCCACGGAAGACGGCGACGCCCGCCTCCCGGGTGCCGCGCAGCGTTCCGGCCCCCGTACGGACTTCGGGCCGGGACGCGGACGCCCCGGACTCGGCAATGGTCATCACCCATCCCCCTCTGCGCGGGCGGGACGCGGTGCACGGCACGCACGTCGCCCCGACACCCCGCAGCATCCCGCCGTGCCCGGCCCCCGCGCCAGCCATTTAACCGGCCGCTCGCGCCGAGCCGGGGCAGCACCACCACGACCCCGCCACTGTGAACCACGTCACACGAGCAATCCATCCGAGATGCAGGGGTACAAGGCCACGGGTACGGTCCGCAGAAGATCATCCACGGCTCTGGCCGCCTGACAGCCCTGAAGTCGATCTCCCACAGCACAGGAGAGACATCCCATGGCAGCTCCCCGGATCCTCATCGTCGGCGGCGGTTTCGCCGGCATGGAGTGCGCTCACAAACTGGAGAAGAAGCTCTCACCCCACGAGGCGGAGCTGCGGCTGATCAGCCCACAGGACCACCAGCTGTATCTCCCCCTGCTGCCACACGTCGCCTCCGGAGTGCTCACCCCCCAGTCGGTGGCGGTGCCCCTGCGCCGGATGCTGCGCCGCACGTCGATCGTCCCGGGCGGCGCCGTCGGCATCGACCCCAAGGCCAAGGCCGTGGTCGTACGGAAGATCAACGGCGAGGAGGTCGTGGAGCGCTACGACTACCTGGTCCTGACGCCCGGCAGTGTCACGCGACAGTTCGACATCCCCGGCGTCGACCGGTACGCGGTGGGCGTCAAGACGCTCGCCGAGGCCGCCTGGATCCGCGACCACGTCATCTCCCAGCTGGACCTGGCGGCGGCGAGCACCAGCCGCGAGGAGCGGGAGCAGCGACTGCAGTTCGTGGTGGTCGGCGGTGGTTACGCGGGGGTCGAGACGGCCGCGTACCTGCAGCGACTGACCTGCGCCGCCGTCAAGCGCTACCCCGGCCTCGACGTGTCGCAGATCAAGTGGCACGTGGTGGACGTCGCACCCAAACTGATGCCGGAGCTCGGCGAGCGGCTCGGCGACAAGGCGATGGAGATCATGCAGCGCCGGGGCGTGAACGTCTCGCTCGGCGTGTCCGTGGCCAAGGCGACCGAGGACACGGTCACGCTCACCGACGACCGGGTCCTGCCGTGCCGGACGCTGATCTGGACCGCGGGCGTCGCGCCGAGCCCGCTCATCGCGACGCTCGGCGCCGAGACGAACAAGGGCCGGCTCGTCGTCCGGCCCGATCTGACGGTCCCCGGACTCGACGGCGTCTTCGCGCTCGGCGACGCAGCGGCCGTGCCGGACGTGGTCAAGGGCGGCGACGCGATCTGCCCGCCCACGGCGCAGCACGCGATGCGCCAGGGGTGGGCCGCCGCGAAGAACGTGCTCGCGGCGTTGCGCGGCTTCCCGCTCGCCGACTACCGGCACAAGGACATGGGCCTGGTCGTCGACCTGGGCGGCATCCAGGCGGTGTCGAAGCCGATGGGCGTGCAGTTGACGGGGCTGCCCGCCCAGGTCGTGGCACGCGGCTACCACCTGGGCGCCCTGCGCACGGTGACCGCCCGCTTCCGCACGGCCGCCAACTGGGGGCTCAACGCGCTCGCGGGCGACGACTACGTACGCACCGGCTTCCAGGCCCAACGCCCCGCGACGCTCAAGGACTTCGAGAAGACCGACGCGTACCTGACGCAGGACCAGATCGACGAGCGGGTGGCCGCGGCGTAGGGCCAGTACGCGGAGGCAGGCACTCAGCCCCGTCGCACCCCGATGCGCCCCTCCAACTGCGCCAGCAACTCCCCCAGGAGCCCGCTGAGTTGACCCTGGCCGGCGCCGTCGAGGACGGACAGCACGACCGTCTCGTACGCGAGTTGCTCCGGCAGGATCGCGTCGACGAGGTCGCGGCCGGCGTCGGTCAGGCCGACGTGGGCGACCCTGCGGTCCCGCGCGTCCGCCCGTCGGTCGACCAGCGCCCGCTCCTGGAGGAGCTTGAGCCGCTTGGTGACGGCGGCCCCCGACGAGAAGGTCTCCCGGGCCAGCTCGCCGGGTGTCAGTTCGTGCCCGGTGCGGCGCAACGCGCCGAGCAGGTCGAACTCGGCGCGGGTCAGGCCCGCCCGGCGCAGCGGGGCGTCCTCGGCCTGCTGGAGGAGGGCCGCGCAGCGGTTGATGCGGCCGATCACCTCCATGGGCCCGGTGTCGATGTCGGGCCGCACCGCCCGCCACTGCCGCACCACCGCGGCCACGGTGTCCCCACCGGGGCCTGCCACCGGACCGTTCTCCGTCGTCATGCTCGTGCGCCCTCCCAGGCGTCGGCGGCCCTCGCGCGGGTCCGCGTCGCCTGACCGTCGTCTCCGCCCTGACCGTTCGGTCGGCGGACCGTCGCCGCGAGCGTACGGTGTCCGGCGCGCTCGGCGGCGAGCACCCGCTGTTCGGGCAGGGCGCGCTGCCACCATTCGCCCGCGGCCGCGTCGGCGGCGGCGCGCAGGTCGACGAGGGCGGCGGTGAGGCGGCGGCGCGCCGGTTCGGCCGGGCCCGTGCCGGTGAGACCGGCCTCGGCCTGCTCCGTGGCCCGTTCGGCGGCGGCGATGGCCTGCTCGATGTGGTCGCCGGCGCGCCGGTTGGTGACGAGTACGGCCGCCAGCACGCCGAGCACGGCGCCGACGAGGGTGTCCACGACACGGTCGAGGATGAGTTCCCCGGGCTGCTGGAACCGGGCGAACTCGGTGACGAGCAGCGCCATCGGCGTCACGCACACGGTGCCGAGCCAGTAGTTGCGGGTGATCAGTGCCTCCGCCCCGAAGGCCAGGGCCAGGCAGCTCACGATGAGCTCGGCGTGCCCCAGGTGCGCGAACGGTGCGATCGCCGCGAAGGCGAGCACGCCGACGAGGTTGCCGACCACACGCTGCACGCCCCGGTTCCAGGTGAGCGTGACGTTGGCCTGGTAGAGCGAGGCGGCGGTGACCAGCGCCCAGTAGGGGCGGCCGATGCCGAGCGCGAGCGAGCCGTACCCGGCGAGGGCGCAGCCGACGGCGGTGCGCAGCGCGATGGGCAGCAGCGGCGAGCCGGGCGCGAGCCGCCGCCACAGCGGAACCCCGGGCCCGGCGAGCTCGGCCGCGACGCCGAGCAGTTCGTCCGCCTCGCCGGGGCGCAGGCCGCCGGGGCGCGGTACGGCGCCCGTGCCGCGCAGCCCGGCCGCCCAGGAGCGCAGGGCGGCGGGGTCCGCCTCGGCGGGTGTGGCCAGGGCTTCTTCGGCGCGGACGACGAGGCGGGCCAGGGCGCGCCGGGCCGCGGCGGTGCGGGCTCCGGTGGCCAGGAGGGACTGCCAGGCGGCGTGCACGGCGCCCGCCGCGGCGGCGCGGGCCCGCTCGGCTCCCGGCCCGGTGGCGTCGGCGTGTGCGGCGTCCGCGTACGCGGCGGCGGCGCGCAGGGCGCGTGCGGTGGCCCGGCGCTCGGGTCCGTGCGGGCGCACCAGGGCGGGCGCCATGCCGACGAGCCAGGCGACGGCGCCGCCCAGGAGGGTGAGCGCGAGGTGACCGGGGACCTGGCCCAGGGCCTGCGGGGCGAAGAGGGTCGCGGAGCTGATGAAGGTGAAGATCAGGTGGCCGGGCGGTCCGACGCGGGTGGCGTCGCAGAGCGTCTTCTGCGCGGCGGCGAGCAGCGCGCCGACCGCGACGAGGACCGCGGCGGAGCTCGTCAGGGACGCGGTGACCAGGGCGACGGCGATGCTCGCGGTCATTCCCGCGACGACCAGGGCCAGGGTCCGCGCACGGGCGGCGTAGGGGAGGTTGTGGGCGTACAGGGCGCAGAACGATCCGGCCATCGTGTACATCACGAGGTCGAGTCGGCCGAGGGCGAGCAGCGTCAGGTTCGGTAGCGCGGTGGCGACGACCACGCTGCTCGCGGGCTTGAACCAGATGTCGGACGGCTTGCCCGGGCGCAGCACGCCGGCGAGGCGGAGCGGGCGGACGCGGGCGGGGCGGAGCGGGCGGACGCGGGCGGGGCGGGGGGAGGGATGCGGGGACGGGGGCGTACTGCTCATACGGAAAGGTTAGCAAGTGTTTTACTCGGAAACGATTACGCTCGGAGATGGTTACGGCGGGCGGAGAGAAGGGCAGACGGGGCGGACAGGGCGGGCGTGCGCAGGCCGCCGCCGTCGGCGTCCCGCGGATCCCCCGTGGCCGCCCCCGCCGCGCGTCCGCTCCCCTGTGCTCCCCCTGCACCCCCGTGCGCTCGCGTACGGCACCCCGGGCCCGGGCATCGACCCGACGACACCGTCGACAGGGGGAGGGTGCGGTGCACGGACCGGCACAGGCCGCCTGGCTGCTCGTCGCGCTGTGCGCGGCGACCGGGGCCTACTGTCTGCTGCGGATGCGCAGCCGGATCGAGGAACAGCGCCGCACGGCCGGTGGCGAGGCGCTCATGGGGTTCGGCATGGCGGTGATGGCACTGCCCGCGGCCGTCGTCGCACCGCCGCGCTGGGCCTGGCTGGTCTGCGCCGCGGTGTTCGGCGCCGCCGCGCTGCACACCGGGTGGGCGGCCCGCGCCGACCGCCACCACCTCCACCACCTGGTCGGCGCCTTCGCCATGGCCTACATGTCGGTGGCGATGGCCGCGGCGCCCGGAGCGCACGCGGGCCACGGGGGCGCCGGCGTCCCGCTCCTGACCGGCACGCTGCTGCTCTACTTCGCCGGGTACGTCCTGTGGTCGGGCGCGCGGCTCGCCCCCCGGACGGTCTCCGCGACGGCGGGCGGACCCGGGGTGCTCGGCTGGGCGGACCGATCGGAGGTGGCGCTGGCGTGCCGCCTTTCGATGGGGATCGGGATGGTGGCGATGCTGCTCACGCTGTAGGCGCCGCCTCCCTGCGGGCGATCAGCGCGGCGAGCGCGGTGAGGCTGTCGGTCCGAAAGCCCGCCGTGTCGACGACGGCCGGGTCGTCCGCCCAGTGGTACCCCCAGGGACCGCGCCGGAGGTGCGCGGTCCGCAGTCCCGCCTGCTGGGCCGGGAAGATGTCGTGGGCGGGGTGGTCACCGACGTAGAGCGTCTCGCGGGGCCCGGTCTGGGCCACTTCGAGCACCCGGGCGAAGAACTCGGGGTCCGGCTTGGCCACGCCCCAGTCGCCGGAGGTGGCGACGAGGTCGGCGGGCAGGTCGAGGGCGCGCAGGAGCTCGGCCGCCCGCGGCGTTCCGTTGCCGGCGACGATGACGCGGACGCCGAGTTTCCGCAGCCCGCCGAGGGCGGGGCGCACGTCCGCGTAGAGGTCGGCCTCGCCCAGGTGCTCGCCCCGGCCCGCGGACTCGCGCGCGTGGTACGCGGAGGCGATGTCCATGTCCGGGCTGACGAGCCGGAGCGCGTCGGTGTGGTCCCCGCCCCGCGCGACGACGGCTCCGACGAGCGCGGAGAGGGTATGGCGCGGCACCTGCAGCCAGTCCGCCCACGATGCCCAGTAGCGGTCGTCTTTGGTGAGGGTCTCCCCCACGTCGAACACGATGGTCTCGATCACCGTCAGCACATTACGGCGTCCCGGGGCCCCGGCCGGGGTCGTCACCCGTACGGGAGTTACACCCGTGTCGGCCGTGGCGTGCGTCACTTGGGGTGAGAGTCCATACCCTCCGGTAGCCCAACCCTCATAGGCTGAGCGCCATGATGGTCCCCGTCGCACTGCTGCTGCTGGGCGCCCTGACCGCTGTCGTCGCCCCCCGAATGCTCGCGCGGGCCGACTGGCCGGAGCGCGAACCGGTGGTCGCGCTGTGGGCTTGGCAGTGCGTGGTGGCGGGTGTCCTGCTCTGCTGCGCGCTCTCGATGACCCTCAGCGCCGCCGCCGCGTGGCAGGCGGTGCGCGGCCAGGTCTTCGCTCCCGCGCCGCACACCGTGGTCGAGGCGTACGCCCTCCAGGCGCCCGGCCCGTGGGCCGCGGCCACCGCGGTGGCACTGGCCTCCGGCGGGGTGTGGACGGCGGTCATGCTGACCCGGGAAATCGCACGGGCCCGCTCCCGGCGGGCCGAGCGGCGGGCCGAACTGCTCGTACGCTCTCCGCTGTTGCCCGGCGAGGAGCCCGGCAGCAACCCCCTCGTCCTGCTGGAGGGCGAGCGTCCCGACGCCTGGTGGCTGCCGGGGCAGGCCCCCCAACTGGTGATCACCACGGCCGCGTTGCGCCGCCTGAAGGGGCGTCAGCTCGACGCGGTCCTCGCACACGAGCAGGGCCACGCGCAGGCCAGGCACGACTGGCTGCTGCACTGCTCGGGCGCGCTGGCGATCGGCTTCCCGCAGGTGCGGGTCTTCGCCGCGTTCCGCGACGAGATGCACCGCCTGGTGGAGCTCGCCGCCGACGACGTGGCCTCGCGGCGCTTCGGCCGTCTGACGATCGCCCTCGCCCTGGTCGAACTCAACGAGGACCGGGGCGTGTTCGGCCCCTGCCCCGCCACCCAGGCGCACGTCCCGCAGCGCGTGCACCGGCTGCTCGCCGCCCGCCCGCGCCTGACCGCGGGCCGCAGGCTCCGCCTCACGGCGACGGCGGCGCTCGTGCCGGTGATCCCCGTCCTGGTCACCTTCGTGCCGGGGTTGCGGGCGCTGGGCTGACGCCCCGGGCGCGGGAGGAAGGCGCCCGCCGCCCGGTGCGGGTGGGGCAAGGTCCGGTGCTGCGCGCGGTTGCCGCCGTCGCCGACAGACAGGGACCGTGCGTACACGGCACAGCGCCGGGTACGCGCCACGCCCCGGGCTCCCCGGGGATGGCCGCAGCTCCGTTCCGTCGGCGAGGATCACTCCATGTACCCCACGTCCACCGACTCCCCGACCCGACCGCCCCGTTCCCGTGCCGCGCTCACCGCGGCGGCACTCACCGCGCCCTCGCTCCTGTTGCTCCTCCTGGTGGGGCTGGAGTGGCATCCGCTGCTCTCGCTGGACGGCGACATCGCGCGCACCACGCACCGCTGGGCGGTGGACGACCCCGGCACCACCCGGGCCGGCCGGATCCTCAGCGACTGGGTGTGGGACCCCTGGGCGATGCGTGCGCTCTGCGCGGTGGTGGTCATCTGGCTCGCGGTGCGCGGGGCGCGGTGGCTCGCGCTCTGGCTCACCGGCACCTGCGCGGTGGGCTCGGCGGTGCAGCAGGGACTGAAGGCGGCGCTCGACCGGCCGCGCCCCGTGTGGCCGGACCCCGTGGACTCGGCGCACTTCGCGGCCTTTCCGTCGGGCCACGCGATGACGGCGACCGTCGTCTGCGGTCTGCTGCTGTGGCTGCTGCGGTTGTACGGCGCGGGCCCCGTCCTGTGGCGCACCTGCCTGGCCCTCGCCGTCGTCTCGGTCGTCGGGGTCGGCCTGACGCGGATCTGGCTGGGGGTGCACTGGCCGTCCGACGTGCTCGGCGGCTGGCTGCTCGGCGCCCTGACGGTGGCGCTGGCCGTGCTCACGTACACGCGCGGCCCCGGCGGACGCACCACGGACGGAACCTGACCGCTCCTCGACCGGCCGCGAAGAACCCCCGGACACGACGATCGAGGGTGCGCACACCTGTGGGCAGGCAACACTCCCCCGCGGTGCTGCCTGCCCCAGGCTGCTGCGACCCGTGTGGAGTCTCGCTGGAGACTCCTCCCCGGGACGCACTGAGTATACTGGCTCGGAGCCAGTCAACGCAGGAGTTACAGAATGTCCCCGCGTAGCCCGTCGGTCAATGAAGAATTGCGCAGACGTTCCCGGGAGCGTCTGCTGCAGGCGACGGTGGAGCTGGTCGGTGAGTACGGGTATGAGGCCACGACGCTCGGCCATATCGCGGACCGGGCCGGTGCGGCCCGCGGTCTGGTGTCGTACTACTTCCCCGGCAAGCGCCAGCTCCTGCAGTCCGCGGTGCACCGGCTCATGCACCGGACACTGCAGGCGGCCCTGGAGCGGGAGCCGGGCACCGATGACGGGCGCGAGAGGATGGCGCGGGCCGTCGACGCGATCCTGGGCCTCGCCCGCGACGAGCCGCTGCTCATGCGTACGCACATGGCGGGCATCCTGCAGGCGGAGGGCTTCGTGCAGTGCCCCGAGCAGCAGCGTCTCGCCGAGCTGCTGCGCGAGACCGTCGTGCGCTACGGATCGCACGACGTCGACCGCGACTATCCACTGCTGCGGGCGCTCCTGATGGGAGCGGTCTTCGCCCTGCTCATCCCGGGGGCGCCGATGCCGTTCCCGACCCTGCGGGCCGAGCTGTTCCAGCGGTACGGACTGGACTGGGAGCTCGGCGTTCCGCCGGACGGCGCACCGCCCGACGGAACGTCCCCGAACGGGCCGCTGCGGCCCCTTCCCTCGGGTCGGCCGGGCTAGTCGAAGTAGTCCGGCTGCGTCTGGACGTTGAGCTCGTGCAGACGGACCCGCTGGGCGGAATCGGTCCGCTTGTCGTTGATCTTCAGGACGTCGAGGCCCTTCTCGATGTCGTTCGAGTAGATCCGGCCGTTGTAGTAGTACGCGGACCACGCGCCCGCCGTGCTGATCTTGTCGGTGGAGCGCGGGCCCCGCTCGAAGTAGCCGATCTCCTTGGGCTTGCCGGAGTCGGTGAAGTCCCAGACGGAGACGCCGCCCTGGTACCAGGCCTGGACCATGAGGTCCTTGCCCTTGACCGGGATCAGTGAGCCGTTGTGGGCCACGCAGTTCTCGGTGTCGGCCTGGTGGCGCGGGATCTTGAAGTAGCTCTTGAAGACCAGCTTGCGCTTGTCGCCCTTGCCCTTGATGTCATAGATGCCGTCGGCGCCGCGCTCGGGGCCGGTGGCCTCGTTGCAGGTGGCCGCGGAACCGCCGCCGAGCTCGTCGGTGAAGACGACCTTGTCCGCCTTCTGGTTGAAGGTCGCCGAGTGCCAGAACGCGAAGTTGGTGTTGTCCTGGACCTGGTCGATGACCCGCGGGTTCTCCGGGTCCTTGATGGACATCAGGATGCCGTCGCCCATGCAGGCGCCCGCCGCGAGGTCCTTGGAGGGCAGCACGGTGATGTCGTGGCAGCCGGTGGTCTTGGAGACGCCCGGGTTGGTCGGCCCGCCCGGATTGCCGCCGCCGTCGGGCCCCTCACCGGGGAAGAGGACGGGGAAGTTGACGACCGCGGCCTTCGCCGGGGCCTTGCGCGGCACCTTGATGACGGTGATCCCGTCGTGCGGCGGCTGGCAGTCGGGGAACGTCGCGTTCGGGGAGTACGAGGAGACGTACACGTAGACGTTCTTGCGCTCCGGCACCAGCGAGTGCGTGTGGGAACCACAGGCGGTCTCGACGGCGGAGACGTACCTGGGGTTCGCCTTGTCGCTGATGTCGAAGATCTTCATGCCCTCCCAGGAGGACTTCTCCGTGGCGGGCTGGGTGGTGCTGTTGCAGGAGTTGTCGCTGCGGGAGGAGTCGGTGGAGAGGAAGAGCAGGTTCCCGGAGACGGAGACGTCGTTCTGCGAGCCCGGGCAGAGGACCTGCGAGACGGTCCTCGGAGCCCTCGGGTCGCTGATGTCGTAGATGCGGAAGCCGTCGTAGTTCCCGGCGAAGGCGTACTTCCCCTGGAAGGCGATGTCGGTGTTGAACCCGGGCAGCGCGTCCTTGGGGATGTTGGCGAGGTGTTCGATGTTGTCCGAGTGGACGACCTCGTCGGGCCCGGGTATCTCCCCGCGCTCGACGGCCTTCTGCGCCCGGGCGGCGTCACTCTTGGAGACGCTCTTCGGGGCGGCGGGCGAGTCACCGGGGTCGGGGACGGCCCCCGCGGGGGCCGCGGTGAGCAGCGCGGCCAGCAGTCCGGCCGCCGCGGCGCCGACTCCCAGGCGTCTGCGCCGAGTTCGGGGATTGTTCAACAGGGTCACTGCGTCCTCCCTAGTCGCCGTTCTTATGTGAACGGTTCACGAACACCCGCAGTATCGTGCTCATCATGCTCAGATCAATAGAGGGCGCCGGTCTGTTCACGAGACTTTCCGGCCGCCGATACTCATCCACGTGCTAATACGGACCCCAACTCGCCCGCGTGCCACAGGAGGTCACCGTGCTCAACCGCCGCACGTCCGCCGTCAGCGCGATCATGACGACAGCCCTTCTCGTACTCGGGGGGTGCGACTCCGGCGCGGGCGGCGGGGACACGTCCGATGCCCGGCACGAGGCGTCGCCGGGTCCCTCGGTGATCGCGCCGGGCAAGCCGGGTGAGAGCGCGGCGACGCTGTCCGCGAAGGAGGCCGCGCGACAGCGGGCCGAGGACGACTCCCCCAACTCGGCCGACTTCACCTACACGCAGATGATGATCGTGCACCACGGTCAGGCGCTGAAGATGACCGAACTCGCCCCCGCGCGCGCCGATTCGCGCCGCGTAAAACGGCTGGCGTCGCGCATCGCCGCGGCACAGCGGCCCGAGATCGGCGCAATGAAGGGCTGGCTGAAGAACCACGGCGGCCCGCGCGAGCACGCCGGGCACGAGCACGGTTCGATGCCGGGCATGGCGAGCCAGGCGCAACTGAAGCAGTTGCGCGCGGCCAAGGGCAAGGCGTTCGACGAGCTCTTCCTGAAGCTGATGATCACTCACCACACCGGAGCGCTCACCATGACCACGGATGTGCTCTCCGAGGGCAACAACATCCAGGTCGAGGAGATGGCGAACGACGTCGTGGCGCAGCAGTCGAGCGAGATCGGCCGGATGCGGGAGATGGACTGACGCCGGGCGGGCCCGGGGAGGGGTGCTAGCGCCCTCTGCGGTGATGGCGGGGCGTCAGGAAGCCCGCGTCGCGCGCCCCCGCGATCAGTCTGAGCGATGTGCGGCGGCCGCGTCCGGTCGCGCACATCACCGCGAGTACGGGGTCCCGCCCCTCGCTCTGCGCGGCGCGGTAGGCCTCTGCCGCGATCCGGCGCCCCGCGCCGCGGCGCGGCCACGGGCGGCGGGCGCGGTGCGCGGCGGGCCGGAGCTCCTCCGGCAGGCCCTCGCCCTCGCCGGGCCGCTCGGCGGCGTGCGGGCGGTCGCCCCGCAGCGGGCGTTCGATCCAGTCGACCAGCGCGGCGACGTCGTCCGGGGAGAGCGGAGGCTGGGCCCGCAGGTCCCTGATCGCGACGCGGCCGTGCGACACCACGGCGAGGACGTCGACGTCGGCCCCGTCGCTGAAGGTCAGCCGGACGCGGAACGAGGGCGGGAGGGGGTCCTCCTGGGGGCCGATGCCCGCGCCCAAATCCGGTCGAAAATGATCAGAAACGTCAATAAATGATCTGTCCCGCACAGGCGCACGCTATCCGCGCCGCCACACCCGACCGGGAACGGCACGCGCGCGGAGGCCCTGCACCTGCGCCGGCGGCACCCTGACAGCGCAGGCTCCCGGCGTCCCGGGCCCCACGACCCCTGACACGCGCGCCCCGCGGTGCGATCCTGAAACCGTCCCGGGGTCGCCTCGCGGAAGGAGCACCACCGTGCTGCAGGTCGCCGTCGTCGGTTCGGGCCCCAGCGGGGTGTACGCCGCGCAGTCCCTCGTCCAGCAGGACCGGGTGCCCGGCGTGCGGGTCGACGTGCTCGACCGCCTGCCCTGCCCGTACGGCCTGGTGCGCTACGGGGTCGCGCCCGACCACGAGAAGATCAAGTCCCTGCAGAACAACCTGCGCACGGTCCTCGAACACGAGCGCGTACGCTTCCTCGGCTCCGTCGAGATCGGCCCCGGCGCCCTGCCCCCGGCCCGGCTCCTCGACCTCTACCACGCGGTGGTCTACTGCGTCGGCGCGGCGGCGGACCGCAGGCTCGGGGTGCCCGGCGAGGACCTGCCGGGCAGCTACTCGGCGACCGAGTTCGTCTCCTGGTACAGCGCACACCCGGACGCGATGCCCGCGGTGGGCGCGCAGGGCGGATTCATCCGGGGCGTGGACTCCGCCGTCGTCATCGGCGTCGGCAACGTAGCCGTGGACGTCGCCCGGATGCTGGCCCGCGGTGCCGCCGAACTCCGCCCCACCGACATGCCGGACGCGGCGCTCGGCGTGCTCGCGGACAGCCGGGTGCGCGAGGTGTCCATGGTGGGCAGGCGCGGGCCCTCGCAGGCGCGGTTCACCACCAAGGAGCTGCGGGAGCTCGGCGCACTGCCGGACACCGAAGTCGTGGTCGATCCGGCGGAGTTGGCGCTGGACCCCGCGTACGCCGACCCGTCGAGCCTGTCCGCGGCGAGCCGCCGCAACGTGGAGGTGCTGCGCGGCTGGGCCGACCGCCCGCCGCAGGGCCTGCCGCGACGGCTCAGGCTGCGCTTCTTCCTGCGGCCCGTCGCGCTGACGGCGGGGGCTAGCGGCCACGTCGCCGCGACCCGCTTCGAGCGCACGCTGCCGGACGGCCGGGGCGGGGTGACGGGGTCGGGACAGTACGAGGACATCCCGGCCCAGCTGGTGCTGCGCTCGGTCGGCTATCGCGGGGTGCCCATCGAAGGGCTGCCGTTCGACGCGGAGCGCGGCACGGTGCCGCACGCGGCGGGCCGGGTGCTGCGCGACGGCACGCCCGCCCCCGGCGAGTACGTGGCCGGCTGGATCAAGCGCGGCCCCACGGGTGTCATCGGCACCAACCGCCCGTGCTCCAAGGAGACGGTCACGTCCCTGCTGGACGACGCTCCGGCGCTCGAACGCAGGCAGGTCCCGGCGGACCCGCTGGCCGGACTGCGCGCGGCGGGCCAGCGGCCGGTCGAGTGGCCCGGCTGGCTGGCCATCGAGCGCGCGGAGGCCGAGCTCGGACGCGCGCTCGGGCGGGGCGTGGTGAAGATCCCGGACTGGGAGGGACTGCGGGAGGCGGCGCGGCACGTCTCCGGCTGACGCCACCGGTGACGGCAGCTCAGAGCCTGTGTCATATCCCCGCGGCGAGCCGGGCGTCCTGTCGGGTGGCCGCCGCGAGGACGCTGTCGAGCAGGCCCGGGAAGAGGGCGTCCAGATCGTCGCGGCGCAGCACGTTCAGCTTCGTGGTGCCGCGGTAGATCTGGCGGATGACGCCGCTCTCGCGCAGCACCCGGAAGTGGTGCGTGCACGTCGACTTCGTGACGGGCAGGTCGAAGTACGAACAGGAGAGCCCGTCCTCCCCGTCCTCGCGGGCCAGGGCCCGCACCACCCGCATCCGCATGGGGTCGGCGAAGGCGTGCAGCACCCCTTCGAGCCGGACGTCCCCGGGCTCGGGGTGGGCGAGCGTCCTGCTGCTCGTACTGCCGGTCGCGGCGGCGGTCGTCATGGCGGCTCCACTTCGTCCTGTTTCGCTGCGTGTCATTGTACGAGACTCATCGTAGTTTGACATGCGCCGTACTACGAGGTTTATCGTACGAGCAGCGGAACCGCACATCCGCACCTCCGCACATCCCGCCGTGAACGAATGGAGTCCGCCGTGAGCGCGCTGTTCGAGCCGTACACCCTGCGATCGCTGACGATCCCGAACCGGGTCTGGATGCCCCCGATGTGCCAGTACTCGGCGGCGCCCGACGGCCCCGACGCGGGCGCGCCGCAGGACTGGCACTTCGCTCATTACGCGGCGCGTGCCGCGGGCGGCACAGGACTGATCATCGTCGAGGCCACCGCCGTCAGCCCCGAGGGCCGCATCAGCCCGTACGACCTGGGCATCTGGAACGACACGCAGGCCCGCGCGTTCCGCCGCACCACGGACTTCCTCAAGAGCCAGGGCACCGTTCCGGCGATCCAGCTCGCGCACGCCGGCCGCAAGGCGTCCACCGACCGCCCCTGGAAGGGCGGCGCCCCGGTCACCGCCGACGAGCACGGCTGGCAGCCCGTCGCGCCGAGCCCGGTCTCCTTCGACGAGCGGCACCCCGTGCCCACGGAGCTCACCGTCGAGCAGATCCGCGAGATCGTGGGCCAGTTCGCCGAGGCCGCGCGCCGCGCCCTGGACGCCGGATTCGAGATCGCCGAGCTCCACGGCGCCCACGGCTACCTGATCGGCGAGTTCCTCTCCCCGCACAGCAACAGGCGCACCGACGCGTACGGCGGCTCGTACGAGAACCGCACGCGCTTCGCCCTCGAAGTGGTCGACGCGGTGCGGGCGGTGTGGCCCGAGGACAAGCCGCTGTTCTTCCGCATCTCCGCCACCGACTGGCTGGAGGAGGCGGGCTGGACGGCGGACGACACCGTCCGCTTCGCCGGCGAGCTCAAGGAGCACGGCATCGATCTGCTCGACGTCTCCACGGGCGGCAACGCCGCGGGCGTCAAGATCCCCGTCGGGCCCGGCTACCAGGTCCCCTTCGCGGCGCGCGTGAAGGCCGAGACGGAGCTGCCGGTCGCCGCGGTCGGCCTGATCACCGAGGTGGAGCAGGCAGAGAAGATCCTCGCCAACGGCGAGGCGGACGCCGTCCTGCTCGGCCGGGAACTCCTGCGCGACCCCTCCTGGGCCCGGCACGCGGCGCGCGAGCTCGGCGGCGACGTGCACGTTCCGGACCAGTACCACCGATCCGTCTGACGCACTCGCGCCCCGAACCGCCCGGTTAGCTCCGGTCGGCTCGGGGCACCCGTGCGCCCGGGGCCCGTCCGATACGGTCGGGTTCCCTCGGGCACGGGAGGCGGCGATGTCGGCAGAGCGACTTCCGGAGCACGAGCAGCGCGTCCTGGACGCCCTGGAGGCGTCCCTGCGCACCGACCGTCACCTGCGGGCGCGCTGGTGGCTCCTGCGTCTGCGGCACCGCGTGCGGACCGCGCTGACGCGTACGCCGCGCCCCCTCACCGTGGCCCTCCTCGCGACCGTGTGCGGCACGCTCCTCGTCACCGGCATCCGCGCGTCCGAACCCCGGCTGATCTGGGCCTTCGCCGGTCTGTGGTCGCTCACTCTGGTCGGTTTCGTGCGGCTGCTCTGCCGGTGGACCGATCCGTGAGGTCACTCGGGGATGGCCGCCAGGGTGAAGGAGTGGCCCGCGGGGTCGGAGTAGGTCCGGGTGTCCCGCGGCCCACTGTTGTTCTTCGTGTCCACGGGCCGCGCCCCGAGGCCGACCGCCTCGCGCTCCGCCTCGTCCATGTCGTGACGGGCCACCATGATCCGCAGGTGCGCCTGCTGTGAGTCCTCGGGACGGGGCCAGCTCGGCGGTATGTAGTCACGCTCGCGGTGCACGGCAAGGCAGACACCGCTCTCGTTCGTGACCTCTACGTAGTCGGGGTCCTTGCTCAACTGCACGTCGGCGCCGAGCAGCCCGGCGTAGAACTCGGCGAGCTGCTCCGGCTCCGAGCAGTCCAGTACGAGCACGGTGTTCTTGTGAACGGTCATGCCGTCCGGGTCCCCCGCGCCGGCCCGCCCAAACGGCGAGCGCCCCGGTCCGCGCTCACCGCCGCCGGTCGTTCCTCGGCCGGGACGACGCGTTGCCCGCGCCCTTGATCTGATGCGGGGTCAGCCTCCCGCCGTCCCGGGGCATTTCCTCGGGCTCGCGGTGCTCCATCACTTCCCCGACGGGCCCCTCGGGCGGCAGCCGCGGCTGCTCCTCGGGCCTCGGCGTCCGGTGCTCCCTGCGACGCACCCGGATCCCGAGCCACACGGCCCAGACCAACAGGGCGACGATGCCCAGTCCCACCAGGAACGGCACGAGGCCGCCCCCGGGCACGCCGGCGGCCAGATGTTCCACGCTGCGATCAGTCATGGGCTGCGGGTACCCGTGGATGCGAGGGGAAAGCCCGCCGGGGCGGCCCAGCCCTGCTCACTTACTTCACTTACTTCATCCACTCCGCCTCGTACTTCGCATACGTCCCGTCATGCGTGGCGAGGTGCACGAACTGGTCCACGTACGCCTTGAACTCGTCGTCGCCGCGCGGCGTCGCGTACGCCTTCTCCGAGAAGGTGAAGGGCTTGTCGGGGTGGAGGGAGCACAGTTCGGGGTGGAGCTTCGACTGGTAGAGCGTCTCGCTCGCGTCCGTCATCATCACGTCCGCCCGGCCGTCGACGATCTCCTGGAAGATCGTGGTGTTCTCCGGGTGCACCTTGATGGCCGCCCGCTTGATGTGGGCGCGCGCGAATTCCTCGTTCGTGCCGCCGGGATTGACGACGACGGTCGTGCCGGGCTTGTCGATGTCCTTCAGCGTGCCCGCGCCGAACCTGTCCTTGTCCGCGCAGCGCACGATGGGTGTCTTGCCGTCCTCGCGCGTCGGCTCACTGAAATAGACCTGCCGGGCGCGCGGCAGGGTGACGGAGACACCGCCGACCCCGACGGCGCAGCGCCCGGCCGCCACGTCCTTGGTCAGGTTCGCCCACGTCGTGGCCACGAACTCCGGCTTGGCGTCGAGGCTCTCGGCGAGGTCCCGCGCCATCTCGATGTCGACCCCGCTGTACGTGCCGTCACGGGGGTCCAGCTTCGTGAACGGCGCGTAGTCGCCGGTCGTGCAGAACGTGAGCACGCCCCTCTTCGGGACGGAGTCGAGGAGGGTCCCCCGGTGCCGGTCCGGGCGCCCGGCGGCGTCCGGTGACGCGGGCGCGGCGGCGGTGACGGCCAGCAGACAGACCAGGGCCGACAGGGTGGCGGCACGCTTCACAGGGAGCTCCTCACGGAACGAGCGGGGGAAAGGGGGGCGAGGGGGGCGAGCCGGGTGGGCGTCAGGTCCGGCGTCGTATCCGCGTACGCGTCCTCGTCGAAGGGGTAGAGCGGCCGCTCCACCCGGTGGTGGCCGAGGCGCAGCAGGTCCTGGTCGACGCCGCCGGGCGTGAGGGCGAGGAGCCAGTCGGCCGCCATGTCGTGCAGTTCGGGCTCCAGGTAGCCGATCTTCACGACCACGAGGTCATACGTGCGGGGGTCGACGCCGAGCCCGCCCTCGGCGGGGCCCATGAAGTCGGCCAGGGTGTGGAACGGCTTGCGGCGCTCGACGAGGATCACGGTGAGACCCCCGCAGCGGACGGCCGCCATGTCGACGCCGCGGTCGTACGCGCCGCCTTCCGCACGGTCCTTCCGGTCGGTGGCGCGCTGCAACGCGACGACGGTGCCGGTCAGTTCGTACGGCCCGCCGTGCTGCGCGTCGACCTTGCCGCCGACGCTCAGCGTCACCTCGGTGCCCACGCCCGCGTCGAAGCAGCGGGCGACGGCTGCCGGGTCGGTGATCCCGGGGTGGACGGCGGTGACCCGGCCGGACCGTATCGCGTCGTTCTCCAGGAGCTTGCCCAGCATGTACGCGAGGTCGCCCGCGCCGCCCGCCGTCGGGTTGTCGCCCGAGTCGCTGATCAGGAAGGGCCGTGCGTCCGACGCCGCCGCCCTTTCGACGCACTCCTCGGCGGAGCCCGTGGGCCCGACGAAGACGAAGTCGCGGCGGGCCTCCCAGTAGCGGCGGGCCAGCTTCTCCGCCTCGGCCGCCGCGCGTTCGGCGTCGTCGCCGGTGACGACGACGGCGGCCTTGCAGCGCGGCTCGTCGGCCCAGGCGTAGCCGACCCACAGGGCGGCGTCGAGGATGCCGGGCAGCTTCTCGGTCTCGGCGAGCGAGGCGTAGAGGGACTTGGCGGGCTCCAGGCGGGTGCTGGTCTTCTCGCCGGGCAGGAGGACGGGGACCTGGACCCAGGCGCGGTGCGGGCGGACGCCGTCGAGCAGGCAGCGCACGAGGTTGCGGGCGGCGCGCTCGCGGGTCTCCCAGGCGTCCTCGTGCGGGGCGAGGCGGTGGGCGGTGAGCAGGTCGACCGTTTCGGCGAAGCGGCGCGAGACGTTGCCGTGCAGGTCCATGGCGGTGGAGATCATGGGGCGGCCCGTGCCGTCCGGGGTGCCCACGAAGTCGAGGGCCGCGCGCACCGCTTCGGTGAGGTCGGCCTCCGCGTCGGTGAGTCCGATGACGCTCATCGCGCCGTGGATGTCGTACACGAGGCCGTCGAGCGGGCCCGCTGCCCTGATACGGCTGACGAGTTCATCCTTCAGGGTCAGGTACGACTCCGCTTCCACGGGCCCGCCCGGCAGCGAGGTCGCGTGCAGCAGGGGCACCCATTCCACGGTGCCGGCGAGGTCGGAGTCCGCGCGCGTCCACGTGTAGCGGTCGAGGAGGTCCTGCCCGCGGGTCTGGCGGAAGTCGTCCGCGGTCGAGCGGTGCGGGCAGAACGTGGAGGACTCGATGCCGATGCCGCCGATGCCGATGCGCAGGCGGCGAGGGGTCGCGGAGGGGGTCATGCGGGGGCGCTCTCTTCCTGGTGTGCGGGGGTTCGGGGAGCCGGGGCCGGCAGGTGCTGGCGCAGCGCCGTGAGACCCGCGCCGAGCAGGCCCGCGTCGACGCCCGCCACCGTGGTGGTGATCTCCAGGTCGGCCGTGGCGAGGGGCAGGCAGCGTTCGTAGAGGACGCCGCGCACGGCGGCGACCAGTGGTTCGGCGGTGGCGAGGACGCCGCCGAGGGCGACGGCCTGCGGGTTGAAGAAGTTGACGACGACGGACAGGACGGTGCCGATGTGCCGCCCCGCCGTGCGGACGAGGGTGGTGGCCTGCGGGTCGCCGTCCGCGACGAGCCGCAGCAGATCGGCGGTGTCGGCCACCTCGACGCCCTGCAGGGCGAGTTCCCTGATCAGGGCGGCGCCACTGGCGACGGTCTCCAGGCAGCCGATGTTGCCGCAGCTGCACGGCCGGTCGCCCGCCGCGTCGACGCGGACGTGGCTGATGTCGCCCGCGCTGCCGTTGGCACCGTCGTGCGGGCGGCCCGCGGAGATGATGCCGCTGCCGATGCCCCGGCCGGCCTTGACGACGACGAGGTGGTCGAGTTCGGGGCGGGCGACGCGGTGTTCACCGACCGCCATCATCGTGGCGTCGTTGTCGACGGTGACGGGGATGCCGAGCCGTTCGGCGAGGACGTCGCGCAGCGGGTAGCGGTGCCAGCCGGGCATGCGGGAGGGGCTGAGGACGCGGCCGGTCGCGGGCTGGACGGGGCCGGGGAAGGCGACGCCGAACGCGCGCACGGCCCGGCCCTCGGCCCCCTGGCGTGCGACGAGTTCGCCGACCCGCTCGCAGAGCCAGTCGACGGCGGACTCGGGTCCCGCGGTGATGTCGTGCGGCAGGTCGACGGCGTCCAGGACCGTGCCGCCGAGGTCGACGACGCCGAGGCGCGCGTGGTGGCTGCCGAGGTCGGCGGCGACGGCGACGCCGCCCCGCGCGGCGACCCGCAGCAGCCTCGGCCTGCGACCGCCGCGCGAGGCGCCCTCGCCGGACTCGGAGAGCAGCCCGGCGTCGACCAACTCCTGCACGCGCACGGAGACCGTCGAGGGGGCGAGGCCCAACTCCCGTACGAGGTCGGCGCGGGACGTGGCCACGCCCGAGGAGACCAGGTGCACGATGTGCTGCGCCGAACCCGGCTCGCCGAGTGGTGTTCCGGTCATGGCGCCCCCAGTTGCTTCTGTGTTGCTTCGGCACGTGGTGCTGCGATGCCCGATAGTTCGGCACGTTCGTTCGGCATCGGCACGAACACTAAGTCGGACCGAACCATGTTGACCAGCCTTTCCCCCTTTTCTGCTTCTTGCCGAATGAAGCTATTGACTTGTTTTTCGCCTCCGGCCTAGCGTTCGGGCGCTGCCCCGTCGTTCTCCGGCACGGGCCGGCCCCGTACCCCTTGGAGGCCCATCGTCATGCGCTCATTCAGGTCCGCGGCGGCCGCGCTGCTCGTCCTCGCGGCGGCTCTCACCGGCTGCACCCGCGAGGGCGGACGCATCGACATGGGGCCCACCGGTGGCACACCCGTCGAGGGCGGCACGGCCACGATGGCGCTGCCGCCGGCCGCGACGCCCAACTGGATCTTCCCGATCGGCGCGCCCGGTTACGGCGCCTCGTACAACTACGGGATCCAGTCGCTGTTCTTCATGCCGGTCTACGACGCCGTGCAGAACAGGGCGAAGGGCGAGTTGACCACGCACGGCCCCAGCACGCTCGGCCTGAAGCCGCGGTACGGCAACGGCAACAAGACCGTGACCGTGCCGCTGCGCGAGGGCGTGAAGTGGTCCGACGGGAAGCCCGTCACCGCCCGCGACCTGGAGTTCTGGTTCCATCTGGTCAAGGCGAACAAGGCGGAGTGGGGCAACTACTCGGTCGGCACCATGCCCGACAACGTCAAGCGGTTCGAGACCCTCGACGACCACACCGTGCGGCTGCACCTGACCCGCGCCTACAACCCCGACTGGTTCACCGCCAATCAGCTGACCCTGATGCGGGCACTGCCCCAGCACGCCTGGGACGCCAGGACCGACGGCGGGAAGGTCGGCGACTGGGACCGCACCCCCGCGGGCGCCAAGGCGGTCTTCGCCCGGCTGACCCGGCACGCCAAGAGCCTCGGCTCGTACGGTTCGGACCCGCTCTGGAAGACGGTCAACGGGCCGTGGAAACTCGCTGGTTGGCGCGACAGCGGCCAGGTCACCATCGTCCCGAACGAGAAGTTCACCGGGCCGAAGTCGGAGCGGCCGCACCTCGACAAGGTCGTCTTCAAGCCCTTCACGACCGCCGACTCCGAGTACAACGTGCTGCGTTCGGGCGGCGTCGACTACGGCTACATCCCGCCGTCGGTGATGGCGCAGAAGGAGAAGTTCGAGGAGAAGGGCTACCGCGTCGACCCGTGGGAGGGCTGGGCGGCGACGTACATCGTCTACAACTTCCACTCCACGCACGGCGGCCCGATGATGGACCAGCTCTACATCCGCCAGGCCATGCAGCACCTCGTCGACCAGAAGGCGATGAGCGAGGTCATCTGGCAGGGCAGCGCGACGCCGACGCTCGGTCCGGTGCCGGTGACCCCGAAGAGCCAGTACCTGTCCGAGAAGATGGCGAAGAACCAGTACCCCTTCTCCGTCGGCAAGGCCAAGGCGCTGCTTGCGCGGCACGGCTGGCGGACGAAGGACGGCACGGCACGCTGTGTACGCCCCGGCACGGGAGCGGACCAGTGCGGCAAGGGGATCGGCAAGGACGCGCCGCTCGAACTGACCCTCCTCTCCCAGTCGGGATCGACCGAGACGACGAACATGATGCAGGAGCTGAAGTCGTCGCTGTCCAAAGCCGGTGTCCACCTCACCGTCCGGCAACAGCCGTTGAACTCGGTCCTCGGCAACTCCGTGCCGTGCGGGGCCAAGGACCCCGGCTGCGACTGGGACATGTCGTTCTTCGGCACCGCGGGCAGCTGGTACTACCCGCTCAACCCCAGCGGCGAGCAGCTCTTCTCGACGGGCGCCTCCGCCAACTTCGGCAACTACAGCGACGAGAAGGCGGACCGCATCATCCGGGGCGTGCAGTACTCCCCCGACATGAAGGCCGTGCACGCGTACGGCGAGTACCTCGCGGAGCAGCTGCCCGTGATGTGGATGCCCAACCCGGCGTACCAGGTCTCGGTGATCCGCAACGACCTGCGCGGCGTCTCGCAGAACCCGACCGTGACCTTCGCTCCCCAGCACTGGTACTACGTCAAGAAGAAGAGGGCCGAGAAGTGACCGGCTTCACCGGCTTTCTGGTCAAGCGCTTCCTCCAGGCGATCGTCGTCCTCTTCCTCGTCTCGATCATCGTCTTCGTGCTCCTGCACCTGCTGCCGGGCGGCCCCGCGCGCGCCATCCTCGGCCCGAAGGGCACCCCGCAGCAGATCGAGCACTTCAACCACCAGCAGGGGTACGACCGTTCGCTGCCCCTGCAGTACCTGATGTATCTGAAGCGGCTGCTCACCGGAGACCTCGGCGAGTCCTTCAAGCTCAACTCGCCCGTCTTCGACCTGCTGAAGCAGCGGCTGCCGAAGACGCTGCTCCTGACGGTCCTGTCCACCGTGCTCGCGGTGGTCATCGCGGTGCCGCTGGGTCTGGTGCAGGCGGTGCGGCGCGGCCAGGCGTCGGACTACGCGCTTACGGGCCTCGCCTTCCTGCTGTACGCGACGCCGGTGTTCTTCCTCGGCCTCATCATGATCATCCTGTTCGCGCAGGTCATGCCGGTCTTCCCGGCGGAGGCGCCGCAGGGCGAGACGATCGGCGAACTGCTCGGCGACTTCACCGGGCTGATCCTCCCGGTGGTCACGATGGCCTTCGGCATCATCGCGATGTTCAGCCGCTACATGCGCTCGGCGGTGCTCGACAACCTCACCGAGGAGTACGTCCGCACGGCGATGGCCAAGGGCCAGTCGAACCGCCGGATCATGGTCAGGCACGTCCTGCGCAACGCGCTGATCCCCCTCGCCACGCTCCTCGGCCTGTACCTCCCGACCCTCTTCAGCGGCGCCCTGGTCGTCGAGTCGATGTTCAACTACCCCGGCATGGGGCTGTTGTTCTGGAACGCGGCGCAGGGTTCCGACTTCCCCGTACTGCTCGGCGTGACGCTGGTCGTCGGGGTCGCCACCGTCGTCGGCTCGCTGCTCACCGATGTCCTGTACGCCGTCCTCGACCCCCGGATACGGAGCGTGGCATGAGTACCACCGTCGCCCCCGACATCGCTCCCGGCCAGGAAGAGGCGGCGCGGGCCACCCCTTCCCTCGCCCGCCGCACGCTCCAGGTCTTCACCGGCAACAAGCTCGCCCTGACGGGCGTGGTCGTACTGCTCCTGCTGCTCGCGTTCAGCTATCTCGGGCCGCTGGTGTACGACACCGAGCAGGTCCACACCGACCTGTCGCAGGCGAACCTGCCGCCCGGCGGCTCAGGACACCTCCTCGGCACCACCGATCTCGGCTACGACATGGTCGGCCGCCTGATGGTCGCGGGGCGGACCTCGCTCGAAATCGGTCTGGCTGCAGGCCTGTTGGCCACCCTCTTTGGCACCGTGTACGGCGCCGTGGCGGGCTACTTCGGCGGCTGGGTCGACGCCACGATGATGCGGATCACGGACGCGGCGCTCGCCATCCCCGCGATGTTCCTGCTCGTCGTGGTCGCCGCGATCGTCACCCCCAGCAAGGGCGTCCTCATCATGATCATCGCGTCGGTGGCGTGGCTCTCCCCCGCGCGTCTCGTGCGCGGCGAGTCGCTGTCCCTGCGCAACCGCGAGTACGTCCAGGCCATGCGGATGATGGGCGGCGGCGGTGCGCGGGCCGTCTTCAAGCACATCGTGCCGAACGCGATCGGCACCGTCATCGTCAACTGCACGTTCCAGATCGCCGACGCGATCCTCTACGTCAGCTACCTCGCCTTCCTCGGCCTCAGCATCCCGCCGCCGTCGGCCGACTGGGGGTCGATGCTGTCGGCCGGCATCACCTACACCCAGAACGGCTACTGGTGGCTGATCTTCCCGCCGGGCATCGCAATCGTGCTGGTCGTCGCCGCGTTCAACTTCATCGGTGACGGGCTGCGGGACGCGTTCGAAGTGCGGCTGCGGAAGTAACAGGAGACACGACAGATGACCGAGCCCCTCCTCACCATCGACGACCTGCACGTCGACATCGCCTCGCGGGAACGCACCGTGCACGCCCTCGACGGCGTCAGCCTCCAACTCGCCGCGGGCGAAGCCCTCGGCATCGTCGGCGAGTCGGGCTGCGGCAAGACGATGACCGCGCTCAGCGTCCTCGGCCTGCTGCCGCCGGGCGGCGAGATCACCGGCGGGCGCGTCCTGTTCGACGGAGCGGACCTCGCCGCGGCCGCGTCCCCCGCCCTCCAGGACGTCCGCGGCAACACCATCGGCATGGTCTTCCAGGACCCGCTGACCTCCCTCAACCCGACGATGACCATCGGCGCCCAGGTGGCTGAACCGCTGCTCCTGCACCGCGAGGGCATCACGCGGAAAGAGGCCTGGGCCCGCGCCCAGGAGATGCTGCGTCTGGTCGGCATGCCCCAGCCCGCCGAACGCATGAAGGCCTACCCGCACCAGCTGTCCGGCGGCATGCGCCAGCGCGTGGCGATCGCCATGGCCCTGGTCTGCGAACCGAAGCTGCTCATCGCGGACGAGCCGACGACGGCCCTCGACGTGACGACCCAGCACCAGATCCTGGAACTCGTCGACGGCCTGCGCGCCCGCCTGGGCATGGCGATGATCCTGGTCACCCACGACCTGGGCGTCATCGCCAACCGGGTGGACCGCGTCGCGGTGATGTACGCGGGCAAGGTCGCCGAACAGGCCGACGTCCGCGCCCTGTTCGCGCGCCCACGCCACCGCTACACCGAGGCCCTGTTCGCCGCGCTGCCCGAGCGGGCGGCCGACAGCGGCACCGAACTGCACACCATCCCCGGCCTGCCGCCGAACCTCGCGGTGCGCCCCACGGGCTGCCGTTTCGCGCCGCGCTGCACGTTCGCGACGGACGCGTGCCGCGCCGAGGAGCCACGGCTCGTGGACGATACGTCGCACGGGGCCAAGCACCGGTTCGCGTGCTTCCACCCGGTGCCGGATGTGGCGGCCTCCGAGGACGAGGTGGTGGCGCCGCCGCCCGTTCCCGCCGCCCACGCCCCGGGCGACGTGCTGCTCGAACTCGACACGCTCGTCAAGGAGTTCCCCCTGAAGGGCGGGCCGTTCTCGCGCAGCCGCGGCACGGTCAGCGCGGTCGGCGGGGTGTCGCTGACGATCCGCAGGGGCGAGACGTTCGGCATGGTCGGCGAGTCCGGCTGCGGCAAGACGACGCTCGGGCGGATCGTCGCGGGCCTGGACGAGCCGACCGGCGGCGCGGTGCGGTTCGACGGCGTCGACCCGGCGCGGATGTCGCGGGCCGAGCGGCGCGCGCACCGGCGCCGCGTCCAGTTGATGTTCCAGGACTCCACCGCCGCGATGGATCCGCGCATGCGGGTCGGCGAGATCCTGCGCGAGCCCCTGGTCATCCAGGGCGTCGGCGACCGCGCCGAGCGGGAGCGGCTGGTCGCCGGTCTCCTCGACGCCGTCGGCCTGCCGCGCGGCGCCGTGCACCGCTATCCGCACGAGTTCTCCGGCGGCCAGCGCCAACGCCTGGGCCTGGCACGGGCGTTGACGCTCTCCCCCGATCTCGTCGTGGCCGATGAGCCGGTGTCCGCGCTCGACGTGTCCGTACAGGCGCAGATCCTCAACCTGATGCGCGAACTGCAGCGCGAGCGCGCTCTGACCTACCTGTTCATCTCCCACGACCTGGCCGTCGTGCGCCATCTGGCGGACACCGTCGGCGTGATGTACCTGGGCAAGCTCGTGGAGTCGGGACCGGCCGAGCGCGTGTACGCACACCCCCTGCACCCCTACACGCGCGGGCTCCTCGACACGGTCAACCTGCCCGACCCCGAGGCCGCGTCCGGCGCTGCACGCACCCCCCTGGAGGGCGAGACCCCGTCCGCGGCGAAGCCTCCGTCGGGCTGCCGCTTCCGGACCCGCTGCCCCCTGGCCCAGGACGTGTGCGCCACGACCGAGCCCCCGGTCAGCACGCCCCACGGCGAGGGACACCAGGTGGCCTGCCACTTCCCGCTCGCCGCTCCTCGGCTAGCGTCGGCGGTGTGAGACTCGCCGATGCCCTTGCCCTGCGCCCGGTCGTGCTCGACGGCGGCCTCTCCAACCAGCTGGAGGCCGCCGGGCACGACCTGAGCGACGCCCTGTGGTCCGCGCGGCTGCTCGCCGACGAACCGGCGGCGATCGAGACCGCCCACCGCGCCTACTACGAGGCGGGCGCCGAGGTCGCCGTCACCGCGAGCTATCAGGCGACGTACGAGGGGTTCGCGCGGCACGGCATCGACGCCGCCCGCACCCGCGAACTGCTGCTCCTGAGCGTGGAGTTGGCGCGCCGCGCCGGGGCCGGGCTCGGGCGCGAGGCGTGGGTGGCCGCGTCGGCCGGGCCCTATGGGGCGATGCTCGCCGACGGTTCCGAGTACCGGGGGCGGTACGGCCTGTCCGTGGACGCCCTCGAGCGCTTCCACCGGCCTCGGCTCGAAACCCTCGCCGAGGCCGGACCCGACGTCCTCGCCCTGGAGACGGTCCCCGACACCGACGAGGCGCGGGCGCTGCTGCGGGCGGTCCGCGGGCTCGGGGTCCCGGCCTGGCTGTCGTACAGCGTGGCGGGCGACCGCACGCGGGCGGGACAGCCGCTCCAGGAGGCCTTCGCGCTCGCCGCCGACGCGGACGAGGTCCTCGCGGTCGGCGTGAACTGCTGCGACCCGAGAGACGCCGACGCCGCGGTGGCGCTCGCGGCGCGGCTCACCGGCAAGCCCGTCGTCGTCTACCCGAACAGCGGCGAGGCATGGGACGCCGCGGCCCGCTCCTGGCGGGGTCCGAGCCGGTTCGCGGCCGGGCGGGCCGACGCGTGGCGGGCGGCGGGGGCGCGGCTGATCGGCGGGTGCTGCCGGGTGGGGCCCGGGGCGATCACGGAGATCGCGGCCGAGCTGTCGCGGGGTGGCACGGCGGGCCGTGGAAGCCCGCCGCGCGAGATCTGAGACACCCCAGCTGACCTGGGCCGATACGGCTCCCGGGGGTGACTGTCAGTGCCGGGGTGCAGACTGGCCGGTACCTGAGACAACTACGTCCCGGAGGTGGTTGGCATGGCCGACATCATCCTGACCGTAGGCACCCGCAAGGGCCTTTTCATCGGACGCAGGCGAGCCGGTGCCTGGGAGTTCGACGACAGCCCGTACTTCAACGCGCAGGCGGTCTACTCCGTCGCCATCGACACCCGCGGCCCCACCCCGCGCCTCCTCGTCGGCGGGGACAGTGCCCACTGGGGCCCCTCCGTGTTTCACTCCGACGACCTCGGGCGCACCTGGACAGAGCCCTCGAAGCCCGCCGTGAAGTTCCCCAAGGACACCGGGGCCTCACTGGAACGGGTCTGGCAGCTGCACCCGTCGGCCGCCGAGCCGGACGTGGTGTACGCGGGCACGGAGCCCGCCGCGCTCTACCGCTCGGAGGACCGCGGCGAGTCCTTCTCGCTCGTCCGTCCGCTCTGGGAGCATCCCACCCGCTCCAAGTGGGTGCCGGGCGGCGGCGGAGAGGGTCTGCACACGGTGCTGACCGACGCCCGGGACCCGCGTGCGGTGACGGTCGCGGTGTCGACCGCCGGGGTGTTCCGCACACGGGACGGCGGCGAGAGCTGGGAACCGGCCAACAAGGGCGTTTCCGCGGCGTTCCTGCCCGACCCCGACCCCGAGTTCGGGCAGTGCGTGCACAAGGTCGCACGGGACGCGGCCGATCCGGACCGCCTGTATCTGCAGAACCACTGGGGTGTGTACCGCAGTGACGACGCGGGCACGCACTGGACGGACATCGGCGCGGGCCTCCCCTCCACCTTCGGCTTCACGACCGTGGCGCATCCGCACCGCGGCGGCACGGCGTACGTCTTCCCGATCACCGCGGACATCGACCGCGTCCCCGCCGACCACCGGTGCCGCGTCTACCGCACCGCCGACGCCGGAAAGAGCTGGGAGCCGCTGAGCGCGGGCCTGCCCGAGGAGGATCACTACGGCACGGTACTGCGTGACGCGATGGGGAGCGACGGCTGCGACCCGGCGGGCCTCTACTTCGGCAATCGCAACGGCGAGGTGTACGGCTCGGCGGACGACGGCGACAGCTGGGAACTGCTCGCCTCGCACCTGCCGGACGTGCTCTGCGTGCGGGCCGCGGCCATCGGTTGATCGCCCCCGCGGTTACGGCAGTAGGGTGACGCCGTGGCACCACGACCCTTGCATGAAATCGTCGAACCAGGCTGGGCGAAGGCCCTGGAGCCGGTGGCCGAACGGATCGCCTCGATGGGGGACTTCCTGCGCGCGGAGATCGCCGCGGGACGCACCTATCTCCCGTCGGGGCAGCACGTCCTGCGCGCGTTCCAGCAGCCCTTCGACGACGTCCGCGTCCTGATCGTCGGCCAGGACCCCTACCCCACGCCCGGTCACGCGGTGGGCCTGTCGTTCTCGGTCGCGCCCGAAGTGCGGCCGCTGCCCGGCAGCCTCATCAACATCTACCGCGAGATGAGCGACGACCTGGGACTGCCCGCGCCGTCGAACGGCGACCTCACGCCGTGGACCGACCAGGGCGTCCTGTTGCTCAACAGGGCGCTCACCACCGCCCCGCGCAAGCCCGCCGCACACCGCGGCAAGGGCTGGGAAGAGGTCACCGAGCAGGCCATACGGGCGCTCGCCGCGCGCGGAAAGCCCCTGGTGTCCATCCTCTGGGGGCGTGACGCGCGCAATCTGCGGCCGCTGCTCGGGCAGTTGCCGTCGGTGGAGTCCTCGCACCCGTCGCCGATGTCGGCCGACCGCGGGTTCTTCGGGTCGCGCCCGTTCAGCCGGGCCAACGACCTGCTGGTCCGCCAGGGAGCGGAGCCGGTGGACTGGCGGCTGCCGTGACCCACGGGGAGTACGTCCTCGGCGTCGATTCGGGCGGTTCCGGTCTGCGGACCGCCCTGCGCGCGGCGCCAGGCGCGTACCGGTCCGACCCGGTGCGCCCCGTCGACCCGGCGCACCCTGTCGACCCCGTGCACTCCGCCGGGCCGGTGCGCACCGGCCCGCGCGGCATCGACGCCGGGCACTTCCTGGAGCAGCTCCTGCCCATGGCGCGGGCTCTCCTGGAGCAGGCGGGCGGCGGCCGCATCACGGCGGTCGCCATCGGCGCGGCGGGCCTCGCCACCCTCGGCGACGACCTCCGTGCCGAGCTGCCGTCCGCGCTCGAACGGACCCTGGGCGTACGCCGCACAGCGCTCGCCGCGGACGCCGTCACCGCGTACGCGGGCGCGCTCGGCGACCGCCCCGGCGCGGTCGTCGCCGCGGGCACCGGCATGATCGCGATCGGCACGGACCTGACCGCCTGGCACCGCGCCGACGGCTGGGGGCACTTGCTCGGCGACTGCGGCGGCGGCGCCTGGATCGGCCGCGCCGGGCTCGAAGCGGCGATGCGGGCGCACGACGGCAGGCGCGGCGGTTCGGCGGCGCTGCTGGCCCGCGCGACGGACCGGTTCGGCCCCGTGACCGGCCTGCCCGGGCAGCTCTACCCCCGCGCCGACCGGCCCGCCGTCCTCGCCTCCTTCGCGCCCGACGTGGCCGGCTGCGCCACGGAGGACCCTGTGGCGGACGGCATTCTGCGGGGCGCGGCCCGGCACATCGCCGAAGCCGCTGCCGCCGTCTGCCCCGCCGAGCCCGGCGAAGTCGCGCTCACCGGCGGCCTGTTCAAGCTGGGCCCCCCTCTCCTCGCACCCTTGTACGAGGAACTCGCGGTGCAACTGCCGCACGTGCGGCGGGTCCCCGCGGCCGGTGACCCGCTGGACGGCGCGCTGCGCATAGCGGTCGATATCGCCGCCGACCGGCTGCGACTGCCGCACGACGCGCGCATGCTCTCCGTCCACGGACCGGGCGACAGATGACCTCGACGTAATTCATCAGACAAAAACGGACTTATACCGCCCACCTGCACCCTCCCCGAACAGGGCAGGCCCGCAAGCCAGTAGCATGCGGGCGCATGAGCTCCCCCACTGGGCCCGCATCCGGCCTGCCTGTACGAATGCCGCGCCCCCGTCAGCCGGGCCGGCACCGCCGTCCGGAGCCCGTCGCGGCTCCTGAAGGCGCGCCCGCACTTGTTCTCGCCGTGCCGGGCGCCCCCAGCACCACCACGCGCGGCCTCGCCGAGGAAGTCGTGAGCATCGCCCGCTCCGAGCTGCCCGGCCTCGACGCCCGCATCGGTTACCTCGACGGTGAGGAAGACGCCACCGTCACGTCCTTCCCCGAGTTCCCCTCGCTGCAGTCCGTGCTCGCGCACGCGGCCGCCGAGCGCACCGCCCGCGTCGAGCGGGCGCGCGCCGCCGGCGCCGAGGTGGCCGACCCCGAGGGCCCCGTCGCCGTCGTCGTGCCGCTGCTCGCGGGCCCCGACGCCGCGCTGATGCGCCGCATCCGGCAGGCCGTCATGGACAGCCGTGCCGCCGCCGAGCTGTCCGATGTGCTCGGCCCCCACCCGCTGCTCGCCGAGGCGCTGCACGTGCGCCTTTCGGAGGCCGGTCTGGCCCGCGCCGACCGCGCCCGCCTGTTCACCGTGGCGACGGCCGCGGACGGCATCGTGCTCGCCACGGTCGGCGGCGAGGAGGCCGTGCAGGCTGCCGGGATCACCGGCATGCTGCTCGCCGCGCGCCTCGCCGTGCCGGTGATGGCCGCCGCGCTCGACGAGGAGGGCGCCATCGCGGCGACCGCCGAGCAGCTGCGCGGTTCGGGCTCGGCCCAGCTGGCGCTCGCCCCGTACCTGATCGGCCCCGAGCTCGACACCGGCCTGCTCGACGCGGCCGCGAAGGAGGCGGGCTGCTCCGTCGCCGAGCCGCTCGGCCCCTACCCGGCGATCGGCAAGCTGGCGCTCGCCAAGTACACGACGACGCTCGGCATCACGCCGCAGCAGCCTTCGGGCGCGCCGGTGCACTGATTCTCCGGAACGTACGGCGATGGGCCCGCCCCGATGTGGGGGCGGGCCCATCGCCGTGTCCAGCCGGAGAGCACGTCACTCAGCCGGACATCACGGCACTCAGCCGAAGATCACGCAGGAGGCCGCGGGCGCCGCGACGGAGCCCGTCCGGACCGGCAGGCCCGTCTCCTGGTCGATCGTGAACCAGGTGACGTCCCCGGAGCGCTCATTGGCCGCGTACAGGTGCCGTCCCGCCGGGTCGATGGCCAGGTCGCGCGGCCAGTGCCCGCCGCACGGCACGGTGGCGGTCAGCCGCGCCCCGTCGCCCGTCCCGTCGAGGGCGATGACCGAGATGACGTCGGGGCCGCGCGTGGCCGTCCACAGGAATCGCCCGTCGGGCGCGACGACGACCTCCGAGGGGTACGTGTCGCCGTCCGGGGCCGCCACCAGGACCGGCAGCTCGCTCAGGGGCTTGAGAAGGCCCTCGGCGGCGTCCCAGGCGCAGACGGTGAGGGTGGGGCTGAGCTCGTTCAGGACGTACGCGCGATCGCCGCGCGGGTGGAAGACGAGGTGCCGGGGCCCGGACCCCGGACGCAGCGCCACCTCCCGGTGCAGGGTCAGCCCGCTCTCGCCGAACGCGCAGACCCGCACGGAGTCCGTGCCGAGGTCGACGCTGACCGCCCAGCGGCCGCTCGGGTCGGCGAGGACCTGGTGGGCGTGCGGCCCCTGCTGGCGCTGCGGATGCGGGCCCGAGCCGGTGTGCCGCAGCTCGCTCGACGAGGTGGGGGCGAGGGCGCCGTCGGCGCGCAGCGGCACGGCGCTGACGCTGCCCGAGCGGTAGTTGGCGGTGAGGACGTGGCCGTCGTACAGCGCGAGGTGGGTGGGGGCCGAGCCGACCGGGACGGAACGCCCCACCGGTTCGGGCACGCCTCCCCCGGTGCGGAACGCGGCGACGGCGCCGTCGGAGGTCTCACTGACCGCGTAGAGCCTCTCCCCGTCGGGCGAGAGCGCGAGGTAGGAGGGATCGGCGACCGCGTCCGTGGCGCCGACGGGAGTCAGCGCGCCGGTGTCCGGGTCGACCTCCGCGGCGAGGACGCCGCGCCCCCCGGCCGCGGTGAAGGATCCGATGTACGCCCGTCCCGCCTGCCTGCCGACGACCACTGCTTGTCCCCTCTCGACCCGGGCGCCACAGATGTGACGCCGCTCATGCGGCCGAACGCTAGCAGTCGGTCTAGACCAGGCGGTGCGGGGATGCCGGACCCCGGATCAGCTGCCGACCGCCGGCGTGCGGGTCGCCCGCTGCAGCGGTGCCGCGAGTTCGACGAGGGATTTCTCCAGGCTGTGCAGGTGAGCGAGGGCAGGCTCCAGGCCGCCCGCATGGAGCGGGTCACTGGACGTACCCGTCTCCCGCGGCGCCGGTTCCCGCGCCGTCAGGGATTCGACGGCGGCCTCGACGCGCCAGCAAGCGGCGGCGAGTCGGGCGTCGTGGGACGCCTCCGGGTCCCCCGCGATGGACGCCAGCCCCCGGACTTCGCGTGCGCAGTCGTCGAGCAGGGCGATGACTCGCAGGGCCCGGCCCTTGCGCGCCCGCAGGGGACTGAACGGGTGCACGAGAGGAGCGAGGGACAGGCGCACCCGGCCCAGGATGGCTTCCAGTTCCGCGACCCTCGGGGCCGGATCGGCGGACGTCGTCCCGGCAAGGCGTGCCGCGGCTTCCGCGGTGCAGGCATGCACGCAGAGGATGGCCCGCTCCACCCAGTGGTCGGTCGTGGAGTGGGTCGAGATGGGCAGGATGAGCAGCACCGCCAGTCCGGCGCCCAGGGCTCCGACACCGGTCTCGACCAGGCGCAATCCGAGCAGGCTCGCATCCAGCACCCCGAGCAGGCCGTAGAGGGAACCTGCCAGGACCGTCACCGAGAGCATCATCCACGAGTAGGAGACGGCGGCCGTGTAGAAGATGCCGAAGACGCTGATCGCGATGAGCAGTGCGCTGGGGACGGGCGCGCCGTTCAGCGGCACGACGAGCACCAGGCCCGCGGCGATCCCGACGACCGTTCCGAGCACCCTGCGGAAGCCGCGAACGAGCGTCTCGCCCCTCGATGTGGTGTTCACGAAGACCCACCATGTGGCGCCCACCGCCCAGTACCAGCGATCACCGGAGATCGCCTGCCCCACGGCGAGCGCGAAAGCACCGCCCGTCGTGGCCTGCAGCGCCTGCCGGGTGGTCGCCCGCGCCAGCCCCTCACCGCTCGGCGGGGCGGGCACGGCGGCCAGGGGCGCCCCGCGCTCGTAGCACCACAGCCCGAAGCGCACGGTGGAGGCGGCGGCCAGGGAGAAGAGGACCGCCGCGTAGAGCTGGGGAAGCTGCTCGAGCTCGGCGTGGAGGAACTGAGTGCTGAAGAAGGTCATGAAGGCGAACACGCCGAGCGAATGCCCGCGCGGCCCCCACCGCCGGGCGTACACGCCGAGCCCCATCACGGTCAGGAAGGCGATGTCACGGGCGACCGGGTAGTCGTGCAGCCCCGCCGCGAGGGCGAGCACAGGGAAGCCGACGACGGGCAGGAGCGCGGTGGTGACCGCCTGACCCCGCACGGTCGTGTCCGTCACCGTGAAGAGCGCGAGCAGCGCGGCGAGGCCGCCGGTGATCGCCGCGGCGAGCGAGTGCCCGGCGACGCCGCACACGGCCACGGCCAGCGTGATGCCGAGAACCGCCCGTGCTGCGAACCGCAACCGCGCCCGCCCCGGATCCGGCGCCACGAACACCTTCTTCAGCACGGCTTCCCGCTCCTTCCGCATCCAGTTCGACATGCCACATCAAAAAGGCGCCGCGGAGATCCGCAGCGCCATCGACAGAGACATCACACCATTCATGAACCCCTTGGCTCAACTGACACCCACATCACTGCGCCAATGGCCCACCCCGGTGCGTCCAAGTCGAACCACGGGCAGACCAATGGACCAGAGGGATCGGGGCACTGTTCGTCGTGTTCCCAGCGCACCGCTGGGTCGGCCATGCCGTCGACGACCTGAACAACGGCGGGATCGAGCCGGTTGTCGACCCCACGGCGCCCGCGCGGGAAACGTATATGTCGAAATAGCGAGCCGGACTTCCACACGCTCTCCGGGCCCTGAGCGCGGCCTGAGCTCCGCACCTGGCAAAGCGCCCACCACGAAGGCGCTTTGACCAGCGGCCCCCAGCGCTCATCCCGCCGGGCTTCCGCACCGACGGCAGACGAGGCCACTACCAGAAAGGGGTCCAACCTCTACGGAGAGTACACTGTAGAGTGCATGGCCGAACTGCGCACGGAGGTGAGGGTATATGGGAACGAAGCGATATCGGCAGATGTGTGCCGTCGCTGCGGCGCTGGACATTGTCGGGGAGCGCTGGACCCTGCTCATCATTCGTGACCTGATCAACGGGCCGAAGCGATACAACCAGCTCCTCAGTGAGAGCCTGGTCGGCATTGGACCGAATCTCCTCGCCTCGCGGCTGCAAATGCTCACCGACGAGGGGCTGATCGAACGGGAGCCGGTCCCTGGCGACGGCCGTGGAGTCGAGTACCGGCTGACGGAGAGCGGTGAGGCGCTCAAGCCGGTCGTTCTCGGACTGGCCTCATGGGGCCTGTCGCACATCACCTCTTACGAGCCCACCGATCTGGTGCGTGCCGAGTGGGGCATGGTCGCGGTGGAGGCGATGATCGCGGCCGGACCGCCACCGGAGGCCGACGAAGCGTACGAGTTCCGCATCGGGGACCACGTCTTCTGCGTCTCGTGCGAGAACGGGAAGGCCACCGTCGTCGAAGGGCCCGCCCCGCGGAAGGCGGCGCTGGTCGTGGACTCCGACGCCGAGACGTTCATACGGATCGGGAACGAACAGGTCAGCCCGCTCGATGCGGTGCTGTCCGGACGGATGTCCATCAGCGGCGACTCGACGGCACTGTCGCGTTGCCTGAAACTGCTGGGGCTCAGCCTCGACTCGGGCGGGGACAAGCCACCGGCCGGCGAGGGTCTTGTCGAGGCGGTGTCCTAGCCCGGCGGTACCGGCGCCTCCTCGGGGCTCAGCTGTTCGGCCAGGTCCAGCAAGTCCGCCTCGGATCCATGCGCTCCGACGAGCTGCACTCCGCAGGGCAGGCCTTGCGCCCCGACGCAGGGAACGTTGACGGCCGGCTGTCCGCTCGCGTTGAACATCGCGGTGTACTGCATCATGCCGAAGGTGCGGTGCATCGCGGTGTCGGGATCGTTCAACCACCCGAGCCGCGGCGCCTGAACGGGCACGGTGGGGCTCAACAGGATGTCGAACCGGTCCCACCATGCCGTGAGATCCGTGACGAGTCGGCCCAGCCACCGCACCGTGTCCCTGACGGCTTCGGGCGTCGCCAGTGCCGCCATGGCCAGCATGTGGGCCGTTCCGGGCTCCATATCGGTTTCCGTCAGCGGTCGGCCGAGCTCCTCCGAAGCGTCCGCCACCTCCTTCGCCAGCCAACCGGCCAGCATGGGAGTGGTCTGCATCGCGAACTGGTCGAACTGATCGAGCACTTGGGGGTGGGCCGCGAGCACCTGATGGCCGTGGTCACTGAGCTTGTCCGCCATCCGCTCGACCGCCTCGACGGAGCCGCCGCCGAGGTCGATCGCGGAACTCACGGCCGAGGCGAGTACGCCGATTCGGAGCCGCCGATGCGGACCATCGGTACCGGAACGAACGGCGTCGGACGCCTTGGCCAGGCCCAGCACCGGGAGCATCCGGCGCAGGTCGTCGACCCTGCTCGCGAGGAACCCGTGCTGGTTCCACGCCGCGAACGTCGGCGTCGTCGCGAGCCGCACGAGGCCGGGCTTCAACGCGAAGACTCCGCAATGAGCCGCCGGAATGCGCAGGGACCCGCCCAAGTCCGTCCCGTGCGCGATCCGCACCGCTCTCGCGGCCACGGCACACGCCGAGCCGCCGGAGGACCCTCCGACGCTGCGATCGTGATCCCACGGGTTGTGCACCGGCCCGTAGGCAAGCGGCTCGGTGGTCACCGCCAGCCCGAATTCGGCGGACTTGGTCCGCCCGACGATGTCGAACCCGAGTTCTCGCAGTCGCCGCCCCATGGGGTCGTCGTGTTTCGAGACGACGCCGTGCTCGCGCAGGACGTGGTTGCCGCGCCACAACGGCGCATCGGCCAGCTTGAGGTCGAGATCCTTGACCAGCAGCGGCTCGCCCGCGAAAGGCGCCGACGGCCGGGGTGGGGCGGGCGGCAGTGTCGTCGCCAGGAACCCCAGAGCCGCATCAAGACGGGTGACGTGGTCGCGGACCTCCACGGCTGAAGCGGCCCGCGCCCGCTCGGTATCGAATGTGTCCGCACTCGGTTCGGTCGACTGGTCACTCACTGCCAGCACCCTCCCATGTCTTGCAGGCGACACCGCCAGCATGCCACTATATCCAACATATAGTGACCTACCAAGCCTCGTGCTCGCGGAGGAACGATCCGCCTATGCAGAAGCACACCGACCTCACTGGGCAAGCCTCAACGGATGGCGTCAATTGGGCGGAGGTGCGGGCGAATTTCAAACTCCAGCCCGGCTGGGCCGACTTCACCTCATTCATGCTGTCCTCGCATCCGAAACCGGTGCGCAAGGCGATCGCGGAGCTGGCCGACCGAATAGACGCGCGCCCGGAGTGGGCCGAACTCGCCGCGCTGGAGCCCGGCGAAGCGAACATGATCCTCCAGGTGAAATCCGCGATCGCCCATTACGTGGGGGCACGGCCGGACGAGTTCGCGCTCGTGCAGAGCACAACGGCCGGATTGGGCCTGCTGTACGCCGGACTGCAACTCCACCCGGGCGACGAGATCCTCCTCTCCGAGCACGACCACTATTCCCATCACGAAGCGGCCCGGCGCAAAGCCGAGAAATGCGGCGCCGTCCCGCGATTCGTGTCGCTCTACGAGGACGGCGCCGCGGTGACCGAGGACGAACTGATCGACCGCGTGCTCGGCGCACTCACCTCTCGTACCCGCGTCGTCGGATTGACCTGGGTGTACTCCGGCAGTGGGGTACGGATGCCCGTACGCAAGGCAGCGGATGCGATCCGCTCCTGGTACGGGGCACGTCCGAGTCCGTTGATCGTGGTCGACGGCGTCCATGGCTGCGGGGTCCTGGACGAGCCGGTCGACGGGCTGGGTGCGGACTTCTTCGTGTCAGGAGTCCACAAGTGGCTGCACGGCCCCCGCGGCACGGGATTCATCTGGGGTCGGACCGCGAGCTGGCGATATGTGGAACCCACGATTCCAACCTTCGAACTCGACGCGGACGTGTTCGAGGCCTGGGTCGGCCGGAAACATCTGCCGCCCACACGTGCCTCATTCGTCTCACCCGGTGGTTTCGTCGCCTACGAGTACCTGTACGCCGTTCCCGCGGCGATCGACTTCCTGACGAGCATCGGGAAGACCGAGATCTGCCGACGCGTACTCGGCCTGAACACGCGACTCCGGGAAGGGCTGGCCGCACTCCCCGGAGTCCGCCTGATCACGCCCCTGCCGGAACACATGAGTGCGGGCATCGTGTGCTTCGAGGTCGACGGGCTCGAACCGCGTGACGTCGTGACCGGGCTCGCGAAACGGCACATCCGATCGGCCACGACTCCGTACCCGCGGTCGTACGCCCGGCTCGCCGCCACCATCGAGAACTCCGAAACCGACGTCGACAACGCGATCAATGCGGTCGCCCGCCTGTGAGCGATGACGTCAGACGCACCTGCCGGGGAACGGACCGCCACGATCAAGGGATCTCGGGCCATGACCGACCGGACGGAATTCGACAGGGTGCTGGCCGAAGCTGCCCGGCACGCCGGCTCCTCGCTGCTGGCAGGCTCGGACCTGGCCGGCGTGGGAGACCCCTACTTCCCCGTCGACGGTTCCGACTTGTTCACCATCACCCACCACGTACTGGAGGTCGATTTCGACATCACCAGTGGCCTGCTCAAGGGACTGGCGCGCCTGGAGGTCACCGTCGGCGCGGACGTACCGGCCATAGCGCTCGACTTCGGGCTGCCGGCCCGTGAAGTGGTCGTCGACGGCTCCACGCTGGCCCCGATGGCGGTCCCCGGGAAACTCGTCATCGAACCCGGCACCGGCCTCGGCGCCGGCCCTCACCACATCGACATCACCTACGCGGGCCTGCCCGGCGAGGTGGAGATCCGAGGCGAACGGTCCTGGCTGAACACGCCTCTTGGCGCGCTCGCCGCGAGAGAACCGCATGCGGCGGCGTTCTGGTTCCCCACCAACGACCACCCGTCACGCAAGGGGACCTACGACCTCACCATCACCGTGCCGCGCGGGTTCGTCGCCGTTGCCCCCGGCCGCCTCGTCGAGCACGCGCGCACCTCACACGGGAATCGCTTCCGCTGGGTGACAGCCGAACCCGTGGCCTCGTACCTCTACTCGCTTCTCATCGACAGGATGCGGATCGAGATCGACACTCTCGACGAGCGCGGCGTGCAATGGGTCTCCGCCTACGGCGACGGGGTCGACGCCGACGCACCGCTGGCCCGGGCCTCCATCGAAACCACGCCGACAGTCCGCGCATGGCTCGAAACCCTCCTCGGCCCCTACCCGTTCGACGCGATCGGCGGCGTGGTGACGCGCATGGCCGGCCCCCACGCGCTGGAGACGCAGACCCACCCGATCTACGGCGACCGCTTCTTCCACCAGAGCCTCGACTCGTACGTCGTGGCACACGAGATGGCGCATCACTGGTTCGGCAACTCGGTCAGCCTCTCGACCTGGAAGGACATCTGGATCAGCGAAGGCATCTCCACCTACCTGTCCTGGATGTGGTCGGAGAAGAACGGCGAGGGCACCACGGATGAGCTGTTCAGCAGCTTCTATCGCCTTCGAGCCGCGGACCCGGATTACTGGTTGATCCCACCCGGCGACCCCTCACCCGCCCACCTCCTTTCCACTCAGGTATATGAACGCGGAGCGATGGCGGCCCATGTTCTTCGCCGGTCGATCGGCGACGACACGTTCACGGATTGTCTGCGCACGTGGTGCGCGACCCGCCGCCACCAGCATGGCTCGCTGCCGCAGTTCCTCGCCACGGCCGCGTCGATCAGCGAGACCGACACCGCCGCGATCACGCAGCCCTGGCTTTTCGCACGCCAATGCCCGGACCCACCACCGGGAATGCCGACTCGCACCGGCCTCGAACCGCCCTCGCTCCGGTTCATCCGCCGCACCGGGGACCCGCAATCACAGAAGTGAGGGATTCGGCGACATGCCGACCGAGCATTCGAGTCCGGCCGCCCGCGCGGACGTCATCTCTTTCCGATCTTGACAATGCACCGAGGCGGAGGATAGCTTAACAATTATGTATTGATCGCCCGTGGCTGCCTGCCGAGCCCAGTTGGATCTGAGAGGAGCCCGTCATGTCGGCCACCGAGCTGAGTTACGCGGACTTCACGAGCCATCACCGGCAGTACGCTGCCGCGGACCATCTCGACGAGCTGCGTGCCCGGGACTTCTCCCAACTGGATCGCCTCGGCCAGGTGTATCTGGACTACACCGGCAGCGCGCTTCCCGGTCGATACCAGCTCGACAGGTACCGCGACTCCGTCTGCGACGGCATCTGGGGAAATCCGCACTCGGCGAACCTGCCCTCGCGGCGCTCGACGGAAGCGATCACAGCGGCGCGGCGGGCCGTGCTCGACTTCCTGAACGGCTCACCCGACGAGTACACCGTGGTGTTCTGCGCGAACGCCTCGGCCGCGATCCGACTGGTCGCCGAATCGTTCCCCTTCGCCGCTCCCTCCCGTCTCGGTCTGCTCCAGGACAACCACAACTCCGTCCTCGGCATTCGTGAGTACGCCGAGCGGATGGGCGCCGAGGTGACGACCGTGCCGCTCGGCGCGGACCTGAGGGCCGATGTCGACGAGACGCACCGGATGCTCGCCGGCGGCACGGACGGCCCCTCGCTCTTCGCCTATCCCGCCCAGAGCAACTTCTCCGGGGTGCGCCATTCGCTGGACTGGATCGACGTGGCTCACGCCCACGGCTGGAAGGTGCTGCTCGACGCGGCCGCCCTGGTGCTGTCGCAGGACCTCGATCTGGCCGAGCACAAACCCGACTTCGTGCCGCTGTCCTTCTACAAGATCTTCGGCTGGCCGACCGGCATCGGCTGCCTCGTGGCGAGGAAGGAGGCGCTGGCCGATCTGCGGCGCCCCTGGTTCTCGGGCGGCACCGTGATCGCGTCCAGCGCGATGGGAGGCTGGCACGCGCTCGCGCCGGGAGCGGAGGGGTTCGAGGACGGCACGCCGAACTTCCTCGGCGCCGTCGGTGTCGGCATCGGCCTGGACTACGTCACGAACATCGTCAAACGGGACCTGGCGCGGGCACGCATGACGAGTCTGCTGCAGTACACGCTGCGTCGCATGACGGAACTGACACACGACAACGGCATGCCGATGTGCGCCGTCTACGGGCCCGGCGATGTCGTCGACAGGGGACCCACCATCGCGTTCAACGTCATGGACAGGAACGGCCACGTGGTCGATGAGCGCCTGGTCGAGGGCCGGGCCGTCGACATGGGCATAGCGTTGCGGACCGGCTGCTTCTGCAACCCCGGCGTCGGCGAGGCCGCGTTCTGCCTCGCCACGGACGACCTGCTACGGGCCGGCCGGCTCAGCAACGCCCCGTACACGGTGGAAAACTACCGGCACGAGGTCGGCATTCAGACCGGCGGTGCGCTACGGATCTCGCTCGGCCCTGTCTCCAACTTCCAGGATCTCTCCCGTTTCGACTCCTTCCTGCTGAGCTGGCAGGACTTCGTCCAGACCACCGAGAGCCTCGCCGGTCTGCCACCGCGCGAGCGTTGTTGACACCGAAGGCGGGGTCACCGTGCAGAGAGCCGTGGTGATCGGCGGCAGCATCGCCGGCCTGCTGACAGGACAGGCACTCTCGGCCGCGTTCGATGAGGTCGTCGTCATCGAACGCGACACCTTGGATACGGCGAGCGGCGGTGTCCGGCGCGGCGTCCCGCAGGCGCGGCACCCTCATACGCTCCTGCGCCGCGGTGAGCAGATCCTCGACACCCTGTGCCCCGGCATCACGGAGGACCTGGTCCGGCACGGCGCGGTCGTGATGCCCATGGAGCGGGTGTGGTGGTGGCAGCAGAAGGGCTACCGCGCGGCGGTACCCGAGGCGGCCCCCATCATCTCGTGCTCGCGTCCGCTGCTGGAGTTCCTGGTACGCGAGCACGTGAGGCGCAACGGAGTCGTCGAACTGCGCACCGGTGAAACGGTCGACCTGGTCGGCGGCGACGGCGCCGTCAACGGGGTCCGCGTGCGCGGCCCGTCCGGCGAATCGGTGATCAACGCCGGCCTCGTCGTGGACTGTTCCGGAAGACGGTCACGGGCCGGCCACTGGCTGGCCGGGCTGGGGTACCCCGGCCCCGAGGTACGGCTGGTCCAGTCCGACGTGCGCTACACGACCCGTGTCTTCCATCGCTCGACGCGTGTGCGGGCCGACGGCGCCGCCGGATACTTCGTCATCAGCGACCCGCAGGCCAGGAGGCGGTTCGGCACGGCGATGCCGATCGAGGGCGACCGGTGGATCATCACCCTCGCCGGGCTGCACGGCGAGGGAGCGCCGACCGACCTGGGCGGATACCTCAGCTGGGCCCGCACCCTCCCCACCGCCAAAATAGCGTCCATCATCGAGGACGAGCGGCCCATCGGCGCGGCCGTTCGCTTCCGGCTGCCGGGCAGCGAGTGGCGGCTGTTCCACCGGCTCGCGGCCCACCCGCGCGGCTTCGTGTGTGTCGGCGATTCCGTGTGCAGCCTCAACGCCCTGTACGGGCAGGGCATGACCTCTGCCGCGGTTCAGGTCGTCGCACTGCAGGAAGCCCTCGCGCGGTCCGATGTCATGGGTCCGGAGTTCACCCGCACGTTCTACCGGCTGTCCGCACGTGCGGTCTCGCCGGCCTGGGCGACGGCCACCGGAGCCGATTTCGTCTATCCCGAGACGCGCGGCCACCGTCCCTGGCCGACGAAGATGATCAATCGGTACGTCACCCGATGCCTGGTCGCGGGCCAGCACGACCCGAGCATCGCGGCGCGGCTGTGGGACGTGGCCAACATGGTGGAGTCCCCCGCGTCGCTGCTTGGCCCATCGGCTCTCGCGAGGATGGTGCGCAACTCCGGGCGAAGGCCCCTGCGGAACAGCGAGCCGATCACGCCCCGGTGAGATCTACAGCAGCAGGTCGGGCGAGTACATGTCGAGCCAGTGGTACACGTCGAGGACCCGGTCCAGTCCGGCCCGCACGTCCCCGGGCATCTTGTCCGGCGGGATCTCGGTGGTCGCCCGTGCCCACTGCCGGTCGACGATCGCGAAGACGGGGTGGTCGGGTCGCGCGAGGATCTCGGACAGCTGGCTGACGAGGCTGGCGGCGTACCCGGGGTCCTGGCTCGTCGGGTAGGGGCTCTTCACGCGATCGCGAACGGCCCGGGGCACCACGGCGCCGGCGGCCTCGCGCAGCAGGCTCTTCTCGCGGCCGTCGAAGGTCTTGAACGACCACGGCGTGTTGTAGACGTACTCGGCCAGGCGGTGGTCGCAGTACGGGACGCGGACCTCCAGCCCGACGGCCATGGAGGCACGGTCCTTCCGGTCGAGCAGCATGGGAAGGAACCTGGTGAGGTGCTGGTGGCTGATGCCCCGCATCCGCCTCTCGTGGGCGTCGTCCCCGGGGAGCTGTTCCACTTCCTTGCGGGAGACGGCGTACTGGTCGGCGATGAAATCCTCCAGCTCCAGCTTCGCCCTCAGGTCGCGGTTCAGCAGGGCGAACCGGTCGGCGGTGAAGGCGCTGCGGAAGGCCAGCCAGGGGAAGTTGTCCGCGTTGACGGACTGCGGGTGGTGGAACCAGATGTACCCCCCGAAGATCTCGTCCGCGGACTCTCCCGAAAGGGCAACGGTGGACTGTTCGCGTATCGCGCGGAAGAGCAGATACAGCGAGTTGTCCATGTCGCCGAGCCCGGCGGGGATGCCACGGGCGCTGACGACGGCACGGCGAACGTCGGGCCTCGAAAGGGTGCTTTGATCGAGAGCGACGCGGTGGTGGTTGGTCTTGACGAGCTCGACGACTTCCCGGACGAACGGGGCGTCCGGCGTATCGCGGATCTCATCGGGTACGAACGTCGCCTCCTGATCCTCGAAGTCGACGGAGAAGGTCCGCAGCGGCCTGCGCTTCGCCGCCTCGGTCGCGGTGGCGAGTCCGGTGAGGGCGCTCGAGTCCAGACCGCCGGACAGCAGTACGCACAGGGGGACGTCCGAGACGAGCTGTCGTTCGACGATGTCGTCGAGCAGTGCGCGCACATGCTCGACCGTGGTGGGCAGGTCGTCGGTGTGGTGCCGGGTCTGCAGACTCCAGTAGGTGTACGGGGTGGCGCCCCTGCGGTCGACCGTGAACGTCGTGCCCGGCCGGACCTGGTCCATGTCGCGCCACAGCGACCAGCCGGGCTGGCCGGTCATCGCGAACAGTTCCCGCAGACCGTCGGCGGTGACCGTGCGGTCCGCCAGCGGATGCGTGAGGATCGCCTTCGGCTCGGACCCGAAGACGAGCCCGGAGGGTATGCGGTAGACATACAGGGGCTTGATGCCGAAGCGGTCGCGCGCGAGGAACAACCGCTCTCGCCGCTCGTCCCAGATCGCGAAGGCGAACATCCCGTTGAGCCGCTCGACGACCGACTCTCCCCACTCCAGATAGCCCTGGAGCAGGACTTCGGTGTCGCTGCTCGTCTCGAACTTGCGGCCCCGCGCCCTGAGTTCGGCCCGCAGTTCGGTGTAGTTGTAGATCTCACCGCTGTAGACGAGCGCCACTTCACGGCCGGTCTCGGTCGCCACCATCGGCTGCCGGCCACCAGCCGGATCTATCACCGCCAGCCGCCGGTGGCCGAGGGCGACGTGCGCGCGTACGAACGTTCCGGTCGCATCCGGGCCGCGGCGCGACACGGCAGCTGTCATGGACTCGATGACCTCGGCCGGCCGGGCACCGAACTCCGCATCGAACGACACCCAGCCGGTAATTCCGCACATCGATGATCTCCCACGAGGTCAGGCGGGCTCGCGCTCGGTCCTGGAGCGGACGCCGGCGGCGTACCCCTGACTGACGAGTCCCGCGGCCATGGCTTTGTAGAATTCCGGGTCCTCGGGCACCACGGCACCCAGCCCGTCGACGTAGCGGTTGAACATGGCGAAGGCGGCGGCGATGAGGACCGCGTCGTGCACGTCGCGCTCGGTGGCTCCGGCCTCGCGTGCCTTCGCGACATCCGCGTCCTGAACGGTCTTGCCGTCGGCGGTCACCTTTGTCGCGATGTCGAGCAACGCCTGCATCTTCGGGCTGATCGCGGTGTCGGCCGATCGTGACCTGACGCCGTCGACGATGGCCTCGCCGTCGTCCAGCTGGGCTGCCGCGATCGCGAAGTGCCCGTTGGCACAGAACGGACTGGCGTTGAGGTGGGACACGTGCCCGGCGATGAGCTCACGCTCGCCCCGCGAGAGGGAGGTGTCGTCGCGCAGCAGCGCCTCGCAGAACTCCAGGAGTGGTTTGGCGGTCTCGGGGCGGTAGTTGAACAGCCCGAAGATGCCGGGCATCCGGGCGTCAACGGTGATGTGGGGCATCACGTGCTCCTAGCCTGGTAGGCAGAAGGGTGGTCGTTACCATTCGACCGGCAGTCGCGTGTATCCGTGGAACCCCAGGACGGGTGTGTGACGTTCGCCGGTGAACTCCGGCGAGAGCGACAGATTCGGGAGCCTTTCCGCGAGGCTCGCGAGAATCCTCTGCACCTCGGTCCTCGCCAGCGGCGCCCCGATGCAGAAGTGCGCGCCGTGTCCGAAGGACAGATGCCGGTTGGGCGTGCGGTCGACGCGCACCTGGTCGGGAGAGTCGAACGCGTCCTCATCGCGGTTGCCGGAGCCGAAGAGGACGAACAGTCTGCAGCCGGCCGGCAGGGACACGCCCCCGAGGACGGTGTCCCGGGTCGTCGTCCGCCACAGGCCTTGCAGAGGGGCGTCGTAGCGCAGGATCTCTTCGACGACCGTCGGGATGGTCGAGGGGTCGGCACACAGGTGTGCCCAACGGGCGGGCTCCGACAGGAGGACGGCCATGCCGTTGCCCACGGTGTCGATGGTTGTTTTGTGCCCTGCCATGACCAGCCCGCACAGCGCGCTGACGATCTCGTTCATCGACAGGGGTTCGGCGCCGGGGAGTTGGTCGTGGACCATGACGCTGATGACGTCGGATGTGGGCCGGGCCCGGCGCTCCTCGACCTCGTTGGCGATGAAGTGCTGGAACGCCACCAGATTGCGTGCTTGCTGCAAGCGTTCGTCCAGTTCGGCGGGTGCGAACAGGAACGAGACGAGGTCCCTGCTCCACAGGGACGCGTCGTCGATGTGCTCCGCCGAGATGCCCATGAAACGCAGGATGACCGCTACGGTGACGGGCCGGGCCAGATCCGCGATCAGATCGCACTTTCCCAGCGGAACGACGCGGTCCAGGTGTCGGTCGACGACGCTGTCGACGACCGAGCCGAATTCCTTGGTCCGGGTCTGGGCCATGGCCTGGACGTACGGGTAGCGGAATCGTGCGTGCGCCTCGCCATCCGTACTGATCGCGATCGGCACCATCGGGTAGCCCGTCGCCAGCACCGCGGCGACGTCGGGATGCGGATCGTCGAAGGGGTGCGTCAGCCCCTGCGACGAGAACGTGTCCGGGTCGCCGCACACCGCCTTGACGTCGTTGTACCGGCTGACCACCCAGGCGTTGAGCTCGGGCGAGAACTTGACCGGCTCCTTGTCACGGAGGTGACGGTACAGCGGGTACGGGTCGGCGAAGAGCGCGCTCATCTCACCGAACCTCTGCTTGGTCGACTCGGCGATGTCAGTCATCCGCGCACTCCGACCTGGTAGATAGCTACACGTTTGAGTATCGAAACCGTAATGCCGCCGCCTGCCCGCGTCAAGAACTTCGCCCTACCCGTAGGCGCCGCGGTAGTAGGTCAGGGGACTGACGTCGGCTTCGCCGACCTCCGCGCCGATGACTTCCCCTACGTAGACGCTGTGGTCGCCGGCGGGGTGGACATCGCGCACCTCGCAGTCGACGTGGGCGATCGCGCCGACGAGGACCGGGCATCCCGTGAGGTGACTCGGCCGCCAGTCGACGCCCCTGAACCGGTCCCCGTTGAGATCGATGGTGGCCATGCGCTCCGCGATCCACTGCTGGTCCTTCCCCAGCAGGTTCACGCTGTACGCGCCGAGTTCGCCTACCACGCGCCCGGTCGCGGAGCCGTTCCGTGCGCAGAACAGGACGAGCGGCGGCTCGAGCGAGACCGAGCAGAACGCTTGGCACGTCATGCCCACGGGGCCCAGTCGCGTCACTCCGGTCACGATGGTCAGCCCGGTGACGAAGTGGCTGAGCGCACGGGTGAAGGTCGCCGGGTCGACCCCTGCGGCGAGACGGGGCTGGGATGAGGCCAACGGAAGTCTCCCCTCGGGTCGCTACAGCATGTTCTACCGATTCCGTGCGGTCACCGGAACCCTTGAGCAGCGGGCGAGGGGCCCGCCGGAGGGTTCAGCAACCTCGAAGAACCCTCCCGCTCAGCCGTCTCCGGGCGCTCGGCGACCAGCCGCAAGTCACCGCACATTTCGTGAGCTGTCGGCTATTGACTACAGAAAAAAAGAGTGATCTAGTGAGTGATACGCAGCTGAGTCTCCCCTCGCCGCAGGCCCGCACCGCGCACTACCGCGGCTCGCACGGGCCCACCGGACGACGGCAGACGAGCGCGCCCCACTGCACGGCACGAACAGCCCTGAGCAGTCACAGTGGTGCAGCCCTCCGATGGCGGCACAGCCCGCCCGACGACTCGCGGAAGGAACCGCCATGACCGACCTCGCCGCTCCGCACAGTCTCGACACGACGGCTCTGCTCGAGGAGTACCGCTCCGAAGTGGTGCCCGCGGCCGCCGCATTCGTCAGGGGCCGCATGTCGGCGCGGGACCTGCGCGCGATCTGGTTGCCCTACTTCCGAGGCTCCTTCCTCACGTACGAGAGGGCCGTTCAGGAAGCCTGGCGTGCCGCCTACGGACCCGACCGCGGCATCGAGCCCGGCCCGCCGATGGCCGACCCGAAGTACGCCGAGCAGCTCCGCTACTTCCCGGTGACCATCTCGCACAACAACCTTGAGCGGCTCATCGACGTGCTCGAGGTCGAGCTCGGGGACCGGACCGCGAGCGCGACACAACTGCCCGAGCGGATCATCGACTTCGCGTACGTCATCGATGCCCTGGAGGGCTTGATGCAGTCGCTGTCGAGCAAGTCCTGATCCAGGCTCGGCCCAAGACAAAACACAACAGGTTCAACCAGACCGCGAAAACTTCAACTGGAGGATCTGATGAGCCTCATGAACGAGCTGCGCGAGGGCGCGGCTGTCAAGGGCGCTGAAGGTTCGGCACTGCACAACGCCGAAGTAGTCAAGGGGCACGAACTCGCGTGGGGCGGCGACCTCTACACCATCCGTCCCTACACCCTCGGTCCGGCCGCGCTTGAGGCCTTCACCGTCCGCGAGCGCATCCACGTTTCGATCGACGGGCTCGGCGAGGACCTGGTCGACCTGCACGGCATCGGCGTCTACCGCCGGCACGAGCCGCGCATCGGCGCCGAGGGCGAGACCGAGCTCACGTGGCGCACGGCGACCATCGGTGCACAGTTCCTCTCGCTGCAGGTCGTCGGCGAGAGCGACGTGTTCGGGCAGATCAGGGTCACCAACAGCCCGACCAAGAGCGAAGGCGCCACTGTGTCGCCGAACCTCGTCCCCGGCCCGGTGGACCCCGAGATCACCCCGATGAAGAACTGCGTGACCGCGCTGTACCCGCGGTTCGACATCGAGAACCTCGGCGCGGTCATCGACACGGGCGACGTCCGCGTCGATGTCGAGTCGCGCGTCAACATGGTTCCGCCGATCGGTGACGTGTCCCGGACGTCGACGTCGTACGCGCTGTACGACGGCGACCGCCGGGTCGGCACGCTCCTGGCGGCCGACCTCGAAATCGGTGCCCTGCTGCACCACATCCCGATCAAGAACGCGACCAACCCGGTCGAGTTCGCCACCATCATCGCCTGAGCAAGGAGCAACCGGCGGTGAATGATCGTGGACGGGCCTGCGTCAATCTGGGCGCGGGCCCGCTCACAGCGTACGCATTCGGTGTCTCCTCCTCGATAGGTCATCGCGCGATGCGATACACCTTCGCTCGCGCCGCTCACGGCCACCGGTTCCTGACCGCGGTGCGGATCGACGCCCCGCAGACCCTGAGCCGTACCGAGGTGGCGATCTGGGAAGACGTGACGCGGCCCGGTGGCTGCCGGATCCGTACCTTCATTCCGACGATGCGCGCCCCCAAGGAGATCGACCGGCCGCGGATGTTCGACTGCCTTCCGCTGACGGACATCAGCTATCTGGATCTCATGCGCACGATCTGCCCCAGTCTGCTCCCCACGACCTGCGTCGAGGTGACATCGAATGGGTCGTCGTGGGCGACGTCGCTGGGCGCATCGGCCCAGGTCACGTACCGGGCGGCCGACGTGTCGGTGACCGAGTTCCTGGTCGACGGCCGGACGACGCCGGTGGCTCGCCTCGTGCACCGGAACGGCGTGCTCGAACGTTCCTGGCGAGTCCTGGAGTTCGGAAGCGAAGCCGATCACGGCATGCCCGTGCGGCTCCACGTCGGTCGGGAAGGCGTCAAGAAGCCGACGGTCTTCGAACGGGTCACCCCGGTGACCGCGTTGGCGCGGCATCCCGGCGTCGAGGACGCCGTTCCCCTCTTGGACGAGGCACATCGACAACTCTTCGGCACGGGGTCGGTATGAAACGTGCAGCGAATCGAGGCCGGGACGCCGTGCGGACCACGGCTCGGCTCGTGTCTGTGGCGTCAGCGACGGCACGCGTGGCCGGTGCCGCCCTCGTACGACCGGGACGGGCAAGGGACGCGGCCGCCGATTCCCTCGTCCGAGCCGTCGAGTCGCTCGGAGGGGCCTACATCAAGGTGGGCCAGCTGTTGGCCACCCGGTCCGACCTCATCGGTCCACGACTCGCACAGCGGCTGTCGCGGCTGCAGGACGACGTCGCCCCGATGAGCATCACTGATGCGCTCGCGGTGCTCGAACGTTCGCACCCGCCGTTGCCGGCGAGCGCGTACGCGGCGGTGGCGAAGGGGCCCGTGGCAAGCGGCTCGATCGCCTGCGTCTACCGGTGGGAGGCCGAACCCGGCGCTCCCGTGGCATTGAAGATACGGCGGCCCGACGCGGCCGCGACGGTGCCCGTCGACACGGCCATGTTGCGCTGGTTCGCGCGGCTGTGCGCGAAGACGCCGTGGATGCGCTCCAGCCCGGTCGTCGCCATCGTCGATGATCTGTGCGCCGCCGTGCTCAACCAGCTCGACCTGGACCGCGAACGCGTCATGCTGACCCGGCTTCGGGACATCCTGAAGGACGAAGCGCGCATCGTCATTCCGGCACCGCTCGACGCGTACTCCCACTCGGAACTGCTCGCCATGGAGTTCGTCACCGGCCTGGACCGTCAGATGTTCGCGACCGCCGCGCCGAGCCTGCGCGACGAGGGCATCACCACGCTGGTCCGCGCCATGTATGAACTCGTCTTCGTGCATGGCTTCGTGCACATCGACTTGCACCAGGGAAACGCGTACCTGCTCCCCGACGGACGGCTCGTGCTGCTCGACGTCGGGTTCGCGCACGTGCTCAGCGACTTCTCCCGTGAGCGTTTCACCCGGTTCTTCGGCGGCATGGTGACCGGGCGTGGACAGGAGTGCGCGGAGATCCTGCTCACGACGACCAAAGGGGTCGACCACCACGATCAGAACCTGGCTCGGTTCCAGGCGGAGATCGTTCGGCTCGTGGAGGAGTCCGCCGAACTCGATGTCGCGAACTTCTCCGTTCCCCGCTTTGCCGCGCGGCTGTTCCAGATCCAGCAGAGCAACGGCTATTACGCCGAGCCCGAGATGACGTTTCCGTTGCTGTGCCTGATCGCGCTCGAGGGAACCGTCAATGAGCTGGCGCCCCACATGGACTTCCAGATTGAGGCCGCTCCTTACATCATGTCCAGCCTTATCGATCAGTAGCCGGGGAAGACCTATGCGCGACAAGTTCAGCGACGCCGCCGACCAGGTGCTCAGCTTGGCCGAAGGGCAGGCGCAACGCTTCAATCATCCCTACGTCGGTCCCGAGCACCTGCTCCTCGCCCTGGCCGATCACGCGCAAGGGGCGGCCGCGCGGGTTCTCCAGGAGCACGGCGCTTCCGTGGAGACGCTCCATGAGCGGGTCCATTTCATCCTCGGGGAATCCGAACCCCGTCCGGCAACGGAGCTGCAGACGACCGCGCAGACCACCGAGGTGCTCGGCGCCGCGGCGCGCCAGGCCGAGCGCCGTGGTGACCCCGCGGTCGAGCCCGCGCACATCTTGCTCGCCCTCCTCGCTCAGACGTCGAACAATCTCAGCGTCGACATTCTGCTCAGTCTCGGACTCGACCTGGGGGACCTGCGTTCCGAGCTTCTGAAGGCCATGGCGACGGACGCGGCGACTGAACTCCCGGCCCCCGCGGTCGAACCGGCCGCGTTCAAGCCCGCGGGCTCGCAGCTCCTGGATCAGTTCGGTGTCAACCTCACCCGACAGGCCGCCGAAGGAAAGCTCGACCCCGTCATCGGCCGTGACGCGGAGATCCGACGGCTGACTCAGGTGCTTTCGCGGCGCATGAAGAACAATCCCGTGCTTCTCGGGGACGCCGGCGTGGGAAAGACGGCCATCGTGGAAGGGCTGGCCCGCAACATCGTTGATCGTGCGGTCCCCCCATCGCTTTCCAACAAGCAGCTTTACGCGATCGACCTGGCGTCGATGGTTGCCGGTTCGCGCTACCGAGGCGACTTCGAGGAACGTCTCAAGGACGTCCTCAAGGAGGTGCTGGGTCGCGGCGACATCATCGTGTTCATCGACGAAGTGCACATGCTGGTCGGTGCGGGCGCCGCGGAGGGGTCGATCGATGCCGCGAACATCCTCAAGCCCATGCTCAGCCGCGGCGAGATGAAGCTCATCGGCGCCACCACCCACGACGAGTACCGCAAGTCGCTCGAGAAGGACTCAGCTCTCGACCGTCGTTTCCAGCGGATCAACGTGGACGAACCCACCCCGCACCACGCCGTCGCCATCCTGAACGGGCTGAAGCCGCTGTTCGAGGCACACCATCAAGTGACCATCGCTGACACGGCGATCCAGGCGGCCGTCGACTTGTCCTGCCGCTACCTGCCCACACGGTTCCTGCCCGACAAGGCGATCGACCTGATCGATGAGGCCGCGGCGGAGGTCGCGCTCCGGCTCGATGCGCCGTCGACCGATGTGGTGGCCGACGACGTGGCGGCGGTCGTGTCGCAACAGACCGGCGTGCCGGTGTCGACGGTCTCCCGGTACGAGTCGCAGAAACTCGGTCAGATGGCAGAGCGGCTGCACCGCCGCGTCGTCGGCATGGACGAGGCGATCCAGGCCGTCAGCAAGGCGATCAAACGTACCCGCACGGGAATCCGGGACCCGCGCCGGCCGGCCGGCTCGTTCATCTTCGCCGGGCCGACAGGCGTGGGCAAGACGGAGCTGGCCAAGGCGCTGGCCGAGTTCCTCTTCGATGACCAGGACAGTCTGGTGCGGTTCGACATGTCCGAGTTCGGCGAGAGCCACACGGCTTCACGGCTCGTCGGTGCGCCGCCCGGATACGTGGGGCACGACGAGGGCGGACAGCTGACCGAACGCGTCCGCCGCAAGCCGTTCTCGGTCGTGCTGTTCGACGAGGTGGAGAAGGCCCACATCGATGTCTTCAACACACTGCTGCAGGTGCTCGACGAAGGCCATCTGACAGACTCCGCGGGGCGGCGGGTGGACTTCACGAACACGGTCATCATCCTGACCACCAACCTCGGCTCGCGCGATCTGGCCAGAGGCCGCCTCGGCTTCACCGACGGCGACAGCGACCGTCGGTACGAGCATCTGAAGCACGTGGTGACCGCCGAACTCAAACAGCACTTCAGGCCCGAATTCCTCAACCGGCTCGACGACATCATCGTCTTCCCCGAGCTGTCGCGCGACGACATCCTGGCGATCGTCGGACTGCTGGTGAACGGCCTGGACGACCGGCTGAGCGCCAACGACATCTCGATCGAGGTCACGACGGCCGCCCGCGAGCACGTGGCGGACCACGGACACAACCCGATGGAAGGGGCGCGGCAGCTGCGTCGGGTGATCCAAACGCACATCGAGGATCCGCTGACCGAGCTGGTACTCACCGAACGCGTCACAGCGGGCCAGACGGTCAGGATCGACACCGATGCGGACTCCGGCGGGCTCACGCTGACTCCCCTGTCTCCCTTGAGTCCCAGCAGTGGCGGTCATTCACCTTCCTCTTCGGATAGCGAGATCACGATCGAGGCGGACAGCGGCCCCGAGCCCACCCACTCCCCCGCCGAGCCGACCGTTGACGCTCCGAACGCCGCTAAGGTAAGTTCAGACTGACTTAAGAAGTAGTACCTATCTGGGAGGAGCAGGGGATGGGTCAGCGACTGGCGTACTTCGAGATCACCTCGTCCGAGGACGCCGAGCGTCTCCAGTCGTTCTATGCCGGCCTGTTCGGCTGGAACGTCAACCAGCTACCCGACATGGGCGGGTACGCCCTGGTCGACACCCAGTCCGGCGAAGGGTCCGTGATCGGCGGGATCGGTCCGGCCATGGGCGAGGCCGGCGTCCGGGTGTACTTCCACGCGCCTGACCTCGGTGCCGCGCTGAAGCGGGCCGAGGAGCTGGGAGGCACGAGGGTCATGGAACCGACCGAGCTGCCCGGCTTCGGCAACATCGCGACGTTCGCCGACCCGGACGGAAACACCATCGGTCTGTGGGATCAGTCCTCCGCCTGACCCACCGGCGCCAGGACGGGCGAGTGAGACCGACGCGGCCGCCCTGCCGGCAGCCCGCCGGCACGGGTCGCCCGTCACGACGGGGACGACGTGGGCGCAGCCGCTCGTTCCCGAACTGTCCGTGGGCCTGTGACGACGACCTGATCAGGGATCGGAACAACCATGACCTCAGAGCTTGGTGGCCGCAAGGGATCATCGTCGGCGTCGCCCGCGGGCTGTCACGCCGCACCTGTCGCAAGCCCTCGGCAGCAGATGTTCTCGCTGCTGATGGGTTGTTACGCGTCGCAATGCCTCGCGGTGGCCGCTGATCTGAGGATCGCCGACCACCTGCACGAGGTGCCACAGCGACCATCCGACCTCGCCCGTGAGACGCGGTGCGATGCCGGAGCGATGTACCGGCTGCTGCGGGCCCTGGCCGGCATCGGGGTGTTCTCCGAACGCGACGACGGTTCCTTCGAACTGACACCTACCGGCGAGCTGTTGCGCTCCGACGTCCCCGGGTCGCTGCAGCCCGTCGCGCGCCTGATGGGCTCGGACCTGCAGTGGCCCACGCTCGGCCACCTCGGTCACACGGTCAGAACGGGAAAGCCGGCGTTCGAGCACGTCTTCGGGATGTCGATGTGGGAGTACCTCGCCACGCACGCGGACGCGCACGCCTTGTTCCAGTCATCGATGAGCACGTTCTCCACCGCCGAAGTCCGCGCGATCCTCGACAACTACGACTTCTCGAGCGCCGTCACGGTTGTCGACGTCGCGGGCGGACAGGGAAACCTCCTGGCCGCGATCGTCGACAAGTATCCGCACGTCGAAGGCATCCTCTTCGAGCAACCGGAGGTGACCCGAGAGGCCCGCGACCAATTCGTCGCGAACGGGCTGGGGCACCGTTGCCAGGCGATAGCGGGAGACATGTTCTCCACGATCCCGTCCGGAGCCGACTGCTACATCATGAAATCGGTCCTCCACGACTGGGACGACGAACGCGCGACGCAGCTGCTCCGTACCTGCCGGGAAGCGATGGTCGACCGCGCGAGGCTACTGATCATCACTCGCGTGGTCCGGCCCGCGAACGAACCCGATGTGAGCAAGTTCCAGGACCTGAACATGCTCATCAACCTCGGCGGCGCGGAGCGTACGGCCGACGAGTTCCGCCAACTCCTCGGGAACGCCGGGCTTCGACTCGACGAGATCATCGCGACACCGAGCCCGCTGAGCATTCTCGTCTGCACGTCAGGTGCTGTCGGTCAGTCCTGACTTCTCCGCGATTGCTGAGAAGTGATCAAGGAATCCCGGAAGCAGGTGCTCTTCACCGCGGCCCGCTAACCTCGTCAGGGCGTTCGGCTACTGAGGGGGCTGCTCATGGCGACGAGGAAACTCGGTGTCGTTCGGGGGGATTTCGAACACCCGGCTGCATTCTGGCTCGGAGTGCTGGCGTGCGCCGCGGGCGTCGTGCTGCACCTGCCGATGTACTTATCGGCGCGCCACATGCACTACGTCATGTCCGGGATGCGACCGGATGGCGCCATGATCACCGGGATGGCGCTCATCGCCGTCGGCCTGGTCGCCGTCGTCTACGGCGTGCTGCCCCCACGCGGGGCCCGGATCAAAGAATCGGCGCGATCCCTCCGCGTCACCGCCATCGATGACGCCCCGATACGCGGTCAGCACATCGCACTGCTCGTCGTTCTCGCCATCGCGATCACGATCGACGTCATGAAGCCCGCGACGCTGGCGTTCGTCGCGCCCGGGTTCGCCCAGGAGTACGGGCTCAAATCCCCGGCGAATCCGCACGGTGACATTCCGGTCTCCTGGCTCCCGCTCTCAGGGATCACCGGAACCGTCCTCGGCTCGTGGATCTGGGGTGGGCTCGGTGACCGTATCGGCCGACGCTCCTCGATTCTGCTGGCCGGAATACTCTTCATCACCACCTCGATCTGCGGCGCGATGCCCGGCTTCAAGTGGAACCTGCTGATGTGCTTCATGATGGGGATCGGCGTCGGCGGCATGATCCCGATCGCCTTCGCGCTGATGGCCGAGACGATCCCCGCCCGCCACCGCGGCTGGCTGATGGTGCTGATCGGCGGTGACATCGCCGGCGCGTACCTCATCACGAGCTGGCTGTCCGGCTGGCTGACCCCGACCTACAGCTGGCGCATCCTCTGGCTCATCGGCCTGCCGACGGGGCTGCTGTTCATCGCGCTGAACTACTGGATCCCCGAATCGCCCCGCTACCTGATCGCCCGCGGCCGGAACGACGAAGCGAAGGCGATCATGACCAGGTACGGCGCGGAGGTCCGCGAGGCCCCGGGCGACTCCACGGTATCGGAGGCAACCGCCCTGCACGGCTACCCCCAGCTCTTCCGGCGCCCGTTGGCCGGTTCCACCCTCGCGATCATGGTCCTCGCCGCCGGGGCGGGACTCATCACGTTCGGCTTTCAGCTCTGGGTGCCGACCAACCTGCAGCACCTCGGATACTCGGCGGTGAAATCGGACTACGTCGTGCGCAACGCGGCGCTGCTCGGTCTCCCCTTCACCGTGCTCGTGGCGGTGGCCTACGGCTGGTGGGGAAGCCGCAGGACGATCGTCACACTCTCGCTGGTGTCGGCGCTGGCGCTGGGCGGCTTCGTGGTGGCGGGCGACTCGCTGGCCGACCACCACCTCGCGCTCTCGTTGCTGCTCATCGTGCCGCTCTCCGCGGTCAGTTCGGTGACGGCGGTCGTCTCGGCGTACGCCGCCGAGGTCTACCCCACGATGCTGCGCTCGCGCGGCTCGGGCCTCGCGGCCGGCATGACCAAGCTCGGCGGAGTCCTGATCATCGCGGTCGTCGTCGCCAGCACCACCGTCCCCTCGATCGCCGTGACCGCGCTCATCGGAGTGGTGCCGCTGCTCCTGGCGGCCGTGATGTTCCTGTGGTTCGGATCCGAGACCAAGCACCGAAGCGTCGAGGAGATCACCGACGAGCTGCTGGCCACCGAGGCCGCCTCTCCAGCGGACCACTGAACCGAGTTCCGTCGCCGCCCAGTTCCATCGACGCCGAGTTCAGTCGACCGGGTCCGACAGCCACTGGCCTTTGAGTATCACCGTCCGGCCACGAAACTCGTGAAATCCGTTCCACACTTGAACGCGGCGAGGGAGCAGCCGGATGTAGAGGTAGCCCTGCATCTTCCTCGGGTCATGAGAGACAGCGGCGAAGCGGTCGGCGACGTCCGTGGGGATCTCTGGAACCGGCACGAACGCGTCGAGAACGGTATCGACCATCACCACGTCGCACGTGGTGCCTACCGCCACGCGCGCCCGCCCGGTCTCCCGGAGGTTCCGGACGGTCTTGCTGCTCTCGCCGGTCGCGGTGACGATGGCGTCGCCGTCCTCGACGAACGCGACCGGAATCAGATGCGGTCCTGAACACCCGCCCGTCGACAGCCACATGTGCCATTCCTGCCGAAGCCGGAGGCGGGCGGCAGCTAGGCGTTCGTCATGAGTACGAGGCGTCGGCATATCAGGATCAACGAGCACCCCGAGATCAGGTCACTATTCCGTTGGCTGAGAAAGCTGAAGCACGGGAAGTTACTGTTCGGACTGCTTCGCGCATTCCTCGGCGAAATGAGTCAGGGTGACGCGCCACCCTTCTCCGTAACTGCAGTCCGAGGGCAGCATGGATGGGTCGATATTCTCCCACCCGGTGTGTTCGATGGACACACGCGTCGAATGGTCGGTCACCTTTTGGAAAATCAGTTCAACAAAGGTCGCGGAGCCGGGAATGACATCCCACCGCAGTACGAAGCCATGCGGCGGGTTCCAACTGGTAATCACGCCCCAATTGCACTCGCCGTCCGCCCGCACCTCGTACATACGGCCGCCGACGTGTTTCTCGACAACGACTTCTTTGATCTGGTCCCGCCCCAGCGAGTAGGACTGCAGGGGCCACCAGTCCCCGACCCGGCCGACGAACGTCGAGAAGGTCGACTCCTGACTGCAATTCACGACGACACTCGCCCGCACGACATGCTGGTCGGCTACGACACTCGGGTGCCCGGCGTTTACTGAGCTCATGAACCTAGCCCTCGGTGTTGTTCGGCAACGGTGCGCGACGCCGCAAGGATACCGCCCGTGCTCTAGACCGGCATCCCTTTCCCGTTACTGGCCGATTCGTCGCCGTGGTCGCTGTCGCTGTGCGTGGCACTCTCGGCTTCCTCCGCGATTTCCTTGGCAAGCGCGAGACTGTTGGACCAGAGGTCGCTGAAGTATTGGTGCAGTATCGCGATCCCGTCGGCCCGTGTGCGGTAGAGCCGGTTCCTTCCGGCGCGACGTTCCTCGACTAGTCCCGCCTCCCTGAGCACTCGAAGGTGTTGCGAGACGGCCTGGCGGGTGACCGTGAAGTGCCCCGCGATCTCACCGGCCGACAGTTCCTTGGTGGCCACCAGTTCGAGCATGATGCGGCGGTTCTCGTCCGAGAACGCCCGCAGGACCGCGATGGTCGATGCTTCATCCGGCTGTTTCGAGAGCCTCGTCATGGTCAGGCGCCGCCGTCTTCTGCTGTCGGATGACTAGTACGGCGATAATCGCTCCGATGATACTGAGCACGCCGATCCCGACCAATGCGGGACTAACCCCTTCGGCCATACTAGCAGCAGTGCCGTAGTCCCCGAATGCGGCGAACCACGCGGTTACCATCGCGACGCCGAATACCGCGCCGACGTACGCGAACGTCTCACTGGACCCGGATGCCATCCCGGCCTGCTTGGGAGTCGCCGACCGCATCACAGCGGACGACACCGAGGGGAATGCAATCGCGGTGCCCACGCCCGCAATGAGGAGCGGAAGCCACAGGCTGCCGTACCCCACCGCCGAATCGGACATTTCTGCGCCAATCCAAAGGAATGCCACTCCGGGCAACAGAAGGCCGACGGTCACCAGGTATCGCTCACCAATCCTGTCCGCCAGCTGACCGACGAACGGGGAAATCACCAGAGTCAGCGCGGTCCACGGCAGAAGGCGTACACCGACCTCGATGGGATCGTTCCGCAGCCCGAGCTGAATGTATTGGGTGAGGAGGAACGCCGGACCGAACATTCCCGCGTTGAGGATGAAGTTGGATACGCATCCCGCGGACACACTCAGGTTCCGGAACAGGCTCATGTTGATCATGGGCTGCGCCACCCGGCGCTCCCACAGGACGAAGCACACGAGCAGGAGCGGCCCGGCGATGAGTCCTCCGAGGATCGTGGCATCGGTCCAGCCCCGCTCCGGACCGCGAATCAGCGCCTGCACGATGAGCAGGACCGCGGAGGTGGCCATGAGGAGGCCGGCCGGGTCGATCTTCCTCGCGCCGCCGAAGGACTCGGGCACGTGCATGCGAGCGAACGCGACGACGCCGATCCCGATGGGCACGTTGAGCCAGAAGATCCAGTGCCAGCTGAAGCCCTGGATGATCGCGCCACCGACGACCGGTCCGGACGCTACGGCGATGCCGATGACGCCACCCCAGATTCCGATGGCCTTCCCCCGCTCCTCGGGCGGGGTCACCGAGGTGATGAGCGCGAGGGTCAGCGGAAGCACGATCCCGCCCCCGATGCCCTGCACGACCCGCGCGCCGATGAGGAACCCCATCGACGGACTGACGGCACACAGGATGGAACCGACCGTGAACACCGTCAGACCGATCGAGAAGACCCGCAGGCGGCCGAAGCGGTCGGCCAGGGTCGAACCCGTGAGGATCAGCGACGCGAAGGCCAGCGTGTACGCGTTGACCGCCCAGCTGAGGTTGCCCGCGTTCCCTCCGAGGTCCTCGTGCAGGGTCGGCAACGCGGTGGCCACGACCAGGTTGTCCAGACTCACCATGAAGTTGGTGAGGGCAGCGAGCGCGATCGTCCAGACCACCTGCTGCTTGGGAAATGTGTCTCGTGCTGGCTGCATCACTCTGCTCCTGTCTTGCACCTCAGCAGAACGGCCAAGGACAGCTCCCTAACGAATTATTACGTTAGTGTGGACTTACATGTGAGTCAAGACCGAGCCCCGGCGACGGGGTTGCCGGTACGGAGGCCGCGCAGGCCGGTACGCCCCCGGGTGCGTCGGCACAGCGCGACCACCGCACGTCACGTACAGGCTCGCGTGCTGCTCCACAGGAGGCTGGAGAGGTACCGGTCGAGCCCCGGGACCGCGAGCAGTGAGGGGACCATCCCCGCCGTGGGCTCCTGGAGCACGACATCCACGCTGATCCGGTCGGCCGGCCGAACGTCGAACTCCTCGCTCACGCCGACAAGCACTTCCGCCAAGGAGTCCTCGGATCCCCTCTCGACCGCGATCGCCCGCATCAGCCATTTACCGGGCGGCAGACCACCGAAGAAGAAACCCTCGTCGGAATCCACGAACCTGGCGGCGATCGGCGGCATGAGCGGCCTCGTACTCGAGAACACGCTCACGTGGGTGCGCGTCCCCGGATTTCGCGGAATGCCGATCAGCCGGCCCATGACGCAGCCACGGGGATTGAAATCGGGTACGACGCCTGGAACGACCAGATCGAAGAGGGTGAGATCGGCGCGGGATGAGCGCCTGTATTGCGACGGGGTGAGCCCGACGACTTCGGTGAAGCGAGTGGTGAAGGTCCCCAGGCTCCGGTATCCGACCGAAGACGCGATGTCGGACACATTTGCCATGCTGGTCGACAGAAGCTGTTTGCTTCGTGCCATCCGGACAGCGCAGAGAAAGCTTCCGGGTGAGCATCCCGCTTCTCTCCGGAACTTCCGGGCGAAATGAAACTTGCTGTACCTGACGAATGCCGCGATGTCGCCGAGACTCAGTGGGTATCCGCAGTTCTCCCACATGTAGATCATGCTGTCCCCAACTGGATCAGACATGGCTACCTCCGATCTCGTGATCGAATAATGGCCAGGGGAACGATGCTCTGGGTCTCGGTGGTCATCGAGCAGGTCAGGCGACTGCGTCACCCATGGGAAACGCGCCCGGGCCCACCCGCCCGCGGAAATAGCAGACGTCCGGTCGAATGGCGTCCTGCCGACATAAACCGTCCCCCGTTCTGCGTTACGCGTCAGTGGTGACTACCGGCCTCCCTCCATAGGGTGGAGTCCCACCTGGCGAGGCGGAATCTGACGCGCGGTTCAGAGTGATGGGGAAACTCGGTATCCGTCCGGTCCCCTCACGTGCGCAATGAGGGGCGGCTCGCAGGCGCCCCGCAGCCCGGGTCAGTCGGCTGACCCTCCCGGAAAAGGAACCAGGGAATCCACATCCCCCCTGCACCACGCGCCGGGTCGCCCCCCTACGCGACTCCCTCGTAACGCGTCCACGCGAGCCGTCACTGACCAGCGCCGACATCGGTCCCCGCACTGGCCAGGCAACGACCGCGAGGAAGCAGAGATTACTAATCTTTTTTCAATTGAGCAATGAGAGAGAAACGCTCGACGCCTGTTCGATGCCAGTCTCGTGACGACGTGGCGTAGTCGGACGCGAGGTGCTGGCATGGTTTCGTGGATAGGACACATCCGTCGCATACTGCTCACTCCCGGCGCGAATCAGGCGTTGTTACGCACCCGTGGCTTCCCCGAACGCGACCCCCACGCGAAGGCCTCCCTGGAGATGGCCGGCGGCACGTTCATCGAGGGGTTCGGCGTGGCGGCCCAGAGTCCGACCGCCGTTGAGGCCACGGTCACGCTGGCGCGGATCGACGGCATCCGGCGCGGATTCGCCTTCGAGGGCGCGGCCATGGCCATGGCCATCCGCGACGCGCTGCCGCTGGGCCACCGCCACCACGTCGCCGACCTCCTCGAAGCGGCCGACGAGCACACCTACATGATCCACGTCGGCGTCGGCTGGTCGTTCGCCCGACTCCCCCGGCCTCTGCGGCGGGCAGCGGCGGGCGGCCTGACCGACCCCACCCTCACGTGGCTGGCCCTGGACGGCTACGGCTTCCACCAAGCCTTCTTCCACACGGACAAGTACGTGGCACGGCAGTACGTCGACCCCGATCCGCCCCTGGTGACGCACCACCACCCCGGGTACGCCCCTCACGCGATCGACCAGGGAATCGGCCGAGCCCTCTGGTTCGTCGCGGGTGCCGATCCGAACCGAGCGGTGCGGCTGATCGAGGCGTTCTCACCGCGGCGGCACGAGGACCTCTTCGCCGGGCTCGGCCTTGCCGCGACCTACGCGGGCGGCGCGCCCCCCGACGAGCTCGAAGAACTCGCCGAGCGGGCGGGCGAACACCGGCCCGCCCTCGCGCAAGGGTCGGTGTTCGCCGCCGAAGCACGCACACGTGCGCACATCGCGCAGCCGCACACCGAGACCGCGGTCCGGGCGATCACGGGCCTTCACGTCGCCGAGGCGGCCGCCATCGCCACCCAGAGCCGTCCGTCGGGACACACGGTCGACGGGCAGGCGTCGTTCGAGGTGTGGCGTCGCCGCATCATGCAGCGCTGGGCCACCGAAACGAGGGGTTCTCTGCCGACATCCCGACAGCCCGACACCGACCGGGTGAGGGACGGCTCATGAAGGAACGCGTCCGCACACTCACACCTGCCCTCTGCGCGGTCCTGCTCGCCGCGTCCCTGTTCGTGGTGACCCGCGCGGCGGTCGCCGCGCCGGACGCGTCGGAGGTCGCACCGGACTACAAGTTCGCGTCCATGTCGATCCCCATGCCGCCCGGCTACGAGAAGCTTCCGAAGAAGACGGTCCGCGAGGTCAACCCCGCCTATCACAAGATCCGTTCGTGGATATCGTCCGTGGGCGCGGGCGTCGCCATCAACGACCTGACCGGGCACGGACGGGCCGATGGCATGTGTCTCGTGGACACCCGCACGGACTCGGTGGTCGTCACCCACACTCCGACCGCTCCCGCCGCCGACCGGTTCACCCCGTTCACCCTCGATGCCGCCCCGCTCCACGTCGACTCGACGATGGCGCCGATGGGCTGTGCGCCCGGCGACTTCGACGGCGACGGCCGGATGGACCTGCTGGTCTACTACTGGGGACGCACACCGATTCTGTTCATGGCGGACGCGTCCGCTCCCGGTCGCTCACCGGCGTACCGCCCGACCGAACTGGTCCCCTCGGCCAAGGACGTGGACAGGTACACGGGCGAACAGTGGAACACCAACGCCATATCGGTCGCCGACTACGACGGGGACGGTCACCCCGACCTCATGGTCGGGAACTACTTCCCCAACTCCGCCGTCCTCGACCCGCACGGCCAGGACGACGTCGTCATGAACGACTCCATGTCGAACGCGAAGAACGGCGGCGGCATACGGATGCTGCGATGGGTGCGCAACGACGGCGGGCACCCGGTGTACGTGGAGGACAAGAAGGCCATCCCGTACGACGACGCGACCGGATGGACCCTCGCCCTGGCCGGCGGAGACCTCACCGACGATCTTCTGCCCGAGGTCTACGCGGCCAACGACTTCGGCCACGACCACCTGTTCTACAACGAGTCGAAGCCCGGTGACATCCGGTTCAGCACCGCGAAGGGACACCGCGGCTGGACCACACCCAAGTCGTTCGTCCTGGGCAACGACTCCTTCAAAGGGATGGGTGTGGACTTCGTCGACCTCTACAACCGCGGCAAGTTCGACATGATCGCCAGCAACATCACGACGGCGTGGGGTCTGGAGGAGAGCAACTACGTGTGGCGCAACGACGCCCGCACCCCGAAGAAGATGGCTTCCGAACTCGCCTCCGGGCACGCCCCCTTCTCCCAGCAGGCACAGAAGGCCGGCCTGGCCTGGACCGGATGGGCCTGGGACATCAAGGGTGCCGATCTGCAGAACTCCGGCAAGCTCGACGTCCTGCAGACCGCCGGGTTCGTCCAGGGCGCCGAGCACAACCGCTGGCCGTGGCTGCAGGAGCTCGCCACCAGCAACGACGTTCTCCTGCACGAGCCCAGCATGTGGCCCAAGGTGGGCCCCGACGACGACATCGCGGGCCACCAGCCGATGGCGGTGTACGCACCGACCGGCTCCGGCGAGTACGTCGACATCGCCGATCAGGTCGGCATCGACTCCAAGACCCCGACCCGCGGGATCGCCGTCGGCGACACACGGGGGAACGGGACGTTGGACTTCGCCGTCGCCCGGCAATGGGGCCCGCCGGCCTTCTACCGGAACGATTCACCGGACATGGGCCACTACCTCGAACTCCAGCTGTACAGGACCTCCGGCAAGAAGGACAACGGCGACCTGTCGGCAGCCGGAACACCCGCGTACAACGCGAAAGTCACCGTACGAACGGCCGACGGCCGCACGATGCAGGGCCAACTCGACGGCGGTAGCGGACACAGCGGCAAGCGGGGCTTCGACGTGCACTTCGGTCTGGGCACCGAGGCCCGGCCGGTGAGCGCCACCCTCGCCTGGCTCGACAACCAGGGCGAGCGCCACCGGCAGACCGTCCGGCTCACCCCGGGCACGCACACCTTCATGCTCACCGACACGGCCGAGGAGGTCAGCGCCCCGTGACGACCCAGAGTCCCAAGCCCGTCGACCGGAACGTCCGCGAACGGTCTCCGCTGCCCGAAACGACCTCACCATCCCCCACGTCATCGCCCGCCAAGCCGCCCCGCGCCGACTCCAAGCCCCCGGCCGTCCAGACGGCCGGGAAGGACCCGCGCTACCTCGCCCTGCGGAACTTCGCCCTCTCCATCACGGTCTTCAACATCATCGGCTACACCCTGCTGGGGTTCGAACAGCCGCCCTTGTGGCCGTTCCTGGCGGTGGCCAGCGCGTACACGATCGACCTCGCCTTCGAGACCCTCAGCGCGTGGGCCCAACGCCGGGCGCCCCGCTTCCGCGGCCGTGGCATGCGCGGTGTCTACGAGTTCCTGCTCCCCGCGCACATCACGGCGCTCGCGGTCAACATGCTGTTGTACGCGAACAACCAGTTCTGGCCGGTCCTCTTCGGCATCTCCGTCGCCGTCACCGGCAAGTACGTGTTCCAGGCCCCGATCGGTGGCCGCATGCGCCACTACATGAACCCGTCGAACCTCGGCATCAGCGTCGCGCTGCTGTGCTTCGGCTCCTGGGTCAGCGTCGCGCCGCCGTATCAGTTCGGTGAGAACATCAACTCGCTGTTCCGGATCGCGATCCCCGTCATCCTCGCCACCGCCGGGACCGTGCTGAACGCGAAGCTCACCGGCAAGATTCCGTTGATCGTCGGCTGGCTCGGCGGCTTCGTGATCCAGGCGGTCCTGCGCCATGAGCTGTTCGACGCCGCGCTGATGGCCGCGCTCGGCACCATGACCGGCACGGCCTTCCTGCTCTTCACCAACTACATGATCACCGACCCCGGTACCACACCGTTCAAGCCACGGGCCCAGTTCATGTTCGGCGCCTCGTCCGCGATGGTCTACGGACTGCTGATGTTGTTGAACGTGGTCTACACGCTGTTCTTCGCTCTCACGATCGTGTGCGCCATCCGCGGCATCTCCGTGTGGATCGGCGTACTCATCGCCAAGCGCAGGTCCGTGCCCGAGTCGTCCGCGGCCCCGAACCGTCGGCGAGGCGCGCAGGAGGCCTAGGTCCATGACCCGTATAGCGATCGTCGGGATGGCCTGCACCTTCCCCGACGCGCAGACCCCGAGGCAACTCTGGGAGAACGTTCTTGCCGGACGCCGGGCGTTTCGGCGCCTGCCGGACGTGCGGCTGAGCACGGCGGACTACTATGCCGCCGACCCGGCCGCACCGGACCGGCACTACGCCACTCATGCCGCGGTCATCGAGGGCTGGGAATTCGACCGGCCGAAGCACCGCGTCGCCGCGAGCGTGTACCGGTCCACCGACATCGCGCACTGGCTGGCCCTGGACACCGCCGCGGCGGCGCTGGAGGACGCCGGTTTCCCCGAAGGCGAGCGGCTCGACCGTGCCCGCACTGGCGTCGTCCTCGGCAACACCCTGACCGGAGACATGACCCGGGCCACCGGCATGAGGCTCAGGTGGCCCTACGTACGACGTACGTTGGCGAAGGCGCTGGAGGACAAGGGCTGGACCGTCGACGACATCGCCGAATTCCTCGACGCGTACGAGACCCAGTACAAGGCTCCCTACCCCGGGATCAACGAGGACAGCCTGGCCGGTGGCCTGGCGAACACCATCGCGGGGCGCATCTGCAACCACTTCGATTTCGGCGGCGGCGGCTTCATCGTGGACGGAGCCTGCTCGTCGTCCCTGCTGGCCGTGGCGAACGCCGGCAACGCCCTGTCCGCGGGGCAGATCGACACCGCCGTCGTCGGCGGAGTCGACACGTCCATCGACCCGTTCGAACTCGTCGGCTTCGCCAAGACCGGGGCACTCGCGACTGCGGAGATGAAGGTCTACGACCGCAAGTCGAACGGCTTCTGGCCGGGCGAAGGCTGCGGCATCCTGGTGCTCGTGCGCGAGGAGGACGCGACAGCCCGAGGCTTGCGCGTCTACGCGACCATCGCGGGCTGGGGAGTCTCCTCCGACGGGCGCGGCGGCATCTCCCGGCCCGAGGCGGACGGCCACCTGCTCGCCATGGAACGGGCCTACCGGATGGCCGGCTTCGGTGCCGAGACCGTCGACTACTTCGAAGGGCACGGAACCGGTACGGCGTTGGGCGACCGGACCGAGCTCGAAGTGTTCCACCGCCTGAGCGCGGACCGGCCGGCCGACGCCGAGCCCGTCTACATCGGCACGATCAAAGGCAACATCGGGCACACGAAGGCCGCCGCCGGCGTCGCCGGCCTGATGAAGGCCGCCCTTGCCCTGCACCACGGCACGATCCCGCCCGTGGCCGGCAACAGCGAGGCGCACCCCATACTCGACCTCCCCGACACGCGGCTGCGGCTTCCCCGCACGCCGCGGCCGTGGCCGACACCGCGGCCCGTGGGCCCGCCGGGCCATGGGGGCGGTCAACCGCCGCGCCGCGCGGGCACGTCGTCGCTGGGGTTCGGGGGGATCAACGCCCACGTGGCCCTGGAGTCCGCCGGGTCGGCGGAAGCGCTTCCCGCGGCTCTCCACCGGCATCTGGTGCACACGCCCCAGGACGCCGAACTGTTGGTGCTGTCGGCAGCCGGCTTCGAGGACCTCGAAGGCCGACTCCGCCGCGCCGCGGACGTCGCGGCGGTGTGTTCCTACGCCGAACTGGGCGACCTGTCCGCCGAACTCGCGCGCACCGACTCGGAGTTCGCGTGCAAGGCAGCGGTGGTCGTAGCCGAGCCCGCGGCGGCGGCAGCGAGTCTCCGCGCGCTCGCTGACGCCATCGCGGCGGGCGAAACACACGTGTTCGCACCTCGTCGCGGTCAGTTCCTGGCCCACTCGGCGAAAGCCCCCCGGATCGGGTTCCTGTTCCCGGGCCAGGGCGCGCCGGGGCGTGGCGACGGCGGAGCCCCCGCGCACAGGTTCGAGGTCGTCCAGGACCTCTACCGGCAGGTGGGCACCCGGCCCCCGGGCGCCGCGACCGAGGACGCACAACCGCGCATCGTCACCGCTTCCCTGGCCGGGCTGCGCATCCTCGACCGGGCGGGAGTATCGGCGTCCGGCTGTGTCGGACACAGCCTCGGCGAACTCACCGGCCTGTACTGGGCGGGGGTCTTCGACGAGAGGTCGGTCGTCGAGACCGCGGCGTTCCGCGGCGAGGCGATGCACAACGCGACCTCTGGACCTGCGGGAACCGACTCCGGGGAGGCGCCGCGCGAGACCGGGTCGATGGCGTCCGTCCGCGCCTCCGCGGCCCAGGTCGAGCCGTTGCTCACCGGGACGCAGGTCACCGTCGTCGGCTACAACGGCCCGACGCAGACGGTCATCGCGGGCCCCGTGAACGCCGTCGACGCGGTGGTCGACGCGGCGAGGGGGGCCGGGCTGCACGGCGCCAGGCTCGCCGTCTCCCACGCCTTCCACACACCGCTGGTCGCCCCGGCCGCGCACAAGCTGCGCGGGTACCTCGACGAGGCCCTCGTAGGCGAGGTCGAGAGGGCGGGACTGTTCTCGACGGTCACGGCCGAGCCGGTGGAGCCCGGATCGAGCGTCACCGATCTCCTGGAACGGCAGGTCGTGGCACCGGTGCGGTTCGCCGACGCTCTCGAGCGGCTCGCCGAAACGTGTGACCTGCTCATCGAGGTGGGGCCGGGCGCGATCCTGTCCGGCCTCGCGGCCGAGGTGTGTCCGGCCGTTCCGGTGGTCTCGATGGACACCGACGACGGCTCGGTCACCGGCGTCCTGCGAACGCTCGCAGGCTGCTACGTGCTGGGCGCCGGTCCCGATCTGGTGGCCCTCGCGGCCGAGCGATTCCACCGGCCCCTGTCGTTGGACAAGCGCTTCACCTTCTTCGAGAGTCCTTGCGAGCAGGCGCCGGACGTCTCCCACGTCCCTCGGTCCTCGGCCCGGCCTCCCCGGGCCGAGGCCGACCGCCCCGACGTCCCTGCCGACACGCGGAGCCCCCTGGACACCCTGCGACATCTGATAGCCGAGCGTGTCGAGCTTCCGGTCGCCGAGATCCAGCCCGGGACGCGCCCCCTCGACGATCTGCACCTGAACAGCATCACGATCACCCAGCTGATGAGCGAAGTCCTCATGACGTTCGGCGCCCCGATCCCCGAGCCGAGCACCAGTGTGGCGACCGCCACCGTCGCGGAGCTGGCGGAGGCGATCGACGACCTCGCTCGCACGGCCGGTGACGGAGCGGACAGCACGGCCGTCGACGACCTGGCGGGCATCGGCACCTGGGTTCGGCCGTTCGTGGTCGAGCACGCCCCGGCCCCGCTGCCGCCCGGCCCGGACGAGGAACGGCCGGGCACGTGGGAGGTGTTCGCTCCCCCCGGTGAACCGCTCGCGCCCGCGGTGCGGCAGCGGCTGGAGGCCGCCCCGGTCGGCGACGGGGTCCTGCTCGTCAGCGGCGCTTCCGTGGATGAGGACCCCGCCGGCATGACGGCCCGCATGGTGGACGCGGCAAGGCTGGCCGTCGAGCGCGGTACCCGGCTCGTCGTCGTCAACCGGGGCCACAGTGCCTCCGCTCTGGCCAAGACGGTCCATCTGGAGGCGTCGGCGGTCCGTACGACGGTCGTGGACCTCGCCGACCGCCTCGCGCCCGAGCGGGCGGCGCGGCTGGTCTGCGACGAGGTGGCAGGCACCCGTAGCTTCCGCGAGGTCCGCTACGACGACGGCGCCCGGCGGACCGAGCCCGTTCTCCGTGAACTGACCACCGGGCACGACGACTGTCCGGTCGGTGCCGGTGACGTCGTCGTCGTCACCGGGGGCGCCCGCGGCATCACGGTCGAGTGCGCCGCCGCCCTGGCCCACGAGACGGGCTGCGCACTGGCGTTGCTGGGGCGGGCCGACGCCGCGGCCGACGTGGAGGTCGCGGCGAACGTCGCTCGGCTGCGCGATTCGGGCCTCAAGGTGAGCTACTACTCCGCCGACGTCACCGACGTGCGGCAGGTGGCCGCGGCCACCGAGGCGATCCGCAAGGAACTGGGAGAGATCACCGGAATCCTGCACGGAGCCGGTATCAACACACCTGTGTCCATTGGTTCGTTGACCTACGACGACCTGACGAGCACCGTTGCCGTCAAGGTCGACGGGTTCCGCAACGTCCTGAACCAGGTCGACCCCTCCGAGCTGCGGCTCGTCATCGGATTCGGCAGCATCATCGGACGCGCCGGGCTGCGCGGCGAGGGCCACTACGCCACCGCCAACGACTGGCTGCGTTCGGCCATCGACTCGCTCGACGAGCAACTGCCGCGGTGCCGCTGCCTGAACATCGAGTGGTCGGTGTGGTCGGGCACGGGGATGGGCGAACGGCTCGGCGTTCTTGACGTCCTGACCAGGGAAGGGATCGAGCCGATCCCAACGGACGTCGGGGTCGCCGTCCTGCTGGATCTGCTGCGCACGCGGTCGGCCCCGTCGAACGTGGTGGTGCTCGGAAGGGCCGTCGGCCTCCCGACCATCACCTTCGCGCCGGTCGAACTGCCGTTGCTGCGCTTCCTCGAACGTCCGATGCTGCACTTCCCCGGTATCGAGTTGATCGCCGAGGCCGATCTCTCCTCGACGGCCGACCCGTATCTCGACGACCACCGGCTTTCCGGGCATGCGCTGTTCCCTGCGGTCATGGGCATGGAGGCGATGGCTCAGGTCGCGACGGCACTGTTCGGTGACGACGGCCCGGTCGAGTTCCGCGACATCGAGTTCACCCGTCCGATCGGGGTCTCGCCGGACGGGACGACGACGATCCGGATCGCCGCGCTGCGGGACGGCGACGAGGTGCGGGTCGCGATCCGATCGGCCGAAACGCTGTTTCACGTCGATCACTTCCGTGGGGTGTGCCTGCGCCGGGAGGAATCCGTCCCGGCTCCCACCGGGCGTCCAGAGGTGTCGGGGCCGACGGCCGAGACGCAGCGCTGGGAGCCGCTGCTCAAGGTCGCCGACAGCGCCGCGAACATCGCTCCGACCACGATGGACATCGGCGTCGACTTCTATGACCGGATCATGTTCCACGGCCCCCGGTTCCGTTCGGTGACCGACTTCCGTCTGATATCGGCGCGGCGATGTGTCGCGCGGATCCGTTGCTCCGACAGCCGCTGGTTCTCTCCCGTCCTGCCGGGCGCGCTGCTGCTGGCGGACCCGGCTGCGAGAGACGCGTTCATGCATGCGCTGCAAGTGTGTGTCCCCGACTCCACCCTGCTGCCCTCCAAGATCGGCCGAGTGCGGTCGTTTCCCCAGCGACGGAAGGCCGGAGAGGTCACCCTGGTGGCGGCCGAGCGCGCCCACGACGGGAACACCTACGTGTACGACGTCGTCGTCCGCGACGAACAAGGTGCGCTGGTCGCGATCTGGGAGTCACTCGAACTCACCGCCGTTCCGTCGCCCCACACGGGCCGCGCGTGGACGCCCGAGCTTCTCGGTCCGTACCTGCAGCGTCATCTCGACGACGTACTCCCCGAACCGCTGCGTCTCGCGGTCGTTCGCGACCGCCCCGCGGTCTCCTCGGACTCGCTCCGCGAGAGCGGGACGCACGCCGGTCCCGGCAGCGGCCGGCGCGTACCGAGTCGCCGGGCCGTCACGGAGCGCGCGCTGGCTGCCGCGTTCGGGCACCCGGTGGCGTTGCGGCACCGCCCCGACGGCCGCCCCGAGACGACCGAACCGATGAGCGCGACCCACGGCCCCGGCCTCACCGCTGCCGTTGCTTCCTCCCGTCCCGTCGGCTGCGACATCGAAGCGGTTCGGGAACGCAGCATGGAGCAGTGGCGCGGACTCCTCGGGCTGTCCGGCGTCGCCCTCGCGGAGATGTGCGGCACCGCGGGTGACGAGTCGTTCGCCACCGCCGCCACCAGGGTCTGGAGCGCCCGCGAGGCGGTCATGAAGCTCGGTGTGACCGTGACGCAGCCCAAGTTGATCCTGGACGAGCGAGCCCACGACAAGGGCTGGCTCGTGCTGCGGCACGGGCGCGACCTGGTGTGGACGTTCGCCGCCACGCTGGCGGCGCCCACCCCGAACGAGGTCATCGTGATCGCCGTGACCGAGAAGGGCTGACCCGTGCCGAGCTTCGACATCCCCCACCTGGTCGGCTTCGAGGAGACCAACCTCGTCGGCAACGTCTACTTCGTGAACTACTTCCGCTGGCAGGGCCGGTGCAGGGAGACGTTCCTCAAGGAGAAGGCCCCCGGAGTCCTGCACGAGATGGCACACGGTCTCAAGCTGTTCACCATCAAGTGCGAATGCGAGTACTTCGCCGAACTGACGGCATTCGACCAACTGTCCGTCCGCATGACGCTCGTTGACCTCACCCAGACCCAGATCGAGTTCGAGTTCGCCTACGTCAAGATCGACGAGAGGGACCGGACCGAGCACTTGGTGGCAAAGGGCCGACAGCGTGTCGCGTGCATGCGCGGCGACGGTGACCAGGCCACGCCGGCCCGCGTCCCCGAAGGCCTGCGTCAGGCGCTCGAACCCTACGGCGCCGTGCGGGCCGGGGCTGTCGCAGTCAACGGCGGCTCGAACCGGCCGCCCCCGGAAAGGTGGAAAAACGACGCCTCCTGACCGGCGGTCGGCTTTCCGGGCGGGTGCCCGGCCGCGAGCATCATTGAATGTCCATCATCAATGAGGCGGCGCGGCGGGCCGACGGCGGCGCGGAAGGGCCCGTGGTCTCCGCGAACACCGATGCGGTCCCGGCGGCGGAGCGGTTCGGCTGGTGGACCGACATGGTCGGCGACGAGGTCATGCCCGTGACGATCCGCAGCCCGCACGCGGCCCGCTTCAGAGGCAGCGTGCAGGCCGTGGGGATGCCGCACAGCCAGGTGGCGGCCTTCACCTTCTCGCCGATGACCGCGCGGCGTTCACCCCTGCAGATACGGCGCCACGATCCGGAGGAGTACTACCTGGTCCTCGTCCACGGAAGCCCGGTCCGGCTGGAGCAGGCCCGCGGGGTGGCCTGCCTCGGGGCCGGTGACATGGCCCTGTTCTCCACCTCGGCTCCGCTCGTCAGCGACTTCCTCGACCAGGGCCGGCAGACCCGTCTGACGCTGCTGCGGCTGCCGCGGTCCGCGCTGCCGCTGGCCGGTGGCCGGGCGGACCGGCTGCTGGCCGAGTCGCTGTCCACCCGGCCCGGGTCGGGGTCGGCGGCCCTGCTCGGCTCGTACCTGGGCGGGCTTCCGGCGGCCGCCCGCGCCTGCGGACCGGCGGAGCTGGCCCGGCTCGGCGCGATCGGGGTGGATCTGGCCGCGACCGTCCTCGCGGGGCGGCTCGGCGACCGGGACACGCTGTCCCCGGAGACGCGCAAGGCCGTCCTGCGCGCCCGGATCACGCTGTTCATCGAGCACAACCTGAGTGATCCGGAGCTGGCCCCCGCGGCGATCGCCGCCCACCACCACATCTCCGTACGCGGCCTCCACCTGCTGTTCCGGCACGAGCCGGAGACCGTGGGCGCCATGATCCGGCGCCTGCGCCTGGAACGCTGCCACGCGGACCTCGCCGATCCGGCGCTGGGGCACCGCACCCTCGCCGCGACGGCCGCCCGCTGGGGCTTCCGCCACCCCGCGGACTTCGGCCGCGCCTTCCGCAAGGCGTACGGAGTCCCGCCGAGCGAGGTGCGGGCGGGGGCCCGGGCACGGGCGCGTGCGCTGGATGCCCAGGAAGCGTGCGCTCGTTGCCGACGATCCGCGGGCCGTCGCGGTCCACAGTGAACGCACGGCGTTCCAGCGGCTTCAGGAGGGGCCGGTGCGCGTGCCCTGCCCGGTCGACGCGAGGGAGGGAGGGGAGAGGAAAGGAGGGACGAACGGAGGGGAGGGAGGGGGCGACGGGCGGTCCGCCCGCCGTCCCCTCCCGGCCCGTATGAGGGGTATGTTCAGCGAGCGGTCGCGGCCGTCGCCCGCGCGACGGGCGGCTCGAATCGCATGGGCGTGATCTGTTTGACGTCGTAACGGCTCCGCATGCGCTTCACCGCTTCGGGGTCCACCGAGTCACCGGCCGACCAGATCTCCGCGATCTCTTCGAAGTAGTACTCGTGCTCGGGTGACGGGGAGCTCTGGAACAGCATGCGCACCGGCTGGTCCGTGGCGTTCCTGAAGGCGTGCGGGGTGTTGGGCGGCACGAACATGCTGCTGCCCGCGGGAGCCCGGACGACTCTGTCGCCGTCGGCGGATTCCCAGTCCAGCCAGTCATCCGTACGTTCGGCGGGCTCGAAGGCGAGCAGCTCCAACTCGCCCTCCAGGATGTAGAAGAACTCCTCCGCCTGCTCGTGGTAGTGGCCGCCGGTGTCGAATCCGGGCGGCACGACCACCTCGAAGATGGACGCCGACGAGCCCTGTGCCCCTGTGGCCTTGAACGTCACTTCCTGCGCCTTGGTGACCAGCTTGTGCCCCTGCCCCGGCAGGCGGATGAGGTCACTCATGTGATCGACTCCTTGCGTAGACGGTAGCGAGCACAGCCACCTTAAGACCCTTACCTCAAGGGGGACTCGGGCCGCCCGCCGCCCTCCCCCGCGTAGTCCATCCGTGGTCCGGTGCTCTACACAGCCGGGCCGAACGGGAGTCATCCGCTGCCGGAGGGCGGGCGGACAGCCGGGGTGATGCGGTGTGGACGGCGGGCCGGGCAGTTGTGCAGCTCATGGGCTCGGACGGGTTTCGACCATGTGGTTCGCGCGGCGGTTTCGCCGGACGGGGTGCGCCGGGGGTGGCACGGGGCGTGACAGACGGCCCTCGCCGGAGCAGGCTGGCCGTCCAGCAGCGGGGGAACGGTTACGTCGGTCGGAAGCGGTCATGCCGCGCGCGGCCTCCCCTGCGCAGTGGAAGGGGGGCGCTCATGGAGTCGTCGACCGGCGCGGCAGCGGAGCGGCCCGCTCCGAGCCGACGCGGTGCGGCCTCCTTCCGGCGGGACCCCCTGGCCCTTCTGGGCGCGGAGTTCGACGGGACGAGGGACGTGTGGCGCTCCGCGTCCGGGCGCCTGTGCGTGGTCGGCCCGGATGCCGTGCGCGACGTGCTGGGGAACCGGCGCGGCACGTTCGTCGAGACCTCGGACTTCTTCCACACCCGTGCCGGGGTCTTCGGGCCGCGCACCGCGCAGATCGACATCGGCCGCGGCGCACGCGCGCTCATGCGCCGTCGGCTCGACGCGGGCAGGGCCGAGCTGCCCGGGCTCGTCAGGCAGCGGCTGGTGCCGGTCAGCAGCTGGCCGGACGCGGGCAACCTGCTGGTCCGCGTCCACCTGGCGGACGTACTGCTGTGCCGGGACGCGCCGCTGCCGCTGCGGCGGGCGGTCGACGGCGTGGTGGAGCGTGCGGTTCTCGCGGGCGCGCGCGAGCGCCATTCGGCGGCCTCCCGGCTGCTGTTCCGCCGACGGGTCATGAGCGTCCTGGCCGCGGAGATCCGGGCGCGCCGTGCGGCCCCTGCGGACGAGCCGCGTGACCTGCTGGACGTGGTCGTCCGCGGCGGCGGCCCGACCGCGGCGCCGGGCGATCTCGCCGAGGTCTATCTGTCGTTCCTGTTCGCCACGGTGGGCTCGGTCGGCTTCGCGCTGGGCTGGGCGGTCCATCTCGTCGGTACGCACCCGGGCAGCGAGACGGCGGAACCGGAGTGGATCGTCCGGGAGGCGCTGCGGCTGTGGCCGGTGGCGTGGCTGTTCACGCGCAAGCCCAGCGGCGCGCACGACCTGGCCGGAGTCGCGGTCGGCCCGGACGACGACGTGGACGTGTGCTCGTACTTGACGCACCGTCACCCTCGGCACTGGGACCGTCCCGACGCGTTCGTGCCGGAGCGGTGGGCGGCGCCGCCGCGTGATCCGGCGTTCGTCCCCTTCGGGTACGGGCCGCACAGCTGCGCGGGCGCGACGGTGACGATGGCTCTCCTCGAGGACCTGGTCCGCATCACCACCGGCGAAGGACGCCTCTCGGTCACAGCCGCGGGGAGCGGTCCCCACCTGGGCCCCGCGCTGGCTCCGCCGCGCTTCACCGCGCGGCTGAGCGACCGCACCGATTCACCCGGGGGGAGGTGAACAGCATGAGGAAGCTCTACCGCTCTGCCAAGTCGGCCCTCAACATCCGGTCCGGCTACGGCGGGATCTATCACTTCTGGTACCTCTACCACCACATCTGATCCGGCCGGGTGCGGGAAGTCGCCTGTGACGGGCGGCTTCCCGTGCGGCGCGAGAGGCGACGCCCATGACCACTCCGCACCACCCCACCGACTTCCTGCACGACCTGCGCACCCGCAGCGAGGCCGAAGGCGGCGTCTTCTGGATCAACGACGACACGCTCGCCGTCTTCGAACCGGACGCGGCGCGCAGGGTCAGCGCCGCGAACTGGCAGGGCCTCCTCATGAGCGACCGCTTCATCGACATCGTCCGGCGGCGCGGCAGCACCCGGGTGCCGTGGTCCCGCGTACGCGCCGAGTGGCGCACCCGGTTGCACTCGCTCGCCACCGCCGAGCACCACAACGGTCTGATCACGCGGATGGAACGGATCATCGACGCCCGCCTCGGTGACCACGTCGATCTGGTCCTGCTCGCCCAGGACGTCGCCGTGCGGGCTCTGCTGCCCATCGCCCTGTCGGGGCTCACCGCGCGCGAGACCGCCTCCGTCGTCCAGGACCTCGACCAGCAGCTGATGCGGCTGATCGACCGCTCTCCGGGGAGCGGGCTACGGCACCGACTCCAGTTCGCCGCGGTGCAGTTCCGGACGGGACTCGTCGTACGGCGGGTGCTGCGCGAACGGGCCGCCGGACTCCGCGCACGGGAGCGCGACCTGGCCGATCCGTTCGTCGACCTGCTGCCGGAACTCGGCATGGACCGCGCGGTCGACGTGGTCACCGCGGTGCTCACGGCGATCGGCGGGCCGCCGGGGGCGGCGGCCGCGAGCGTCCTGTACGAGCTGGCCCGCCGACCGGAGTGGGCCCGGCGGCTGACCGTCGAACTCGCGGGGGCCGACCCGGACGAGTTCCGCGCCGCCCCGGTGAAGGCGGCCCCGGTCACCCACCGTTTCGTCAAGGAAGTGCTGCGCATGTGGAGTCCGCCGCTGCTGCTCGTGCGGCGCGCCCGGACCTCGTTCGACCTCGGCGGCACCACGCTGGAGGAGGGGCGCGGCTATGTGCTGAGCCCGCACATGATCCACCGTGATCACCGGTTCTGGCACGCCGCGGACGTCTTCGACCCGGACCGCTTCCTGCCGGGCGCCCCGCACGGCCCCCTCGGCAGGGGCCACTACGTGCCCTTCGGCTGGGCGCCCAAGAAGTGCGTCGGTGCCGACATCGGCACGGTCCAACTGATCGCGCTGTGCCACCTGATGTGCACCCGCTACCGCCTTGTGGTGCCCGCCGCCGAGCACGTCACCATGGCGTACCGTTTCGCGCCCGTGCCGCAGAACTTCCACGGCGAGCTCACCCTTCGCCGACGTACGCGCCCGGCCCGTACGTGAAGCGGCGCGTGACGGTCTCCCCGACGTCCTGGCCGACCGCCCGATGACCGCCGCCTCCGGACACCCCTGCCCCCTCACCCGCACGGTCCGCTCTCACGTGCGCGGGAGCCGCTTTCCGCCGAGGGTCGAGGCATCGGTCGACGCGGAGCGGGGGACGGTGTGGCAGAGCCGGGAACGCTCCTCCTCATCATGGCCGCCGCCGTCCTCGCGCCCCTGCTCGCCCGCGGCGTCGGCCGCCGCGTCAGGGTCCCGCTGGTCATCTTCGAGATCGCCCTCGGCATCGTCGTCGGCCCCGACATGCTCGGCTGGGCACACCCGGGCGACTTCATCCACGTGCTCTCCGACCTGGGACTGAGCATGCTCATCTTTCTCGCGGGCTACGAGATCCAGTTCGACGCGATCCGCGGCGACACCCTGCGGCGCTCCGTGGGGGCCTGGGTGGTCTCCCTGCTTCTGGGTCTCGGCACGGCGCTCGCCCTGACCGGCCTCGACCTCTCCCGCAGCATGATCATCGGCACCGCGCTGACCAGTACGGCCCTGGGTGCGGTGCTGCCCATCCTGCGGGACGCCGGCGATCTGCAGGGGCGCTTCGGCACCGTGCTGATGGCCTTCGGTGCGGTCGGCGAGTTCGGGCCCATCATCGCCATCTCCGTGCTGCTCAGCGGCCGCTCCCCCGGGGTCTCGACGGCCGTCCTCGCGGTCTTCGCCGCCATCACCGCGGTCGCCGTGTACTGGGCCCTGCGCCCGCGGCCGCCCTGGTTCAGCCACATCGTCCGCGCGACGCTGCACACGAGCGAACAGTTCGCGGTCCGCTTCGTGATGCTCCTGCTGGTCTCGATGCTCGCGCTCTCGCAGGCGTTCGGCCTCGACGTGCTCCTGGGCGCCTTCGCCGCGGGGCTGCTCACCCGGCTCGTCCTGCACGGGGCGGCCCCGGAGAGCAGCGAAGACGTGCTGGCCAAGGTGGAGGCGATGGGCTTCGGCTTCCTCGTCCCGCTCTTCTACGTCGTCACCGGCATCGAGTTCGACCTCGGCTCGCTCCTCGACGGCGGGCGCCCCCTGTTGCTGCTCCCCGTCTTCCTCCTCCTCTTCCTGGCCGTACGCGGACTGCCCGCCTGCCTGCTCGCTCCTCGCGACCTCTCCCCCCTCGGCCGCCGGGCGCTGGCGCTCTACACCTCCACCTGCCTGCCCCTCGTCGTCGCCATCACGACGATCGGCCTCGACGAGGACGCCCTGGGGAAGGGAGAGGCGGCCGCCCTGGTCGGCGCCGCGATGATCTCCGTTCTCGTGTTCCCGCTGCTCGGCATGGGGGCGCGCGCACGGGAGCAGCGAACGAAGCCCCGGCTGTCGGGGGCCGCGGAGACGGAGTCCTGGTGACGGGCCGGTGCCGCGCGGCCCCCGGAAGCGTCACAGCCGGACGCCGATGGCCTGCAGCAGGGCGGTGAACTTGGTTTCCGTCTCCGCGGTCTCCGCCCAGGGGCGGGAACCGGTGACGATGCCTGCTCCCGCGTAGAGCCGCGCGGTGCGCGGGCCGATCCTGGCGCAGCGGATGGTGAGGGCCCATTCGCCGTCGCCTGCCGCGTCCTGCCAGCCGACGAAGCCCGCATACATGTCCCGCTCGTACGGCTCGAGGCGCCGGATGAGTGCGCGGGCGGCGTCGGCGGGGGTGCCGCAGACGGCGGGGGTGGGGTGCAGGAGGCAGGCCAGGTCCAGGGCGGTGAGGTGGTCGCAGGCCAGCGTGCCGGTCAGCGGGGTGGCCAGGTGCCACATGGAGGCGGTGCGCACCAGTCGGGGCCGCGGCGGCACGTGCAGCCGTCGGCAGTGCGGGCCGAGCGTGGCCCGCACCGCGTCGACGACGAGGGCGTGTTCGCGCCGGTCCTTCGCGGAGGCGCGGAGTTCGGCGGCGAGCCGGGCGTCCTCGCGCGGGTCGGCGCCGCGGGGCCGGGATCCGGCGAGCGGTGTGGTGGTCACCCGGCGCCCGCGGCGGGCGAGGAGGAGCTCGGGACTGGCGCCGACGAGGGTGTGGCCGTCCGTCAGCGGCACCGCGTACAGGTACTGGTGCGGGTCCCGGTGGGCGAGGCGCCGCAGGACGGTGCCGAGGTCGATTTCCTCGGCGCAGACCACGTCGAGGGCACGGGCGAGCACGACCTTGGTGAAGCCGTCCCGGCCGCGCAGGTGGCGGAGTGCGCGGGCCACGGCGGCCGCGTACTGCTCGCGCGGTGGCACCGGACGCAGGCACGTGACCGTGGGGCCGGGTCCCGCGGCGAACGGTGGCGTCGGCACTTCCCCGGTCAGGCGCGGGGCGCGTTCGAGGGTGCGCGGGACCACGAGGGCGCTGGGCCGGTCCAGGTCGAAGGGGGCGGCTCCCACCACGACGGGCCGGGGGCTTCCGGCGGCCCGGGCGGCGGTCAGCGTGGCGTGCACCCGTTGTGGCAGCGGTTGCGGGCCGTGGGGTACCCGCCGGTGCACTCCGCGGGCCAGCAGCGTGCCGTTCGGAGAGGCGAAGAAGCGGTCCGTGCCGGGCCGGAAGGCGTGCAGCAGAGAGGCTGGGCGCGGGTCGGCCCGCTGCTCCCGGTCGGCGTCGGTGGGTGGGCGGGACGCGGTCACGTGCGGGGGCTCCGGCGCCGGGCGGGGGCGTGGGCCGGGGTGGCGGTCGGGGTCTCGTCCGGTCCTTCAGGCATGGAGAGCGGCGCCCCCGTCCACGGAGAGGTCGTGGAGCGAGATGTGCCTGGCACGGTCGGACACGAGAAAGGCGACGGCTTCCGCGACGTCCTCGGGGTCGGCGATGCGGCCCAGCGGAACGGGGACCCGGTAACGCCCCAAGTCCCCCTGGACGGCGCGTTCCCGCGCGTCCGGGGCCGTCCACAGCCGGCGTTGCATGGCGGTGTCGGTGGCCCCGGGCGAGACCACGTTGCAGCGGACGCCGTGGGCGGCGAGTTCCAGGCCGAGGCAGCGGGTGAAGTGGGCGGCCGCGGCCTTGGACGCAGCGTAGGCGGCCATCCCGGTCCGCGGCACGCGGGCCGCGTCGGAGCCGACCGTGACGATGCAGCCGCGGCGTCTGCGGCTCATGATCCGCCCGGCCGCGCGGCAGAGGTGGAAGACGCCCGCGGCGTTGACGGCGAACGTGTGCGCCCAGTCCTCGTCGGTGGTCGCGATGCCGGTCGAAGGACGCAGCACCCCGGCCACGTTGACGAGGATGTCCAGTCTGCCGTCGTGTTCCCGGGCGATGTCGTCGACGGCGGCGTCGACCGCGGCGCTGTCCGTGACGTCGAGGACGCGGCCCCGCGGGCCGGGCCCCGCCGCTTCCCGTACGGCAGGTGTCGCGTCGGTGGCCACGACGCTGGCGCCGCGTTCGGCGAGGAGCCGCGCCACGGCCGCGCCGATCCCTCCGGCGGCGCCGCTGACCAGCGCCACCCGGCCTGCGAGTTCTGCCGTCAACGCGACGTCCGGCGGCCGGAGCGAGGGCCGTTCCTTGCCTCGCGGGTCATCAGAGCGAGGTGTCCGTGTCCAGCAGGTCGGTGACGAACTTGCGGACGACACCGCGGGTGACGGGGGTGACGCCGTGCAGGAGCTGGGCGCCGTAGGCCACCGCGGTGCCCGCGGGCGCGTCGGTCGTCCAGCGGGTCTGGGGCATGTCCTGTGCCCAGTTCGGCGCGGCATGGACGCTCGGCGAGGGACTCATCTCGTGCGGCATGCTCCGGGTCTGCCGGGTGCCTGCCTCGAAGCCGTCCGCCTCGCCCAGTTCGGCGCCGCTCCACAGCGCGGGGCTCGACGTGGTGGCCACGTAGAACTGTCCGCCCGCCTGTGCGGTACGGATCACGATGCCGATGCGGCCGACGCGCCGCGGGCGCGCCGACGGGTCGGGGATGCCGTCGACGTGCACGGGGATGCAGTCCCCTTCGGCGACCTCCGCGTACGCCCACTGCCCGGTGCCCGCGACGTTCGGCATGACGGCGCGCAGCGACGGCAGCGCCCGTGCGAACGCCTGTTGGAGCATCGCCTGGGCGGCGTCGGGTGCGTGTTCGTAGCGCGATCCCGTCTCACCGGGCGGACGCACCGCGTCATTCTCGACGATCTTGTTGAGCTGGGAGATCTCCTCGTCGGTGAGGAACTCCTCGACTGAGTGCAGGGCAAAGGTCTCGCTGACGTGAATCACGGGGCCTCCCGTGGCAGGGACAGGTCCGACCAGCATCACCCGCGCGGGAGCGGGGCGCGTGCCGCGCGGGGCATCCGGGTGTCGCCCCGGCACCGCAGGCACTGGCCCCGGCGCTCACCGGCCTGCTCCGTCCCGACCACGCGTGCACGCCCACAACATCAGCCCGACGCAGCTGAACGCGGCGCCCAGCGCGCACACGGCGCCCCAGCCCGCCACCGCGTAGAGGGAGGTCGCGGCGATGGCGCCGAGGGCGCTGCCGACCGAGTAGAAGACCATGTATCCGCCGATCAGCCGGCTGCCCGCCTCCGGGTGCAGCGCGTAGATCAGGGTCTGGTTGGTGACATGGACCGCCTGCACGGCGAGGTCGAGCAGGACCACGCCCACGCACAGGGCCCACAGCGAGCCGCGGGTGAAGGCCAGGGGCAGCCACGAGAGGGCGAGCAGGGCCAGGGCGATGCCGGTGGTCCGCCGGGAGAGGCCTCGGTCGTTCAGGCGGCCCGCCACCGTCGCGGCCAGGGCGCCCGCGACGCCGATCAGGCCCAGCGCGCCGATCGCGCTGTGGGAGAAGGAGTACGGGGCCTCGCTGAGCGGCAGCGCCACGCTGCTCCACAGCGTGCTGAAGGCGGCGAAGACCAGCAGTCCGAACAGGGCCCGGAGCCGCAGCAGTGGTTCGCGCGCGAAGAGGGTGAGCGTGGAGCGCAGGAGCTGCCCGTAGGGCAGAGCCGTCGTCGGCGGGGCGGCACCGTGGCGCGGCAGGACGCGGTACAGGACCAGGGCGAGCAGCGCGGTGAGCGAGGCCGAGGCGAGATAGACGGCCCGCCAGCCCGCGAGGTCGGCCATGAGGCCGGACGCCGTGCGGGCGAGCAGGATGCCGACGACCACGCCGCTGGTGACCAGGCCGACGACCCGGCCGCGCTCGGCGGGCGGGGCGAGCGACGCCGCGAAGGCGACCAACGTCTGCGTGACGACCGCGAGAAGCCCCGTCGCCGCGATGCCGGCGAGCAGGATCGCGGCCGTGGGCGCGGCGGCCACCACGCCCAACGCGGCGACGAGGAGCAGCAGTTGAGCCACGATGAGCCGCCGCCGGTCGGCCACGTCGCCGAGGGGCACGAGGAAGAAGAGCCCGAGCCCGTACCCGACGTGTGTGAGGGTCACCACGCCGCCGACGAGTGCCGGGCTCATGGCGAGGTCGCGGCCGATGGTCACCAGGAGCGGCTGGGACAGGTAGACGTTGGCCACGGCGGCCCCGGCGGCGACGGCGAACAGGACGACGACGCCACGGGACAGGACGAACGCGGCCTCCGCCCCACTGGGCCCGCGCCCTCGGCCCTCCGCTGGTCGCCTCATGGCTTCGCAGTCGCCGGACATGGCATCGACTCCCCTCGCACTTCGGTTGCAACTTGCCACCACTCGTAACCGTAGCCTCCCTTGGTAGCATGTTGCAACCATCGTGAGGAGTGAGGGACGGCATGGTGACCAGGACGCGCTTCGACGACAGCGAATGCCCCGTCGCCCGGTCGGTGGACGCCATCGGCGACTGGTGGTCCCTGCTGATCGTGCGGGACGCCTTCGACGGGAGCCGGCGCTTCGGGGAGTTCCAGCGAAGCCTCGGCGTGGCGAAGAACATCCTCACGGCGCGCCTGCGCTCCCTCGTCGAGGGCGGCATCCTCGAGTCCGTCCCCGCCTCGGACGGCAGCGCCTACCGCGAGTACGTACTGACGCCGAAGGGCACGGCGCTCTTCCCGGTGATCGTGGCGCTGCGGCAGTGGGGCGAGCAGAACTTCTTCGCCCCCGGCGAACCCCACTCGGAGTTGGTCGACCGCCGCGGGGGAGAGCGGCTGCGTCCGCTGGAGGTGCTGTCCGCGGACGGGCGCCGGCTGGGCCCCGAGGACACCACCGTCCACAAGATCTCAGCCCGCTGATCCGGGACCCCACCCGCCGGATGGGTGTCGAGCGGATGCGGTCGGACGGGTCGCCCGGGTGAATGGAGTCAGGGAACGAGTGATTCGTTCCACCGACCCGTTCAAAGGAACTTCATGCGCACCCGTACCGCACTCGTCACAGTGATGCTCACCGCCACGGCCGTACTCGGCAGCGCGGGCACCGTCGCCGCGCAGGCCCAGGCACCCCCCACCGCCGTGACCGACGTGGCCCCGCCCCCCGGCGGCGACACACCCACCGCCCCCGCCAAGAACCAGGACCTCCTCGGCGGCCTCCTGAACGGCCTCGTGGGCGGGCTTCTGGGCGGCCTCCTGAACGGCCTCACGGGCGGCTCGGGCGGCGCGGCCCCGCCCGGCGGCACGGCCTGACACCCACCCGCGTCCGCTTTCCTCAATCCGCGCTGCGGATGTGCGGATTGAGGAAGGACAGCGGGGACGGCGAGCCGCTCACCGGTCTCCTCGACGCGGACGGTCAGCGGTCCGAAGTCCGTTGTGAAATCGCTCCGTTCAACGTTGTCCCTACGCGCGGGCCCTACCGGCGGCCACCGGGCGGGGGCGCGGCCGGGGCGCGGGGCGCCAGGTGGCCACCAGGGCGGCGGCAAGGAGGAGTTCGGCGATGTCGCCGCCGTAGTACATGATCTCCGCGCCGCCCCGCACCTCGTCGACGGGGGCGTGGATGTCGGTCCAGAAGCCGCCGTACATCAGCTGGGAGATGACGGCGTGCGCGGCGACGGCGACGCCGAGACAGCCGAGCCGGACCGGCACCCCGGGCCGCGCGGGCGCCGGGTCGGGACCCGCGATGACGTGCGCGAACAGGCAGCCGGACAGCAGGAAGTGGGCGTGCAGCAGCCAGTGCCCCGCCGGGTGGCCCGTGGTCGCGTCGTACAGCGGGGTGAAGTAGAGCGGGAGGAGGCTGCCCGTCGACAGCAGCAGCGCGACGGAGGGGCGGGTGAGCAGCCGGGCGGCCCGGCTGTGCAGGACCGCGGTGAGCCGTCGGCCGCGGGCGGCGGCCAGCATCCGCAGGAGCAGCGTGACAGGGGCGCCGAGGACGAGGGCGAGCGGCGCGTACATGCCGATGAGCAGGTGCTGGGCCATGTGGCCGCGGAAGTCGTCGTGGGCGAACGGCGCGAGCGGCGGCAGCAGGGCCGCGGCCAGCAGGGCGAGCCCGGCCAGGAAGGCGACGGTCCGCCACGGTGACCAGCCCTGGACGGGGTTGCGGCGGCGGGCCCGGTGGGCCAGCAGGAGGTAGGCGAACGCGCAGAGCAGCAGCGCGAGGGCGGGCCACGTCGTCGCCGACGGGTCGGCGCTGGTGGTGTGGCCGTCCATGGGCGTGTCGTGGTGCATCACATGCTCCGTGCCTCACGACCGCCGACCGGGGCATCGGGGTCGAACCCCTTGCCGCCGCGCTGGAGAAGGTACCCGCCGACGAGGAGTAGGGCGCCGAGGACGAGGAAACCGGCGTCCCACCATGCCTGGTGGGGGCCGCCGTGGACGTGGTGGATGCCGAGGATCTGGTGGTCGAGGAGCCCCTCGACGAGGTTGAACAGGCCCCAGCCGGCCAGGATCCACCCCCACAGCACCCGGGAGGCCCACACGCGCCGCCGGTTGTGGGTGACGCGGGAGTAGAGGATGGCCAGGCCCAGGAGGACGGCGAGCCAGCAGACGGTGTGGAAGACGCCGTCCCACACGGTGTTCATCTCCAGGCCGGAGACGGTGTGGGGGCTGTAGTACTTGACGCCGATGCGGTCGTGGTTGGTGCTGGTGAGCATGTGGTGCCACTGCAGGAGCTGGTGCAGGAGGATGCCGTCGACGAAGCCGCCGAGGCCCACCCCGAGGATGATGCCCGGCAGCCGGATGCTCCTGGGCCCCGTGCCCGTGCGGCGGTCCTCGCCCGTGGTGGCCATGCCTGTCTCCGTCCGCGGCGTGCTGCGGGCCCGTGGACCCCGGACAGCACGTGTTCCCCGGCGGATCCCGAAGCTCACACGGCCGTCGGGTATCGGCCCGCAATGGCCGTGGAGCGCCGGGGCCGTGCGGCCACCGCCCACGGGAGGGTGGCGGTGGCCGCACGGTTCTGCGGCGCTTCCGGTCTACGGGGTCACGGCAGGCGGACGGACTGCGCGTGGCGGAAGACGTCCTTCGGGTCCCAGGCGGCCTTCGCCTTCTGGAGCCGGGCGTAGTTGCCCTTGTAGTAGAGGCTGTTCCACGCCGTCGACGAGGTGTTCCAGGCGGCCTCGCCCAGGTCCTTGTCGGGGTAGTTGACGTAGCAGCCGTCGTTGGACTCGTTCGGTACGGGGACGCCACCGGTCTCGGCGTACACGTCCTGGTAGAACTCGCGGATCCACTTCAGGTGCCTGGCCTCGTCGGCCGGGTCGGTCCAGTAGGTCTGGTACTGGAGCTTGAGCACCGAGTCGCGCTGCGGCACCGCGGTGTCGCCGGGCTTGACGGCGTTGATGCGGCCGCCGTACGAGTCGACCTGGACCAGGGCGTCGGGGTTGCTGTAGTCGGTCCGGGACAGGTGCTTGTACATCGCCTTGATCTGCGTGGCGGAGAAGCCCTTGCGGGCGTAGGCCGACTTGTACTTGCCGTACAGCGTGGGGTTGCCGCCGCTGAGGTAGTCGGTCGCGATGTACCAGGGCAGCGTGCGCGGGGCGGCGAACTGCGGCATCGCCGCGTGCTCGCCCGACCGCTCGGTCATCGCCTGCCGGGTGACGCCCACCCCGTCGGTGACGGCGGCCAGGTAGTCGTCCAGGAGCCCCTTGGCGCCGGGCACGGTGGCGTCCATCTGCGTCAGCAGGACGATCGAGCCGTTGGAGATGTGGTTCAGCTTGAGCAGGCCGAACAGCGAGTTGTACTTGGAGTCCGGCGCGCTGTTCTGCTCGTGCCAGGCACCCCAGTTCTGCAGCAGCCGGGTGAAGGACGCCTCGGTCATGTCCTTCCAGGGGAAGGCGGTGGCGTGCACGAAGACCTCGGACGGCGGCTTGGGGAGCAGCTTGGACGGGTCGGTGCCGGTCGCGCCGGGCGAGCGCAGCCAGTAGCGGGTGATCAGGCCGAAGTTGCCGCCCCCGCCGCCGGTGTGCGCCCACCACAGGTCCTTCAGGGCGGCGGAGTCGGAGTCGCGGGTGGCGACGACCGCCTTGGCGGTGCCGTTCTTGTCGACCGTGACGACCTCGACTCCGTAGAGGTGGTCGACGGTCAGGCCCTGAAGGCGGGACAGCAGGCCGTAGCCGCCACCCGATATGTGGCCGCCCACGCCGACGGACGCGCAGGAACCCGCGGGGAGCGTGACGCCGTACAGCTTGTAGAGCGTCTCGTAGACCTGGAGGTTGGACGCGCCGCCCTCGACCGCGAAGGCGTTCCGTCCGCTGTCGTAGTAGACCTGCGTCATCCCGGACATGTCGATGACGACCTGGACGTCCTTGTTGAAGACGAAGTCCTCGTAGCAGTGGCCGCCGCTGCGCACGGTGAGCCGCTTGCCCGCGGAGACGGCCTCCTGCACGGCCCGTACGGCCTGCGAGGTGGTGGTGACCAGGCGGACGTAGTCGGGGGTGGCGACCCAGCGCTGGTTGATGCCGCGCACCAGGTCGGGGAAGCGCGGGTCACCCGGGGAGACGGTGATGTAGTCGGGCGTGCCGACGGTGGTCTGCGTGCCGGTGGCGGCGGCGGTCGCGGCGGTGGCGCCGGGGCGGGCGGCGGCCTCGGCGGTCGCGGGCAGCGCGGTGGTGAGGGCCGCTCCGCCGGCGACGGCGGCGGCTCCGGAGAGCAGGGATCTTCGCCCCAAGGGTCTGTCCCGCTTCTCAGCCTCCGTCTCGTTCACGCCGTTTGCCTTTTCTGCCTTGTTTGTCTTTCGCATGGCCGCACTCCTCCAACAGGTCTGCGCACAAGGGAAGTTGAAGATGCATCGAACGATGATCGATCACGACAGTAGCCCAGCGAGACAGGGGGGACGCAATAGCTCCAATGAGAAAACTGTCCGAACTGCCGGTCAAATAATGGTTGGTTGCAACATGTGCAACTATGCATGCCCCAAATGGGGGCTGCGGCGGCAATTCATATGAGTGGTGCGGCTCAGCGGCTGCGTCAGTCGAGCCAGAAAGAGACGGGCAGCGCGTCGACTTCGCGGGCCGCCCGGTCCAGCTCGGCGGCGACCGGCTCCAGGGCCGTGTAGACCGGGTCTCCCCCGGCGGCCATACGGCGGATGACGTCCGCGTTGGTCCGGGCCCGCGCGGCCACCACCGCGCCGAACGCCGGGCGGTCCCCTTCGTACCCGTAGGCGTCGAGCAGCAGACGCAGCCGCCGGGAGCGGTCGTCGAAAGCGGTGAAACCGGTCCGCTCGGCGAACCCGCGCGCGTGCAGGGGGACCCACGTCAGGGCCGTGAAGGCCAGATCGAACTCGGGCGTCGACGGGCCCGCCGTGTCCCAGTCGAAGAAGCCCGCGAGGCGCCCGTCGCGCAGGACCGCGTTCCACGGGGCGGCGTCATGGTGGCCGATGACCAGGCCGGGCCGCCAGGACTGCCCGGCGAGCCAGCGCGCGTCCGGCGGTGGGACGAAGGACCGGGTCGCGTCGTGCAGTTGCCTGACCCACCGGCCCACGTCCTCCAGCACGGGCTCCGCGTACACCCAGCCGGGCCAGGGCAGTTGCTCGCCCACCGTCTCACCGTCCAGGTGGGTCAGCACCTCGCGCCCGCGGGCGTCCGTGCCGAGGACCCGGGGCGCACCCTCGAAACCGAGCGCCTCCAGGTGACGCAGCACGGCGTGCACCGCGGGCGTCCACGGCTGGGCGGGCCGGTGGACCGCGCCACCCCGGCGCACGGCACCTACCGTCCTGCCGCCGGGCAGACGCCGCTCGTCACCCTCGTCGCTCTTGTCACCCTCGCCGTTCTTGTGGTCGTTCCCCTCGTCCATGAGCCGTCCAGGTCAGCAGGCGCCCACGGGAGCGTCGGCCAGTACCGCGGCCGTCGCGAGTCCCATCGCGGCACGGAGTCGTGTGAACCGTCGCATGAGGGTCATTGTCCGCTCGACCGCACGGGAAGCTCCATACCGCGGAGGGATGGACGGCGCTCGTCCGGATACTCGGATGGAATGGTATGGACACCGAAACGGCATGGGACACACGGAGCACACGGGATACACGGCGAGGACGGCCGGGACGACGCCGGACTCGACGAGCAGGTGGAGCGGCGGGCACCGGACTCCCCCGCCGAAGTGCTCAAGCACTCCTGGTGGGCGGTGCTCAAGGGCACCGCCAAGGAATTCAAGGACGACGAGCTGTCCGACCGGGCCGCGACGCTGACCTACTACGGGATCCTGTCGCTGTTCCCCGCACTGCTCACCCTGGTCTCGATGCTCGGGATCATCGGCCGCTCGGCCAGCCGCGAGGTCCTCGACAGCATCCAGGACCTCGCCCCGGGCGCCGTGCGGGACATCCTCAGCAGTGCCGTGAAGCAGTTGCAGGGCAATGCCGGGACCGGATCGGTCATGGCGATCGTCGGCCTGGTGCTCGCGGTGTGGTCGGCGTCCGGCTACGTCGCGGCCTTCATCCGGAGCGCCAACGCCGTCTACGACATGCCGGAAGGACGGCCGGTCTGGAAGGTGCTGCCGCTCCGGCTCGGCGTGACCGTGGTACTGATGGTCCTCGCGGTGGTCAGTGCGCTGATCGTCGTGTTCACCGGCGGTCTGGCCAAGGAGGCCGGCAGCCTGCTGGGGTTCGGGGACACGGCCCTGACGGTCTGGTCGATCGCGAAGTGGCCGGTGCTTTTGATCCTCGTCACGGTCATGATCGCGCTGCTCTACTGGGCCACGCCGAACGCGAAGGTCCGCGGATTCCGCTGGATCACCCCGGGGAGCTTCCTGGCGCTGGTGATCTGGATGGTCTCCTCCGCCGGGTTCGCGCTGTACGTCGCCAACTTCGCCTCGTACAACAAGACGTACGGCACGTTCGCCGGCGTGATCGTCTTCCTCGTGTGGCTGTGGATAACGAATCTGGCGATCCTGCTCGGGCTCGAGTTCGACGCGGAGCTGGCCCGGCAGCGCGCCGTCGCCGGTGGCCTCCCGGCCGATCAGGAGCCGTACGTCGAGCCGCGCGACACCCGCGCGTGGGACGACGAGGACCGCCGTCGCCTCGATCCCTGAGTGGCGGGGTCCCCGGAAAGAGCGCTTCTTTCGTTCATACGTTCGGTTTCCGTGCCGTCGACACGCCAGCGGATGCGAACCGGGCCGCGCACTGCAAGCCTGGACGTGGGGGCGGAGACGCAGAGAGGCAGGCAACCGCATGTCAGTCATGGACAAGCTCAAGCAGATGCTCAAGGGCCATGAGGACCAGGCAGGCAAGGGCGTCGACAAGGCGGGCGACTTCGTCGACGACCGGACCCAGGGCAAGTACAGCAGCCAGGTCGACACCGCCCAGGACAAGCTCAGGGACCAGTTCGGCCGGGACCAGGACCAACCGCCGCAGTCCTAGGCCGTGCCCGCGGCCTGGGCCCCGGGTCTCGCGAGCCCGTCCTGACGCCGTCGCCCCGCACCCGGGGTCTCTCCGGGTGCGGGGCGACGGCGTGCGGCCCGGGGCACACATCGACGCCCCGTACGCCTGACGGCCACACCCCAGCTACTCGGAGGTGCGCTTCCGCGTCCAGTCCCGTTCCCCGAGGCGCAGGATCCGCCAGCTCGGCAGGGGGTGCCGGGCCTCCTCACTGAGGAAGCGCATCATGTCGATCAGCATGCGGCGGACATCCGCGATGGGCACAAGCAGGTCGTCCCACTGGCCGTAATGGGCCTCCAGGCGCATTCGATCGCCGGCGACGCGCTCCAGATGGCAGCTCTCCACTCCCAGTTGAAGCTCATCGCCGGCTTCGATCCTGAGCCACTGCAGGAGAACCGACGCCACCGCCCAGTCCGGCCCGCATTGGGAAACGATCTCCTCCGCCGCCCAGCGCAGCTCCTGGGGCGTGCCTTCGGGTGCGCTGATCACGGTGGTGTCGAAGGCGCAGGCGACGTAGTGCGATGCCCCGTCCTCGTCCGTGTCGGTCGCGGGAATCTCCTCCAGGCCGAAGACCCAGCGGTCCTTCGGGATGTCCCGGCGCTCGTCCGTCTCGCTCATCCGTACGATAATGCCAGGTCCGTCAGACCGAGAAGCCCGTGACCTTCTTCGGCGTCACCCGCACGATGAGCCGGAGCACTTCCTCCGACTCGGCCGGCGGGTCCTCGCCGAGGTACTTGTGCGAGAGCGTGCGAGGCAGCGACTTCTCCGGGTCCTCGATCAGCTCGGCGGTGCCCCGGACGTCCACGGACCGGTACGGGTTCGCGGTATCGAAGACGGTGAGGCTGATCCGCGGGTCCCTGGCGAGGTTCCTGGCCTTCAGGCGCCCCGCCGTGGTGGAGAAGAGCACCGTGTCTCCCTCCCTCGCGATCCAGACCACCGAGGTCTGCGGCCCACCGTCCCGGTTCAGCGTCGCGACGGTGGCGAAGTTCCTCCCGTCCAGCAGCTCGCGCGTTACCTCGTTAAACGTTGCCGACACAGCCCCACCCTTCTGTTCAACATGCCGAGTTGTTCACTGCTGATGGAGAACAGGCGTGAAGATCGAATTCTTCCCGCGTGGCGCCCGGCTCGCCGAACGGCACGGTGAGGGCCGCAGGGGGGCGGTGCGGCTACTTGCCGTGGGGGTCCCGGAAGCGTCCGAACGGTTTCGTGAGGGTGTTCAGGAGGGAGCCCTCCGCCTTGGGCGCGATCAGCTTGAGCGGTCCGGGCGGCCCGTCGCCGCCACCCGCCTCGGCCAGCGCCGCCTGCGCCGCCTCGGCCGCCTCCCGGTACAGGTCGCAGGAGTTCGTCATCGCCTCCAGCGCCTCGGCGTACTTGGTGACCATGGCCTGCGCGTGGGCGAGTTCCTCGTCCGGGGTGAGCAGGTGCCAGCCCTGGCGCAGCCGTGCGAGGGCCTGCTCGGCCTCGGGCCGCATCGGTCGCGGCAGCGCGGCGAACTCCTTGATCCGGTCGAGGAGTTCGGTCGGTTCCGAGCCGTCGAGGAAGACGGTGCGCACCGTGAAGCGGTCCGCGTCGTACTGCGGATCCTTCGGCCCGGCGGACAGGACGACGCCGCCGCCGCGCGGCATCCGTACGCTCAGCTCCCGCTTCATCGCGAAGTCGACGATCTGTGCCTGCTCCGGCGTCCCCCGGTGCTCGACCACCTGGTGGCGCAGGCTCGGCGGCAGATGGACCGAGACGGGGCGCTGCCCCTTCGCGTCCGGTGTCATCGCCTCGTGCACGACGACATGGATGTACCAGCTCTGCCGGGTGCAGTCCCGCAGCCGGTGGCGCAGTTCGTCGTCGTCCTTGGGCAGGTGGTTGGCCGACCGCAGGAGCACGCCCGGCACCGTGTCGTGGTCCCAGGCGATGCGGTCGCTGTCCGGCCAGAACATGGTGGCGGGCGAGGGCCAGTGCGCGTCCCAGGCCCGCTCCGCCTCGGCGGCGATGATCCAGTCGGCTCCCTCGCCCTCCTTGCGGCGGCCGTCGGGGGCGTACGTGGTCAGCTGTGCGCGCACGGTGACGTCGTCGACGCGCCAGCGGGCCTCGAAGAGGCGGCGGGCCGACGGGCCCGGGTCCGCGGCCTCGCCCCGCGGGTACAGGACGGTGGAGCGGGCCGCCTCGACGGGGTCGAGGTCCAGGAAGTCGTCGAGCACCCCGGCCGCCTTGAGGGCGATGAGGTTACGCCGGACGTCCTGCTCGGGTTCCGCTCCGAGGTGGCGGCCGCGCGCGAGCCACGCGGTGTCGGGGACAGTGGCCGATGGGGTGCTGTTCTTGGTCATGGAGTCGTTCTGTGAGTGATCAGGGCCCGACCAGTATGGCCCGTGCTCCTGTCAATGGAAGTGGTATGGCTTCATTGACTTCCCCACGTTCGTCTCCACAAACGGCTCGCTCACCGTCGGCGCGCGTTGTAGGCGTCGGCCGCCTTGTCGTTCAGAGCGCTGCCCCACGCCTGGAACGTGCTGCCCGGAGCGGAGTCGGGCGGTTCGATGTCGGCGCCGCGCCGCATGGCCGTGCGGTCCCCGGGCGCCCCGGGCAGAAGGCGGGCCATGACGCCGTTCAGCCGGGTCGTCGTCGCGGGCGCCAGGCCGTGGGCCAGGTCCGCGGCGCGGGCCGCGGGCGTCAGGACCAGCCGGGTGCGGCGCCGTACCACGGCCTTGACGATGCGCTCGGCCGCCCGCTGCGCGTTCATCGACACCACGGGCGCGCCCGCCAGGGCGGAGAACCAGCCGAACTCGCTGCTGCGGTCGCCGCCGAACTGCGCGTGGAGATGCGATCCGGTGCGCATCAGGCCGGGATAGACCGCGGTGACGCTCACGCCGCTGGGTCCCGCTTCCGCGTTCAGCCCCTCGGCCAGGATGCCGGTCGCGGCCTTCGCGGCCGCGTAGGGCAGCAGGTGGGGCACTCCGAGGAGCCCGCCCACCGACGAGATCAGCCCGAGGCGACCGCCCCACTCGCTCTCCCTGAGGTACGGGAGTGCCTCGAGGGAGGTGTGCACGGCCCCCATGAACAGGGTGTCCATGGCGTCCCTGAACTCGGTCGCGCCGATGGACTCCACCGGGGCCACCTGGATGATCCCCGCGTTGGCGATCACGAGGTCGGGGCCGCCGCAGGTCTCGTGGGCCGCCCGGAACACGCGGTGCACGGACTCCTGGTCCCGCACGTCACACACGGCCGTGTGGACCGTGGCTCCGGGGTTGCGGTGGAGCAACTTCCGCTGGGCCGTGGCGAGTTCGTCGGCATCGCGGGCGGCGACGACCACCGCGGCGCCCCGCGCGGCGAGCCGGTCGGCCATCAGCAGACCGAGACCCCGGGAGCCGCCGGTGACCAGTGCTGCCGCCCCTGACAACGACTCCGTGGAGTGCGGCATGTGCATGCTGGCGCCCTTCCCTGTCGGTCGTCCCCGTCGGTCGCGCGTCACCTCACGCGCTCAGGGCCTGAGCAGCGTCTTGATCATCCCGTCTTCCTTGTCCTTGAACATCCGGTACGCCTCCGGACCGTCCTCGAGCGGCAGGTGATGGGTGGCGAAGTCGTCGACGCCGAGCGGGTCCTCGTCGGTGAGGAGCGGCAGGATGTCGTCCACCCAGTGCTTCACGTTCGCCTGCCCCATCCGCAGCTGGATCTGCTTGTCGAACATGGTCAGCATCGGCATCGGGTCGATCGCGCCGCCGTAGACTCCGGAGATCGAGACCGTGCCGCCGCGCCGGACGATGTCGACGGCCGAGTGCAGGGCGTTGAGCCGGTCGATGGCGACGCGGTCCATGAGCTTCTCGGCCAAGGCGTCGGGCAGCATGCCCACGCCCCACTGGGCGGCCTTGGCCAGCGGCGCGCCGTGCGCCTCCATGCCCACGGCGTCGATGACGGCGTCCGTGCCGCGCCCGTCGGTGAGGTCGCGGATCGCGTCGCCCAGGTCCTTGCCGTGGCGGCGCAGGTCGAGGGCCTTGACGCCGTCCTTGTGCGCGCGGCTCAGCCGTTCGGGCACCAGGTCGACCCCCACGACGAGGCTCGCGCCCCGGTGCAGCGCGATGCGCGCCGCCATGGCGCCGATCGGTCCGAGGCCCAGGACGGTCACCGTGCCACCGGGCGGGATGTCGGCGTACTCGACGGCCTGCCAGGCGGTGGGCAGCACGTCGGAGAGGAAGACGAAGCGGTCGTCCGAGGGCCCCTCGGGCACCTTGATGGGCAGGGAGTTGCCGAACGGCACCCGCAGGAGCTCGGCCTGCCCGCCGGGCACCTGGCCGTAGAGCTTGGTGAACCCGAAGAGCGCGGCGCCCGAGCCGCGCTCCCTGACCTGGGTGGTCTCGCACTGCGAGTGCAGGCCCCTGTCGCACATGTAGCAGTGCTGGCAGGAGACGTTGAAGGGCACCACCACACGGTCGCCGGCCGCCAGCTCGGTGACGTCCCTGCCGACCTCCTCGACGATGCCCATCGGTTCGTGGCCCAGGATGTCGCCGGGGTCGAGGTAGGGACCGAGGACCTCGTACAGATGCAGGTCGGATCCGCAGATGCCGCTGGAAGTCACCCGAACGATGACGTCGGTCGCGTCCTTCAGCTCGGGGTCGGGGACGGTCTCCACCCGTACGTCCCGCTTGCCGTGCCAAGTGAGTGCACGCATCCGGGGTCTCCTCCTGTCGCAGTGGCGCTCGGTTCGCTCCGGGTGTCCCCGAAGCGCGCCGCCATGCATGGGCACGGCGCGCCGTGTCGGTCCGGGCGGCGTCAGCCCTTGCCGCCGCTCCCGAAGGAGCCGCTGGACCCGGGTGTCCAGCGGGGCGGATCCTGGTCGTCGCTCCGTTTGTCCCCGGAGTGCAGGTTCTCCGGCCTGAGCCGCTCGCTCTCGTCCTGGGCGTGCGGGACCTCGTCCGGCTCCCGCATCTCCCGGATCTCGTGGACCGGTCCGGACTCGGGCAGCTTCGGCTGCTCCTCCGGGCGCGGCGGCGCGGGCTCCCGGTCCCGGACCCGCTTGCCCAGCCTGAAGGCCCAGAGCAGTACGCCGACGACGACGAGACCGCCCACGAAGGCGCCGATCGTGCCGAGAACCGCGTCGGAGGCAGCCAGGTCGTACAGTTCGCCCCTTGCCGTGATCATGAGTGTCGACATACCCGGAACATAAGCGACAAAAACCCGTAAAACTATTCAGAGCCGACCGGTATGTGCCGATTCCCTGCGCGCGCTCGCGGGCGGGAGCGATCACGGAGACCATGGGAGGACCCGGTGCTTCGGTCGCGGACCGCATCCTGCCCGAGGTGACGTCACTGAGAGGAAGAGCGCCATGAGCGTGCCCGTCCCGCCGGACCCCGATACCCGCCCCGCGCCGATGCCCGGCCCCGGCCCGGGCGGCCCGGGGCCCCGACCGGGTCCCGGCCCCGTCCCGACACCGGGACCGGACCCCGCGCCGGACCCGGACCCGGGCCCCGAGCCCTCACCCCTGCCGTCATCCCTCTGATCTGCCTCGGGACGGAACGGCCATGAACAGCCACGGAGCACTCGCAAGTGAGGTCGCGGCCAGCGACTCGGTGTTCGGCGCGCCCTGCTGGGTGAGCCTGACCGCACGTGATCTGCGGACCGCGGAGCGGTTCTACGAAGCCGTGCTGGGGTGGGAGTGGCGCGCGGGCAGGCTGGGCGACGAGTACCGGTTCGCGAGCGCGCACGGGGTGCCGGTGGCGGGTGTCTCCGCCATGGACAGCCTGGGCCAGATGGCCGTCGCCTGGACCCCGTACTTCGCCGTGGCGGACGCGGACCGGACGGTCAGCCGCAGCCAGGAGCGCGGCGGGACGACCGCCGTGGGGCCGCTCTCGTTCCCGCCGGGCCGGGCGGCCCTGCTCGCCGACCGGGACGGGGCCGTCTTCGGCATCTGGGAGGGCGAGCTCGTGGTCGGCTGGGAGAAGTGGCGCGGCGCGGCACCGACCTTCGCGGAGCTGCACACCCGCAACGCCTTCGACGCGGCCATCTTCTACGGCGAGGTCCTCGGCTGGGCGTCCGCGGAGCCGGGCGCCTGCCAGGTCGACTACGAGGACGAAGAGGTCGTCCTGCGCAGCCGGGGCGACGTGGTGGCCCGCATCCACTCGGGCGCCGTGGACTCCGCGCCCGACCCCGCGATCCGGCCCCGCTGGCAGATCCACTTCACCGTCGACGACGTCGAGGCCTGCGTCCGGGCCGCGCGCGCCCACGGGGGCAGCGTCCTGCTGCGCGACGAGGGCTCGGCGGAGGCGGTCCTCCGGGACCCCGACGGAGCGCGCTTCGTGGTGAACGCGCGGTAGGAACCGGAACAGCGCCGGGGGGAGCAGACGAGACAGGAAAGGGTGACATCGCCATGGCGCGTCCCGTGTGGAGCGGCACCGTGACCTTCGGGCTGGTGTCCCTGCCCGTCCAGATGTTCACCGCCACGGAGAGCCACACCGTCCGCTTCCACCAGTTGCAGCGCGGTACGTCCGATCGGGTCCGCAACAAACGGGTGAACGAGCGCACCGGCGAGGAAGTGCCCCTCGACGAGATCGTCAAGGCCTACGACGCCGGCGACGAGTACGTCCTGGTCGAGCCCGACGAACTGGCGGACATCGCCCCCGGCCGCTCCAGGACGCTGGAGATCTCGGGGTTCGTCGACCTGAAGGACGTCGAGCCGATCTTCTTCGACAAGACGTACTACCTCGGCCCGAAGGGCAAGGAGTACGCCAAGATCTACGCCCTGCTGGAGAAAGCCCTCGCGGAGGCGGGCCGGGTCGGGATCGCGACGTTCGTGATGCGCAATCACCAGTACCTGGTCGCGGTGAAGGCCGAGGGCGGCCTCCTGACGCTGCACACCCTCCACTGGGCCGACGAGATCCGTGACCCGCGCGCCGAGATCGACGACCTTCCCCAGAGGACCGAGGTCACCGACCGTGAGCTGAAGATGGCGCGGCAACTCGTGGACACCCTCCGCATCGAGTGGAGGCCCGAGGACTTCCACGACACCTACCAGGAGCAGGTCGCCGCTCTCATCGAGGCCAAACGCACGGGCGAGTCGGTCGAGAAGGCGGCGCCGCCTGCCGAGTCCACCAACGTCGTCGACCTCATGGACGCGCTGCGGGCGAGCGTCGACCGGGCGAAGAACCCCTCGAAGGGCGGCGGGAAGGACGGCGACGACAGCGCCGCGCCGCCGACCGACATCCGCGACGCCGCCGCCAAGCGCCGGTCCGCGGGGATCGGGAACCGGAAGGCGCCGGGCAAGTCCTCGAAAGCCACGGGCCGCAAGGCGAGCGCGCGGGGCCGGTCGCTCGACACCCTGACCAAGGCGGAGCTCTACGAACGGGCCACGGACGCGGGGATCCCCGGCCGCTCCGCCATGAACCGGGACGAACTCGTCGAGGCCCTCCGCGGTGCGCGCGGCCACAAGGCGACGTCCTGACTCCGCCCCCGGACGCTCACAGCTCGATCCGCTCCTCGGGCGTGACCTCCGCGTCCATGTTGCGCCGCATCATCCGCAGCGCCGCGTCCGCGAGATCGGCGTCGATGGCCGCGACGGCGTCCTCGACGACCACCACGTCGAGGTGCCTGATGTGGGCGTCCAGCGCCGAATAGAGCACACACTGCTCGGTGACCTGACCACAGAGGATCACCTGCCGTACACCCAGTTGGGAGAGCAGGTACGACAGGGGCGTCTCGAAGAAGATCGAGTGCCGGGCCTTGATCACGAAGAGCGAGTCCTCGTCGGGCCGGACCGGCTCGATCAGATCGGCGTGCGGCCCCGAGAGCGCGGTCTCGACCAGCTCGCCGTGGTGCGAGCGCCATTGGCCGAAGTTGTCGTTGGCGTAGATCACGGGGATGCCCGCGGCCCTCGCCCGCTCCAGCAGCCGGACCATGGCGGGCACGGCCTTGCGCACCGCGGGCAGGAGCACGTCCGCGTCACGGTGTTCATAGGTGTTGATCATGTCGATGACGATGACCGCGCTTTTGCTCATGTCTCCAGGGTCGCCCTGTTCTCGCCGCCCGGCACGCGCTCCAGGCGGGCCAGGCGCCGGGAGGCCCGGGCCACCCCGCGTCCGCGGCGCGCGAGGCCCGCCCACGGGTCCTTCTCCAGCCGGTCGCCGAGGTCGGTCACCGTCCAGCGGCGGGCGGTCAGCTCCGGTGCCTCCAGCTCGTCCCAGTCCAGCGGTACGGCGACGGGGGCGCCCGGCAGGGACCGGACGGCGAAGGGGGCCACCGCGGTCTGGGCGTAGCCGTTGCGCGCGACGTCCAGGTACAGCCGGCCCTTGCGGGCGTCCTTGCGCGGTTCGGTCGTCAGCTGCTCCGGGTACCGCGCCGCGAGCGTGTCCGCCGCGGCGCGGGCGAAGGCGAGCACGTCGTCGACGTCGTCACGCCGGTTCAGCGGGACGACGACGTGCAGACCGCGCGAGCCCGTCGTCATCAGGCCCGCGGGGAGGTCCAGCTCGTCGAGAAGTCCGCGCAAGCGGTGCGCGGCGCGGCGCACCTGCTCGAAGCCGTCGGTGGACGGGTCGAGGTCGAACACCAGGCGGTCCGGGCTGCGGGGCCGGTCGGCGCGGCTCAGCCAGCGGTGCGGGGTGATGCACGCCTGGCCGGCGAGGTACACCAGGGTCGCGGTGTCGTCGCACAGCACGTGGGTGACCTCGCCGTCCTCCTTGGCCACCGACGCGCGGTGGATCCAGTCGGGGAAATAGTCGGAGATCTCCTTCTGGTAGAAGCGGTCCCCGTCGATCCCGTCCGGCATCCGTTCGAGCATGAGGGGTCTGCCGCGCAGCTCGGGGAGCATGCGCGGGGCCACCCGGCGGTAGTACTCGGCCAGGTCGGCCTTGGTGATGCCCTCGCGGGGGAAGAGCTCCTTCCCGGCCCGCTTCACTTCGACCGTGCGCCGGCCGACCCGCAGCTCACGGGTGCCGCTCATGTCACCACCTCCTTCGTACGGGCGTACGCGGTCAGTCGCTTTCCAGCGGGGCGAAGACGCTGTCGTCGAGCCGCGCGAGGAGATCGGCGGGGTCCCGGTAGACCGCGAGCGCGCCCGCCTCCGTCAGGTCGGCGCGCGGAATGCCGCCCGACAGGAGCGCGACGGGGCGGACACCGGCCCGTGCCGCGGCCCGCATGTCCCAGACCGTGTCCCCGACGAAGACGGCGTCCTCGGGGGCCACTTCGGCCAGCTCGAGCGCCCGGTGCACGGGGTCAGGGGCAGGTTTCCCCTCGGCCACGTCGTCCGCGCTCGCCGTCCCCACGATCACCTCGTCCGCGTCGATCGCGCTGCGCAGGGCGTCGAGCTCGCGGCCTCCGGCGGAGGTGGCGAGGACGTTGCGCCAGCCGCGGTCCGCCAGGGCGTGCAGGAGGTCGTGCGCCCCGTCGAGCGGCGCGAGGCGGTCGGAGTAGGCGCCGTACAGCGCCTTGTGGGCGGAGCTGATCCCCTCGTCCTGGTCCTTGTCGCGGTCCTCGCCGAGCAGGTGCTCGATGAGGTCGCCGGAGCCGAGCCCGATCGACCGGTGGATGGCGTGCGTGGACACCCGGTGACCTGCCTGGCGGAACGCCTCCCACCAGGTCGTCACGTGCAGGTGGTTGGTGTCCACAAGGGTGCCGTCGACGTCGAACAGCGCCGCGCGTGCGGCGCGCCCGGCGCTCACGCGCCGCCCCGGAGCCGGGGAAGGGCGCTGCGGCGGTGCGGGCCGGTGCGGCGGAAGTGGACGGTCATGGCGTGCGGCGCTCCTTCGTACGGGTCCCTCTCACAGGTTCACGCAGGTCGCGACGCGCCACACACCGGGCGGACCCGATGGGTGAACCGACGCGCCGCACGCGGCGGGTACCCCGCCGGTCACCCGTCACACGAGGCGTGGTCCACCTCACGGGCCTCCGCCGCCGCCCCGGCCCCGCTCACGCGCGGTACGCGGCGATCGCGGCCCCGACGAACGAGCGGATCAGCGGGTTCGTGTCGCCCTCGGCCCATGCCACCACCGTGCGGCTCGGCGCCATGTCGAGCAGCGGCACCACCGTGAGCCCCTCCGCGGGCTCGTCGGCCAGGAGGGTCATGCCGATCGTGCCGTTCCAGAGGACGGCCTGGCGGCACTCCTGGACGGCTCGCACGACCGGGCCCGTGCGGGGTGCGCCGCCGCTCCAGTACGACTGCCAGGCGGGGTCGGTGCCCTCGGGGAACACGAACCAGCGGCGGTCGGCGAGGTCGGCCAGGGTCAGGGCGTCGCGGCGGGCCAGCGGGTCGTCGGTGCGCAGCAGCGCTCCCACCGGGTCGGCGCTCAGCTCGCGCACGGTGAGTCCTTTCGTGTCGAACGGCCCGCGGGTGAGGGCGACGTCGACGCGTCCGGCGCGCAGGCCGCAGGTGGGGTCGGTCAGGTCGCTCTCGCGGACGCGGACCTCCACGCGCGGGTGCAGCCGGTGGTAGGCGGCGGCCAGCCGGGCCACGCCGGGGTCGGTGCCGCCGCCCAGGACGCCGACGGTGACGGTCGCGGCGCCGGCCGCGGCGGCCACGCGTACGCGTACCTGGTCGGCGCGGTCGAGCAGGGCGCGCGCCTCGTCGAGCAGGACGGCTCCCACGGGGGTGAGCGTGACGCCGGCCGGTGAGCGGTCGAACAGTGTGGCGCCGAGTTCGGTCTCCAGGCGTTTGATCGCCCGGCTCAGGGGCGGCTGGCTCATGTGCAGCCGGGTGGCGGCCCGGCCGAAGTGGAGTTCCTCGGCGACCGCCACGAAGTAGTGCAGTGCGCGCAGCTCCATGCCGTCACGATACCCAGGCGGTATCGGCGCCCCGGAACAGGTCTTGGACGGCCAACGGGCTCCGGCGGTGGAATCGGGGCATGACCCACGAGAGCAGGAACACCGAGACCGAGAACGCCGGAAGCGCCCGCCCCGCCGTGTCCGTGGTCCGCCCGGGCGAGGGCGAGACGATCGTCATCGGCACCACCCGCATGCGTGTCCTGGAGGACGGCAGCAACACCGGGCACCGCCTCGGGATGACCGAGTCCGTCCTCGCGCCGCACACACCGGGACCGCCCCAGCACCGCCACGCCCAGCACGACGAGGGCTTCTACGTCATCACCGGATCGGTGCGCTTCACGGTCGGGCGGGACGAGCACGACGCCACGCCGGGCACGCTCGTCATGGTCCCGGCGGGCGCCCCGCACACCTTCGCCAACGTGACCGGCCAACCCGCCGTCATGCTCAGCACGTTCACGCCGGACCTGTACGTGCGGTACTTCCGGGAGCTGCGGGACGCGCTGGAGGGCGGCGGGCCGATGACCCCGGAGGCGAGCATCGAGACGATGAGCCGCTTCGCCACCGAACCGGCCTGACCGGCCGTCAGCCCCGCGTCGGCATCGGGCGGACGGTGAGCATCTGCTGCGCGTAGCCGACCGGCCCGGTGACGTCGTGCAGGACCGTGCTGGTGATGCCCTGGCCGGTGGGGCCGAAGGTGACCGTGGTGTCGAGCCCCGTCCAGCCGCCTGCGGGCTGCCGGTGGAGGTGGACGGTGAGGTCGACGTTGGGGAACATCCAGGTGGTGGGCGACTGGCGGGCGGCGATGCCGTTGGCGGTGTCGACGAGCGCGACGTAGGACGCCAGCGGGCCCGCGTTCCGTCCGGCGACGAGGTCGAGCGGGGTGGAGATCCACGCCGTCCCGCGCCCCGGCCGCGGGGGCGTCACCGGGCGGACGTCCAGGGAGGCGATGTACCCGCCGGGCCAAACGGCGCCCATGTCCCAGGGTGTCAGCCCCTCGGGCGCGGGGAGCGGCTCGGGGGCGCCGCCCGCCACGGCGCCGGTGTCGCCCGAGGCGAGCAGCCAGGCCCGGGCCCGTACGACGGGGCGGTCGGCGATGCGGGCGACGGCCTCGACGAGTTCGATGGTGCGGCCGGGCCTGATGGTCTCGACCCGGATCTCGCACTCGTCGAGGGCGAGGCGGCCGAGGATGTCGAAGCTGATCCGGGAGAGGACCAGGCCGGTGGCGGGCCGCGCGGCCAGATGCCGCTCGATCGCGTGGACGAGGAGTCCGCCGACCGGGCTGAAGTGGTACTCGTCGGTGGCCCAGGCCCCACTGGCGTGCGCGGTGGGCTTGTAGCGGTGGTCGTCGATGGGCTCGAAGTAGCTGCCGGTCTTCAAGGGGTGCCTGCCTCCGGTGCTCGGCGTGACGGATTCCGACGGGCTGCGGCACGCCCCCGGGGGTAAAGGAACCGTGCTAGTCCGGCCTCGTACCGCAACGCCCATTGTCAAGAGCGAGAAAAATAACTTCTAGGTACAACCAACTGGCCTGATTGAGATCCACATCACGCGCCCGGCGAGAGGAGTCTGATCCTCGTTCGTCGAGAGGCGCGTGCCGGAGGTGACCATTCCGGCAGGCCAGTTCCCCGAGGGGAGTCCGTGGCATGGGACGTGGCAGGGCGAAGGCGGAGCGGATCGCGGCAGATGCCGCCGAACGCCTTCTTGCCGCCGGGCAATTGATGCAGAGGGCGCCGACCACGCCCGAGGGCCGGGCGGTGTTCCGCACCGACCAGCGCGTCAACGACCAGCCGTACCGGGAGCGCTGGGCGCACGACAAGGTGGTGCGCTCCACCCACGGGGTGAACTGCACCGGCTCGTGTTCCTGGCACGTCTACGTCAAGGACGGCCTGATCACCTGGGAGACACAGGCGACCGACTACCCCTCGGCGGGAGCGGACCGGCCGGACTACGAACCGCGGGGCTGCCCGCGCGGCGCCTCCTTCTCCTGGTACACCTACTCCCCGACCCGGGTGCGCTACCCGCACGCGCGCGGCGTGCTCGTGGAGATGTTCCGGGACGCGAAGCGCCGGCTCGGCGGTGACCCGGTGGCCGCCTGGGCGGAGATCACCGGCGACCCGGACAAGCGGCGCCGCTACCAGTCCGCGCGCGGCAAGGGCGGCCTGGTGCGCGTCGGCTGGGACGAGGCCCTGGAGATCGCGGCCGCCGCGCACGTGCACACCCTCGGGGAGTACGGGCCCGACCGCATCGCCGGCTTCTCGCCGATCCCGGCGATGTCGATGGCCTCGCACGCCGTCGGCGCCCGCTTCCACTCGCTCATCGGCGCCCCGATGCTGTCCTTCTACGACTGGTACGCGGATCTCCCGATCGCCTCCCCGCAGGTGTTCGGCGACCAGACCGACGTACCGGAGTCGGGCGACTGGTGGGACGCCGCGTATCTGATGCTGTGGGGCTCGAACGTCCCCGTCACCCGTACGCCCGACGCCCACTGGATGGCCGAGGCGCGCTACCGCGGCCAGAAGGTCGTCGTGGTCTCGCCGGACTACGCGGACGCGACGAAGTTCGCCGACGAGTGGCTGCACCCGCATCCGGGCACCGACGGCGCCCTCGCGATGGCCATGGGGCACGTGATCCTGCGGGAGTGCTTCGTGGAGCGGCAGGTGCCGTACTTCACGGACTACGTCAAGCGCTTCACCGACCTGCCCTTCCTCGTCGCGCTCGACGAGCGCGGCACGGGTACCCGCGCGCCCGGCGCGTTCGTCACCGCCCGCGATCTGGACCTGGCCAAGGAGGCCGCGCCGGAGTCGCGGCGCTGGATGCCCGTCCTGCACGACACGGCCACCGACCGGCCGGTCGTGCCCAACGGCACCCTGGGCGACCGCTGGGGCAAGGACGGCGAAGGCCGCTGGAACCTCGACCTCGGCGACATCGACCCTCTCCTGACCCTGTACGGCCACCCCCGCGCCGAGACGGCCGAGGTGGTGCTGCCCCGCTTCGACGAGGAAGGGGCGACGGTGCGGCGCACGGTTCCCGCGCTGCGTGTCGGGGGGCGCCTGGTGACCACCGTCTTCGATCTGATGCTGGCTCAGTACAGCGTCGCGCGGGCCGGGTTGGGCACGGCGGCGGTCGTGTCGTACGAGGACGCGGCCACGCCCTGCACCCCCGCCTGGCAGGAGGCGGTCACCTCGGTCTCCGCGCAGGCGGTGGTGCGGGCGGCGCGGGAGTTCGCCCGGACCGCGGAGCAGACCCGGGGCCGCTGCATGATCGTGATGGGGGCGGGCACCAACCACTGGTTCCACTCGGACACCATCTACCGGTCGTTCCTCTCCCTGCTGCTGCTCACCGGCTGCCAGGGCGTCAACGGCGGTGGCTGGGCGCACTACGTGGGGCAGGAGAAGGTGCGCCCGTACGCGGGCTGGCAGCAGCTGGCCACGGCGTCGGACTGGGTGCGTCCGTCGCGGCAGATGGCCGGGACGCCGTACTGGTACCTCCACACCGACCAGTGGCGCTACGAGAAGTTCAGCGCAGACACCCTCGCCGCGCCCAACGCGCCCGGCGGCCTCGCGGGACTGCACACCGCGGACCTGGTGTCCCGCTCCGTGCGCCAGGGCTGGATGCCCTCGTACCCGACGTTCGGCGCCAACCCGCTCGACCTGGGGCGGCGCGTGCACGAGGCCGGCGCCGACCCGGCCGAGTGGGTGGCCGCCGAACGCGACGCCGGGAACCTGTCGTACGCCTGCGAGGACCCCGACGACCCGGCCAACTGGCCCAGGGTGCTCACCGTGTGGCGGGCCAACCTGGTCGGCTCGTCCGCCAAGGGCAACGAGTTCTTCCTGCGGCACCTGCTCGGCGCGTCCGACAACGCGAGCGCCGAGGAGGCCCTGCCGGAGCAGCGGCCGCGCGAGGTGACCTGGCGGGACGAGGCGCCGCGCGGCAAGATCGACCTGCTGCTCACCCTCGACTTCCGCATGACGTCCACCGGGCTCTTCGCCGATCTGGTGCTGCCCGCGGCGACCTGGTACGAGAAGCACGACCTGTCCAGCACGGACATGCACCCCTACGTGCACGCCTTCTCCCCCGCGATCAACCCGCCCTGGCAGGCCCGGACCGACTTCGAGATCTTCCACGGTCTTGCCGCCGAGGTCAGCCGGCTCGCCGAGGGCCGCCTCGGCGTGGCCCACGACCTCGTCGCCGCCCCGCTGCTGCACGACACCCCCGGCGAGGCGCCGCCCGACGGGCCCACCGGACCGCAGTTCACGCTCGTGGAGCGGGACTACACCGCCATCGGCGACAAGATGGCCGCGCTCGGCCCGCTCACCGGGCAGCAGGGCATGACGGTCAAGGGGGTGACCGTGCGCCCGCTGCCGGAGATCGACTGGCTGGCCGGCCGCTGCGGCACGGTGCACCGCGCGCCGGTGCGCGGACTGCCCCTGCTCGACACGGACGTCAAGATGTGCGAGGCGATCCTCGCCCTGTCCGGCACCACCAACGGCCGCCTCGCCGCCGAGGGGTTCGAGCGCCTCGCCGAGCGCTGCGGCGCCGACACCGGACTCGGCGAACTCGCGGCGTCGGTGGCCGAGCGGCGCATCACCTTCTCCGACACGCAGGCCCGGCCGGTGCAGGTCGGGGCGAGCTTCGAGTGGTCGGGCAAGGAGGGCCCGGAGCGCCGCTACGCACCGTTCACGATCAACACCGAGCACTTCAAGCCCTGGCACACCCTCACCGGCCGCCAGCACTTCTATCTGGACCACCCGTGGATCGCCGAGTACGGGGAACAACTGCCCGTCTACCGGCCCCCGTTGGACCTCGCGGAACTCGGTGAGCAGCCGAGGGCGGACGGCGACGGGCGTTCGGTGACCGTGCGGTATCTGACGCCGCACTCGAAGTGGTCCATCCACTCCGAGTACCAGGAGAACCTGCTGATGCAGACGCTGGCCCGCGGCGGCCCGGTCATCTGGCTCGGCGTGGCCGACGCCGAGGCGATCGGCGTGGCGGACAACGACTGGATCGAGGCGCAGAACAACAACGGCGTGGTCGTGGCCCGTGCCGTCGTCTCCCACCGCATGCCGCCCGGCACGGTGTTCATGTACCACGTCCAGGAACGCCTGGTGAACGTGCCGAAGTCCGAGGCGACCGGGCGGCGCGGCGGCGTCCACAACGCCCTCACGAAACTCCTGATCAAGCCGACCCACCTGATCGGCGGCCACGCCCAGCTCTCCTTCGCCCCCAACTACTACGGCCCCACCGGCAACCAGCGCGACGCGGTCACCGTGATCCGCCGCCGCGCCCAGGAGGTTCAGTACTGATGCCCCGTGACGGAGCCCCCATCGGACGGGTCATGGCTCAAGTGGCGATGGTCATGAACCTCGACAAGTGCATCGGCTGCCACACCTGTTCGGTCACCTGCAAGCAGACCTGGACCAACCGCTCGGGCACCGAGTACGTCTGGTTCAACAACGTCGAGACCCGACCCGGCCAGGGCTATCCGCGCGGCTACGAGGACCAGGACAAGTGGCGGGGCGGCTGGCAGCTCAAGCACGGCCGCCTGGTGCCCCGCAGCGGGGGCCGCGCCCGCCGCCTCGCCCGGCTCTTCGCCAACCCCGACCTGCCCTCGCTCGCCGACTACTACGAGCCGTGGACGTACGACTACGAGACCCTCATCTCCGCACCGCTCGGTGACGACGTCCCCACCGCACGGCCGCACTCCCAGATCGACGGCGAGCCCACCGCGGTGACGTGGGGGCCGAACTGGGACGACGACCTCGGCGGCGGACCCGCGCACATCGCGGGCGATCCGATGCTGAAGAAGATGAACGAGCAGGTGCGTCTGGAGTACGAGCAGGCGTTCATGTTCTACCTGCCGCGCATCTGCGAACACTGCCTCAACCCGTCGTGCGTGGCGGTGTGCCCGTCCGGCGCCCTGTACAAGCGCATCGAGGACGGCATCGTCCTCGTCGACCAGGACCGCTGCCGGGGCTGGCGGATGTGCGTCAGCGGCTGCCCGTACAAGAAGGTCTACTTCAACCACCAGTCCGGCAAGGCCGAGAAGTGCACGTTCTGCTATCCCCGCATCGAGGCGGGCCAGCCGACCGTCTGCTCCGAGACCTGCGTGGGGCGGCTGCGCTACCTCGGCGTGATCCTCTACGACGCCGACAAGGTCGGTGAGGCCGCCGCCACCGAGAACGAACAGGACCTGTACGAAGCCCAGTTGGAGTGCTTCCTCGACCCCGACGACCCCGAGGTGGCGCGGGCCGCCGAGGCCTCCGGCATTCCGCACGACTGGATCACCGCCGCCCGGCGCTCCCCCGTGCACGCCCTGATCAGCACGTACAAGGTGGCGCTCCCGCTGCATCCGGAGTACCGCACCATGCCCATGGTCTGGTACGTCCCCCCGCTGTCGCCCGTGGTCGAGTCCCTGACCGCCAGCGGGCACGACGGGGAGGACCCGGCGAAGCTCTTCGCGGCCATCGACTCGCTGCGCATCCCCGTCGCCTACCTCGCGGAACTGTTCACCGCGGGCGACCCGGCGCCGGTGGAGGCGGCGCTCTGCCGCCTGGCCGCGATGCGCTCCCACATGCGGCGCGTCAACCTCGGCGAGGAGCAGGATCCCGCCATCGCCCGCGCCGTCGGCATGGACGCCGACGGGATCGAGGCGATGTACCGGCTGCTCGCCCTCGCCAAGTACGACGAGCGCTACGTCGTCCCCACCAGCTACACGGCGAAGACCCCCGCCGACGACCTCGACGCGGGCTGCAGCCTGGACGGCCACGGCGGGCCAGGCATGTACGAGGCGGACGCGTTCCACACCGCCCCCGGCGCCCCCGACTCCCCCGGCAGGGAGCCCGAGCATGCCGGGACGTCGCTGCGCGACCGGGTCAACCTCCTCAACTGGAACGGCCGCGGGCGCCCCGACGGCCTGTTCCCGCGCACCGAGGGCGGCGCCGAGTGAGCCGCGCCGTCGTCCATCAGGCCGCGTCACTGCTGCTCGGCTACCCCGACGAGGACTGGCCGCGGCGGCTGCGCACCGTCCGCACGGCGCTGGAGCCCGTGCCGGGGGCCGGCATCCGGCTCCTGGAGCGGTTCTGCGAACAGGTCGCCGACACGGACCCGCTCGCGCTCGCCGCCCGGTACGTCGCCACGTTCGACCGCAGCCGTCGGCGCTGCCTGTACCTGACGTACTACACCGACGGCGACACCCGCAGGCGCGGGCCCACCCTGGCCGGGCTCAAGGCCCTGTACCGCGAGCACGGCTGGCGGCCGCCCGAGGACGAACTGCCCGACTTCCTGCCCCTGATGCTGGAGTTCGCCGCCCGCGTCCCGGCCGCCGGAACACCCCTGCTCACCGAGCACCGGGCCGCCCTGGAACTGCTGCGCTTCGGCCTGACGGCCCACCGCAGCCCGTACGCCGACGTCGTCCGGGCGGTCTGCGACACCTTGCCGGGGACGGGCCCGGCCACGCGCGAGGCGGCCCTGCGCCTCGCCCGCACCGGGCCGCCCGCCGAGTCGGTCGGCCTGGTCCCCCTGCCCTTCCCCCGGCTCCGGCCGGTACCCGACGCACCGCACGCGGAGGAGACTGCCCGGTGAAGCACCTGCACATCGCCCTGTGGGGCGTCCTGCCCTACCTCGTCCTCGTCGTCCTGGTCACCGGCACGGCCTGGCGCTACCGCTACGACCGCTTCGGTTTCACCACCCGCTCCAGCCAGTTGCACGAACACCGGCTGCTGAGCGTCGGCGGGCCCCTGTTCCACTACGGCCTCCTCTTCGTGGTGGCCGGGCACGCCATCGGGCTCCTCGTGCCCGAGTCACTCACCGAGAAGGCCCACGTCCACGAGTGGCTCTACCACGCCAACGCCCTGCTCGTGGGCGGCACCGCGGGCCTCGCCACCCTCGCCGGGCTCCTGATCCTGCTCCTGCGGCGGCTGCGCGTGCCCGCCGTGCGCGCCGCGACCAGCCGCAGCGACCGCGCCGTCTACCCGGTCCTGCTCTGCGTGATCCTGGCCGGCCTCACCGCCACGGCCACCACCCTGCGACCCCACTCCTACGACTACCGGCTCGGCGTCTCGGTCTGGTTCCGCTCCCTGTTCGCCCTCGCCCCCGACGTGACGGCCATGGCCGACGCCCCCCTCACCTACCAGGTGCACGCGCTGCTCGGCATGGCCCTGTTCGCCCTGTGGCCCTTCAGCCGCCTCGTACACGCCTTCACCGCCCCGCTCGGCTACCTGGCCCGCCCTTACGTCGTCTACCGCTCCCGGGGCGTCCCGGGAGCCGCACGCGCCACGGAGCGGCCCTGACCTGCCTTCTGGGGTGTGCGGACTTCTCGGGTGTATCGGACAGGCACTTACCGCACCACAACGTTGTCCGCGGCCGAAGTCGAAGGACCGGTGGTGGTGTTGCCGTAGTACGCCCAGCGCCACGCGCCCGTCTCGGACGCTTTCACGGTCGTCTTGAGAGCGCCCGAGCCGTTGGCGTGCACCTTCTTCACCGTGGTGTAGGAGGTGCCTCCGCTGGGCTTGAACTGCAGGCTCACCAGGCGGCTTCCGTAGGAGGCGTACTTCCTCGTCTCCCAGTTGGCCCGCGTGACCTTGCCGGTGACAGTGATGGTCCGGCCCTCGGACACCGGCTCGGGCGCAGCGTTCACACTCAGGCGGGAGTTGCGCTTGACGTGGACGGTCAGGCCCTTGTCGTCCGTGTCACCGCCGCCGCCCTCGAAGGACACCTCGGCCGCGACCTTCCAGGCTCCGGCCTCGCTGTTGCGCATGTCCCACACACTGGGGTCGAAGTACATCGTCTCGTTGAAGTCGCAGACGCCCGAGCCCGCCTCGTGGCAGTCGCTCGTCTCGACGGCGTGCCACAGTCGCTCACCCGTATTGCCGCGGTACAGGAACACCGCGGGCCACTTCCACTTGCGGGTGGTCGTCATCCGGAAGGAAGTGGGTGCCGCGACCTCCTTGGACACCCCGATCACGATCGGTTTGCCGCCGTTCACCTGCACACGGGTGAAGGAGACCCCACCCTCGGCCGCCCCGGCCGGCACCGCGGCCACGCCTGCGAACACCGCCGCCGCGCCACTGGCCACGACGGCTCTCCAGACCTTCTTGCCCATCTGACCCTCGATCTCTGTTCCCCATATGGAAAGGCACCGGAGAGCCTCCTCCGGCGCCTTTCAGACAGCCGGGATCCATACAGGGTTGCGCACCGGTGGATCACGATCGGGCATCGGATGATCTTCACCTCGTGCGCCTGATGGCGAGCCAGCAGAGCGCTGACTACCCGAGGGCGGCCGCCACCTTCGCTGCGCCTGAGCGATGACGACGCGCTCGGTCCACCGCTCCAACTAACGCTGCTTGAACTGCTTGTAGCGGATGACCGCAATCCCAGCTCCGGGCGCCAGGAGCATGAGTGGCGCGGTCAGTGATGCCCCGAGCGAGCCGCCTGCGAGGTATGAGATGACGAACCACACGAGGTAGAGGACGAGCAGGACGACGAGCAGTTGCGTCATCACCCGACGGAGCCCTGGATGCTCGGGGGTTTCATGCATCGATGATCACCCTGTTCCATGACGACTACGCTTTGCCTCCATCCTGCTCCCAGCCTGCCGCAACAGTCCGGAGTGCGCGGCCTTTCGCGGGGCCGCCTTCGGCATCGGTAGGGCTGGAGGGCTTCTCGGGAGGCGGGGCGGCTCAGCCGTTGGGCAGGATGACCGCGCGGCCGTTGACGCGGCCCTCGTGCAGGTGCGCGTACGCCGTGGGGGCGTCCTCCAGCGCGTACGTCTCCACGTGGACGTCGATCACGCCGGACCGGGCCAGGTCGAGGACCTCGATCAGTTCGGCCCTGCTGCCCCAGTACGGGGAGCGGACCGCGGTGTCGTAGGGGGTCGTTCCGAAGCCGACGGCGACGGCGCCGCCACCGATGCCGACGATGCTGACGTCGCTCTCCACCGCGGCGCACGCGATCGCCGTCGCGGCGGTGGGCGGCGCCCCGACGAAGTCGAACACCGCCTGCGCGCCGAGGCCGCCGGTCAGCTCACGGACCCGGTCGGCCGCCGCCGCGTCCGACAGGACGGCCTCGTGGGCGCCGACCTCACGGGCGAGGCGCAGCTTCTCCTCGGTGACGTCCAGGGCGATCACGCGGGCCGGGGTCAGCGCGCGCAGCAGCTGGATGGCGACGTGCCCCAGGCCGCCGGTGCCGATGACCACGGCCGTGCTGCCGGGGGTCAGCTTGGGCAGCGAGGTCCTGATCGCGTGGTACGGGGTGAGACCCGCGTCGGTGAGCGGCACGGCGGTCACCGGGTCGAGGCCGTCCAGCGGCACGAGGTGGCGCGGGTCGTCCACGATCATGTACTCGGCGATGGCGCCGGGCGCCCCGAGTCCGGGCGGACGGATGCCCAGCTCGGCGGCGCGCGTGCAGTAGTTCTCCTTGCCCTGCGCGCACATCAGACAGCTGCCGCAGCCCCACGGCCCGTACACCGCCACGGAGTCGCCGAGCGCGAGCCCGGTGACGCCCTCGCCGAGGGCCGCGACCGTTCCGGCCCCCTCGTGGCCGAGGGTCAGCGGCAGCGGGAAGCCCAGGGACTCGGCGGGGCCGCTCATCACGGCGATGTCGGAGTGACAGACCCCGGCGGCGGTGACCTTAAGGAGCACCTGGCCGGGGCCCGGTGCGGGGCGCGGGACCGTGACGACTTCGGGGGCCGTGCCGACGCTGCGGTACTGGACGGCCCTCATCTCGGCGGGCAGGCCGGTGATTTCTTGTCCTGACATCTTGTGTGTGCCTCTCTCTTCTTGCCTCTTCGCGGACCGCTCTTCCCGCTTCTTCGGCTTTCCTCAGCGGGCCGCGTAGCCGCCGTCGACCAGGTGGTAGCTGCCGTTGATGAACGAAGCGCGGTCCGAGAGCAGGAACAGCGTGAGGTCGGCGACCTCCTCGGCGGTGCCCAGGCGGCCCTGGGGGTGGAGCGCGATCAGCTGCTCGCGCTGGTTCTCGTCGCCCCTGAGCAGCGGCGTGTCGATGAAGCCGGGGGCGACGGCGTTCACGCGGACGCCCCGGGCCGCGTACTCCACGGCGGCGGTCTTGGTCAGGCCGACGACGGCGTGCTTGGCGGCGGAGTACGCGGCGGAGCCCGCGAAGCCGTTGGTGCCGAGGATCGAGGACATGTTGACGACCGCGCCCCCGCCCGCGGCGAGCAGGTGCGGCAGCTCGTGGCGCAGGGAGTAGAAGACGCCGTTGAGGTTGGTGTCGATCACGCGCTGCCAGTCCTCGACCGTGTACTCGCCGGTGGGGGCGGAGGCCCCGGCGATCCCGGCGTTGTTGACGGCCAGCTGGAGTCCGCCGAAGGTCGCGACCGCGTACTCGACGGCGTCGCGCACGGAGTCGGGGTCGGTGACGTCGACCCGTACGGCCGCGGCCCGGCCGCCGGTCCCGGCGAGCTCCCGGGCGACGTCCCGCGCGCCCTCTTCGTTGTGATCGGCGACGACTACGGCCGCTCCGGCCGCGGCGAGGCGACGCGCCACCGCGAGGCCGATGCCGGACGCGGCGCCGGTGACGAAGGCGGTCTTCCCGGCGAACTCCGTCGCCGCGGAGGTAGTGGACATGGAGGTGCCGGTGGAGGTGTTGCCTGTGGTGTTTGCGCTCATGGCTGTGCCTGGTTTCACGTGGTGGTGGTACGGGGTGCGGGCTCGTCGGCCAGGGCCGCGAACGCCGCGTCGATGAGCTCCGGCAGCGGGGCGTGCCCGCCGGGCGCGATCCAGAACCGCACGGCGGTGCCGAACGCGCCGACCGCCAGTGAGACGGCGAGCGCCGGGCGCAGATCGCGCTCGGCGTCGAGGCCGAGGCGGTGCGCGACGATCGCCACCGACTCGGTCTCGGCCTCGTCCTGGACCCGCAGATAGGCGGGCAGCAGCGACGGCTCCGCGTGGAGCAGGCGCAGCAGGTCGCCCGAGCGGGGCAGCCGGTGCCAGGCGGTCGGTTCGTGGTCCAGCCAGCTCCGCAGGGCGCGGTAGTAGGCCGTGAGCGGGCCCTCCCCCGCGGGCCGGGCGGCGAGCGCCGCGTTGATCCGTGCGTAGTCGGCGCGCAGGGCGTCGACCACGGCGTCCTCCTTGCCGGTGAAGTACCGGGAGAAGGTGCGGCGGGAGACGTCGGCGCGGTCGCTGATCGTCTCGACGGTGACCTGGTCGAGGCCGTGGGCGAGGACCAGGTCCACGGCGGCGTTCGCCATGGTCTCCCGGCTCTCCTGGACCTTGCGGGTCCGGCGGCCCTGTCCGTTGCTCATGCTTCGACTGTACTCCTCAAAGTGTCCCAATGGGACACATGACCCACCGGGACACTTTCAGGAAGGCATGTTCCTGCCGAACACCTGCCGGATAATCGACGGCCTCGGCCGTCACACCGGAGGTTGCTTTGAGCGAACGTCGACTGGGCGTGGTGCTGGTGCACGGAATCCGGTCGAGCCCGGCCATGTGGGACCCCCTGCGCCAACTCATCGCGGACGACCCCGAGTTGGACTTCGTGCAGACACTCCCCTTCCGGTACGCCACCGGCCTGCGGCGCTTCACCCCCACCCGGACGTTCCCCTCGTTCGACATCGCCGCCGACAGCCTGCGGGAGTACATCGACACCCGTACCGAGGAGTTGCCCCGCCTGATGGTGGTCGCCCACAGCCAGGGCGGCCTGATCGTGCAGCGCTACCTGACCCGGATGCTCACCGACGGACGCGGCAGGGACCTCGCGCGCATCGGCCGGATCGTCCTCCTCGCCTGCCCCAACGACGGCTCCGAGATCCTCATGTCGCTGCGCCGCGCCTTCCTCGGCCCGCACCATCCCCAGGAACGCCAACTGCGGCCACTGGTACCGCAGATCAAGTACACCCAGCGCATCGTGCTGCGCGACATCGTCAACGCCCGTGAGGTCACCGACCGCACCTGCCCCATCCCCTTCTCCGTGTACGCGGGCACCACCGACAACATCGTCACGGCCGCCTCCGCGCAGAGCGTGTTCCCCGATGCCACCAGCCTGGACGGCGGTCACTCGTCCATCGCCCGCCCGGACTCGTCCGAGCACCAGACGTACGTGTCGCTGCGCCGCCTCATCCTCAGGACCGCCGACACCGGCACCGATCCGCCGCCCGGTGCGCCCGGCTCCCCGCCCTCGGCGGCGATCCGCGACGTGGACCGGGACGCGACGGCCCTCGGCGTGCACCGGGCCATCGACGCGGACGCGCCGCACACCGACCTCGCGCCGCAGCCGCCGTACGTCACGCGCGAGCACGACCGCGTGCTGCGCGCCGTCGCCGCCGAGGCGGCCGCGGGCCGCAGCAGACTCGCCGTACTCGTCGGCGGCTCGTCGACGGGCAAGACCCGGGCCTGCTTCGAGGCACTGTCCCTCCTCGGCCCCGAGTGGCGGCTGTGGCATCCCCCGAGCGCGGACGACCTCGTCGCCGGGCTCGCCGCACGGCCCGCCACCCCTCGCACCGTGCTGTGGCTGAACGAGACGCAGCGCTATCTGACCCCCTCGGCGACGGACCCGGCGGCCCGCGCCCTGCAGGAACTGCTCGGGTCCCCCGACCGCGGGCCCGTGCTGATTCTCGGCACCCTCTGGCCCGAACGGCACAAGGAGCTGACCGGCTCCCCCGACACCCCGGCCGCCCAGCTCCTCAAGGACCGCGAGATCCCCCTGACCGACACCTGTTTCCGCAGCGCGGCCGAGGCCGATGTCGCGGCGGCCGTGCGGAGCGACCCGCGGCTCGCCGAGGCCTTCGGCGCCGACCGGGCCCAGGCCACCCAGTACCTGGCGGGCGGCCGCGAGCTCGTCGCCCGCTACCGGGGCGTCCCGGAGACCCGCGCCCTGGTCGACGCGGCCGTGGACGCCGCGCGCCTCGGCCGCGTCCAGGACGTCACGGCACCGTTCCTGGCCGAGGCTGCGCGGGCGCTGCTGCCCGAGTCGTACCTGCGCATGCAGGGCCCCGACTGGCGCGACACGTGGTTCCCGCGCGCGCTCGGCGACGCCGGAGCGCCGTGCCGGGGCGTCCCCGGGCCGCTGACGACGCTGGGCGCCGCCCCTCCTGGGGCACCGGGGGCCGGACCGACCTACCAGCTCGCCGACTACCTGGACCAGCGGATCTCCCTGAGCCGCTCGCTGACCTGTCCGCCGGAGGGCTGGTGGGAGGCGGCCGTCCGGCACCTCCCCGCGCCGCACCACCTGCTGGACCTGGCGGAGGCGGCCCGTTCCCGCGCCCGGTACCGCGGCAGCGCCCGGCTGGCCCGGCAGGCCCTCGACGCGGGCCCGTCCGTGCGCGCGTACAGCCTGCTGACCGGCCTCCACCAGCGCGCCGGTCACGCGGCCGCGGCGGCCGCCGCGGCGCAGCGGGCGCTGGACCTCGGCCACGAGCGTCCCGCACTGGAACTGGCGCGACTGCTGCGCGCGGACGGCGAGTTGGCGCGGTCCATCGACTGGCTCCAGAAGGTGGTCGACACAGTGGACGACGACGAGCAGGCGCGCTGCGATCTGTGCGTGGCCCTTCTCGAACACGGCGACGTCGAGCGGGCCCTGCGCACCGCGGAAGGCCTGCGGAACTGGCAGTTGGAGCACTTCGCGGACAAGCTCGGCGCCTACGGGCAGAGCGCGCGGGGGCTGCCGTTGGCCCGCCGTCTCGCGGCCGAGGGAGACTCCGGGGCGCTCGTCGCCGAGGCGAAGCGGCTGGAGGCCGAGGGCCGGACAGCCGAGGCGATCGGTCTGCTCTCGGAACCGGAGCGACTCGGCTCGGCGCTCGCGTACGAGTACCTGACGGACCTGCGCGAGGAGGCGGGCGACGCGCGCGGGGCCGAGGCCGCCGGGCGCCGCGCGGCGATCGAGCACCGGTACGGGAAGACCCTCAAGCGCCTGGCCGACCGGCGCGAGGAGGCGGGCGACACGGCCGGTTCGGCGCGCGCCCTGCTGGCGCTCGGCACGTGCCCCGGATGGGAGTGGTGGTCGCTGGCGGCCGGGGCCCGGTTCTCGGCGGCCGGGAATCACCGGGCGGCGGCCGAGGCCGCGCGGAAGGCGATCGACGGCGGATGGCCCGTCGGCTGGGTGCTGCTCGCCCACGTCGCCGACGACGTGGGGGATGCCACCCGCAGGACGGAAGCCCTCGCCGAGGCCACCGCGACCGACGACGGCGACGTCTGGCGGGCGCTCGGCGACTACTACGCCGAGCAGGACCTCCCCGAGGAGGCTGCGGCCGCCTACGGACGCGCCGTCGCACTCGGCGAACACGCGGCCCGGGGCGATCTGGCGAGCCTGTGGCACGACGCCAAGGACCCGGCCCGCAGGGATCAGGCCATCGCGGAGGCGCTCGCCGAGGGACACGTCACGGACCTCCGCCGCCTTCCCGACCAGTACGCCGACGCCGGGGAGCACGCCGCCGCCCGCGCCCAGGCCCTGCTCGCCGCCGAGCACGGCGACGCGGGGACCGGCCTCTTCCTCGTACGCCGTCTGCTGCGCGAAGGGTGTACGGCCGAGGCGCTCGACCTCGCCAAGGGGATGGCCCGCGCGGGGCACGGTCAGGCGTTGCGCGAGCTCGCCGACGCGCTGTGGGAAGCGGGGAATCCGGCCGGGGTGATCGAAGCCGTCGAGGCCGACTGGTCCGCCGGGGACGCCCAAGTGCCCCGGACCGTAGGCAACTTGCTGGCCGCGTACGCGCGGACGGGCGCCGACGCGGAGTTCGGCCGGACCCTGTCTGCCGTGTCCAGCACGCCCGCGCTGCTCAGGGCGGGCGAGCTGTGCGAGGGGCGAGGTCTGCGCGCCGCCGCCGAGGCCGCGTACGAACGCGCCCGGGAGTGCGGCGACGGCCGGGCCCTGCTCGGCCTCGCCCGCCTGCGGGCCGAGGACCGCGCCGCCGTCCGGTCGCTGCTGTACCAGGCGGTCGACAGCGGGGCGCCGGGCGCGCCCGAACTGCTCGCGGCACACTACGACGACAGCGGCGACCGCGCGGCGGCACGGTCCGTGCGCCGCTACGGCGTCACGGAAGGGGAGAGACCGGCCGGCCCCTGGTGAGTCCCTGCGGGCGAGCCCGTGGTTTCGGCGCAATCACGGTCCTGTCCGTCCGGGCCCCGCATGCCAGGGTGGGGAACCGAATGGTCCGGACCAACCTTCGGCGGATGAGGAGCACTGCGCATGCGCGGCACAACGGTTCTGCCGGGTGAGGGAAACAGCGGAGAGCCGGGCGAGGACGGCATGCCGACCCACCGGCTGCAGGTGCCGATGCCCAACACCCTGCCGTTCGCCATCGGCACGTTCGACACCATCGGCCCCATGTCGCGCGCGTCCTTCCCGCACCGGCACACCTTCCACGAGATCGTCCACGTCACCGGCGGCACCGGCGGGCACGTCGTCGACCTGAGCCGCTTCACGCTGCGGCCGCCGAACCTGTGCTTCATCGCGCCCGGCCAGGTCCACCAGTGGGAGAACGTCACCGGCCTGGAGGGCCAGGTCATCCTCTTCACCGACGACTTCCTCGTGGACCACCCCGCCGACCGGTACGTCCTGCGGACGCTCGCCCGGCGCTCCTGGCTCGACCTGCCCGAGGACGCCGCACGGTGGACCACGCGCCTCGTCGCCGACCTCGACGGCGAGTACCGCGCGGGGGCCCACGGGTTCCAGAGCGTCCTGCGGGCCCTGCTGCACGTCCTCGTGGTGCGGGCGGCCCGGCTCCCCGCGCCCCGAGCGGCGGCCGTGCCGCTCGCGCCGCCCCACGCGGACGCGCCGGTCGCGCCCCCGCGCTCCCGCCCCGTCTCGGTGACCGAGGAGTTCGTGACGCTGCTCGGCTCCTCCGAAGGCGCCTTGCAGTCGGTGCGCTCGTGCGCGGAACGGCTCGGCGTCTCGGTGAGCTATCTCAGCGAGGCGGTGAAGGCGTCGACCGGACGCACCCCCGGCGAACTGATCCGCCAGACCCGCGTGCACGAGGCCAAACGGCTCCTGCTGCGCACGGAGTTGTCGGTACGTCAGGTCGCCGACCGGGTCGGGTTCGGCGACCCGGCCTACTTCTGCCGCTTCTTCCGCCGGGAGACGGGCGCGAGTCCGGGGAGCTTCCGTCGCGGCGGCGGCGATATTCACCACGACCACCGGCTGGAGTCCATCGCCGGACCCTCCTCCCCCGCATAGCTTCATAGCCGATCCGGAACCCGCCCACCCCTTTCAGCTCAGGAGGAGCGATGGACCACGAGATCGGCACCCCAGGCGCAGCCGACGGCGCCCCCGAAGAGGCCGGCACCCCCGGCCCGGTCAACGGCAGCAGAGGCCCCAGCCGCAAGACGGTCCTGCGGGCCGCCGCCGCGATGGGCATGGCCGTGCCCGTGAGCCTCATGGGCGTGCCCGCCCTGGCGCGGACCGCTCACGAGCGCGGCGAGGCGCTGGAGGCGACGCCGACCTGTGACGACGGCGACGACCCGACGATCCCGCAGATGGAGGGCCCGTACTTCAAGCCCAACTCCCCGCAGCGCACCTCGCTCGTCCAGCCCGGCACCCCGGGCGTGCGGCTCTCCGTCTCCGGCTACGTCTTCGGGCTCGGCTGCAAGCCCATAGCCAGGACCCTGCTGGACTTCTGGCAGGCGGACGCCTACGGCACGTACGACAACACGGGATACCGCTTCCGCGGGCACCAGTTCACCGACGCCAACGGCGCGTTCAAGCTCACCACGATCGTGCCGGGCCTCTACCCCGGACGCACCCGCCACCTGCACGTCAAGGTGCAGGCACCGGGCCGCCCGATCCTCACCACGCAGCTGTACTTCCCCGGCGAGCCGCGCAACAACACGGACCCGATCTTCGACGCCCGGCTCCTCATGAACGTGCGCTCCGTCGGCAACGCCAAGGAGGCGGTCTTCGACTTCGTCCTGAACGTGCCGCAGTAGGCCTGAGACCAGGCCTCGGAAGACCAGGCCTCAGACAGGACGTATCAGCTCCCAGGTGTCGACGGCGTGGTCGAGCGTCATGCCGTGCCGTTCGTACAGGGACAGTGCGCCGCTGCTGTTGTCGGTGTCCACGCCCAGGCCGATCCGGTCGCGGCCCAGCGCCGCGTAGTGCCCGAAGGCGTGGCGCAGGAGGTGGCTGCCGAGGCCGCGGCCGCGGGCCGCGGCCAGGACTCCGATGCTGGTGATCCAGCCCATCGACGGGCGGTTGTCGTGGGTGTGCAGGACGGCCGCGTCGCCCACCCCGTCGAGGTGGGCGACCCACATCAGTGACCAGTCGACGCGTGCGGCGTCGATGTCGCCCAGCCACTGCGCGTAGGTGCGGGGCTGGTGGTCGAAGTGGTCCTGGAAGGTCTCCTGCAACAGGGCGTGGGCGCGTCGGCGGTCCTCGTCCGCCAGGCAGGGGCGCAGGGTCACGCCGGGAGGCGGCACGGGCATCCGGTCGCCTTCCGGCCGGAGCCGACGGGTCATCACGTTGTAGCGGCGTACGGTGCGCCAGCCCCGCGCGCGCAGCGCCGCGGGGTCCGTGGTGGGCTCGGTGGTCAGGTGGAGGTGCACCACCGCGCGGGTCGCGCCGTTGGCGGCGGCGCGCTCGCCCGCGCGGGCCTCCATCAGCTCCAGCAGGTGCAGGGACCCCTCGGGGCGGCCGGGCAGGACGTAGTGGTCGATGTCGACGCGCTCGCCCGCGGACTCGTCCCACAGCAGCCCGTACCCGACGAGCAGATCGCCGTCGAACAGCAGCCAGGAGTCGCGCTCCAGGTCCACCTCGGGGTGGTTCAAGTCGCCCTCGACGGCGGACAGTTCGGTGTCGGCGCGGCCGATCTCCAGCAGGTCGACCTCGTTCAGGAGCGCGCACACCGCCGCCGCGTCGCCGAGCGTCGCCGGGCGCACGGCCAGGCCGGGGGGCGGTACGAGGGAGGTGGTCATGGCCCCACTGTCCGGCGCCGGGGAGCCCGCTCGCAACGGAGTTTCTCGGGAGGACCGGCCCGCCGGGCGTCAGGCGTACGGGCCCGCCGAGTGCGGGACCCCGCGGACCTGCGGCCGAAGCAGGTGATCGCCGACCGGCAGAACGGGATCGCCCCCGAACTGGAGCATCTCATCCGGCCGTTGGCGGAGCGCTGGCGACTGCCCGCCAACACCCTGGAGCTGCCCGAGGTGAGAGTGACGAGTACGGGCGAGTTCGACGTCCGGGTGGATCCGGGCGCGGCGACCGGCATCGTGGAGAACGTGGCACGCGTGATGAACGTGGCCGTCGCCACCGTGGTCACGACAGGACGAGGCGCGCTGGAGATCTCCTGAAGTCCGGTGCCGTCACGCCCGGGCGGGGGCGCGCGGCGGCATCAGACCAGTACGGCCCGCACCGTCTTGCCGCCCCGGTGGGCCCCCACGACCTCCAGGCGGTGGGCGAGTTCCCGCACCATCGCGAGGCCTCGGCCGCCCTCCCGGTCGACGCTCGGCTGCTGGAAGCGTGGACGCTCCGGGCTCGCGTCGGTGACCTGGACGGTCACCCGGTTGCCGGTGACCTCGACGCTCAGGCGGCAGCCGCCGTCCGCGTACCGCACGGCGTTGGACACGAGCTCGGAGACGACCAGCGTGGCGTCGTCCACGCGCTCGGCGGCCACCTCGGTCTTGCGGCGCCGGGTGCCGACGAGGAACGTGGAGGCCAGCCTCCGTGCCCGGCCCGCCGACGCGGGCCCCGGCGGCAGCGCGTACTCCACCCGTTCCGTGGGCCGATGGGCGCGCTGGTGCGCACGCATGGCAGCTCACTCCCCTCCCAGAAGACGAACCGGCGTCCACCCGCGATCAACGTCGCCACCGGGGTCGCGGCATCAGGTGCGCGACGGTCCTGCCCCACGGTGATGCCCTCGCAGACTGATCGCCAATCCGCCCGAAGCCCCTTCCCTCGCCGTCATTGACCCTGACGTCAACATCGAACGACACTGGGCCGCCCTTGCTCCACGCCGCTCCACGCCGGGAAAGGCGACCTCCATGAACCCGACGCCCCGCCCCTTCAAGGACTACCAGGACGAGATCTACCTCGACGGGCTGCGCGGTGTCGTCCCCGCTTACCCCATGTCGTACGACGAGTTGGAGTCGCGCGCGCAGGCCGCGATGGCGCCCTCCGTCGTCTCCTACGTCGCCGGCGGCGCGGGAGACGAGCTCACGCAGCGTGCCAACGTCACCGCGTTCGAGCGCTGGGGGCTGATACCGCGCATGTTCGTCGGGGCCTCGCAACGCGACCTGTCCGTCGACCTGTTCGGCATGAGGCTGCCCTCGCCCCTGTTCATGGCGCCCATCGGGGTCCTCGGCATCTGCGCGCAGGACGGCCACGGGGACCTGGCGACCGCGCGGGCCGCCGCGCGGACCGGTGTTCCCATGATCGCGTCCACCTTGTCCGCCGACCCGATGGAGTCGGTCGCCGCCGAGCTCGGCGGGACGCCCGGCTTCTTCCAGCTGTACACGCCGACCGACCGGGCGCTCGCCGAGAGCCTGGTGCGCAGGGCGGAGAAGTCCGGGTTCAAGGCGATCGTCGTCACCCTGGACACCTGGATCACGGGCTGGCGCCCCCGCGACCTGAGCACGGCCAACTTCCCGCAGCTGCGCGGCCACTGCCTGGCCAACTACACGAGCGACCCGGTCTTCCGCGCCCAACTGCCCGCCGCGCCCGAACAGGACGTGCAGTCCGCGGTCCTCAAGTGGGTGCAGGTCTTCGGCAATCCGCTGACCTGGGACGACCTGCCGTGGCTGCGGTCGCTGACGTCGCTGCCGCTGATCGTGAAGGGGCTGTGCCACCCCGAGGACGTGCGGCGGGCCAGGGACGGCGGCGTGGACGGCATCTACTGCTCCAACCACGGCGGCCGCCAGGCCAACGGCGGGCTGCCCGCGCTCGACGTGCTCCCGGCGGTCGTCGAGGCCGCCGACGGGCTGCCCGTGCTCTTCGACTCGGGGGTACGCGGCGGCGCGGACATCGTGAAGGCCGTCGCGCTGGGCGCCACCGCCGTCGGCGTCGGCCGCCCGTACGCGTACGGCCTCGGGATCGGCGGGGCGGACGGCGTCACCCACGTCCTGCGCTCGCTCCTCGCCGAGGCCGATCTGCTGATGGCCGTCGACGGCTACCCGAGTCTCGCGGACCTCACACCGGAGGCACTCCAGCGCGTGGGGTGACCGGGGAGGACAGAGGGACTCCAGTAGACACCTTTACGTTTCATGTGAGACATTAATGTCTCATTCGAAATTGAGGTGTTACACCACATGACCCCGCAACGTGATCCACGGCGCTGGGCCGTCCTCGCGATCCTCTCCGGCAGCCTCCTGCTGATCGCCATGGACACCACGATCCTGAACGTCGCCTTCCCGTCCCTGGTCGCCGATCTGCGGCCCAGCTCCGTGCAGCAGCTGTGGATCATCGACAGCTACGCCCTGGTGCTCTCCGGTCTCCTCGTGACCGCGGGCGCGCTCGGCGACCGGTGGGGCCGCAAGCGGCTGCTCCTGATCGGCTTCGGCGTCTTCGCGCTGGCCTCCCTGCTCGCCGTCTTCGCGACCGCGCCCTGGCAGGTCATCGCCGCCCGCGCGCTGCTCGGCGCGGGCGGCGCGGCGATCATGCCGGCCACCCTGTCGATCCTGCGGCGGGTCTTCACCGACGCCCGCGAGCGCGCCCTCGCCTACGCCGTGTGGTCCGCCGTCTTCGGCGGCGGCATGGCGCTCGGCCCGGTCGTCGGCGGCCTGCTGGTCCAGCACGACGGCTGGCACTCCGCCTTCCTGATCAACATCCCGGTCGCGCTGGTGATCATCGCGCTCGGCCTGTGGATCCTGCCCGAGTCCCACCAGCCCCGTGCGGGCCGCTGGGACTGGTGGGGCGTCGGCCAGTCCGTCGTCGGCATGCTCGCCCTCGCGGGCGGCATCAAGCAGCTCGGCAAGGGCGGCCCCGCCGACCCGGTGGCCTGGGCGCTCCTCGTGCTCGCCGCCGTGACGCTCACGGTCTTCGTCCGCCGCCAGCTGCGCCTCGACCACCCGCTGCTGCGGGTACGCCTCTTCGCGTCCCGGCCCTTCGCCATCGCCGCCGCCTCGATCTTCCTCGGCATGATCGCGCTGGGCTCGGCGCTGTTCCTGATCACCCAGTGGTTCCAGTACGGGCAGGGCTACACCCCGCTGGAGGCGGGCATCCGGCTGCTGCCCGCGCCGCTGGGCCTGGTCCTCACCTCGCTCATCACGCCCGCTCTGATGCACCGGCTGCCGATCCGGCACGTCATGGGCGGCGGCCTGGTGGTGATGACGGCGGGGCTCGCCCTGCCGTGGCTGCTGCAGCTGTCCGGGCCGCTCGGTTACGGCGAGGTCGCCGTGGCGCTCGCGGTGCTCGGTTGCGGCGTCGGCGTCGCGACGACAGCGGCGTCCGTGACGCTGATGGCCGCCACCCCGGCCGAGGACGTCAGCGGCGCCGCGGCCGTCGAGGAGACCTGTTACGAGCTCGGCGCGGCGATGGGCGTGGCGATCCTCGGCAGTGTCGCCACCGCGCTGTACCGCGTGAACCTGCCCGACCTCGGCCTCCCCGCCGACACCACGGCCGCCGTCAGCGACTCGATCGGCGAGGCGGCGCGGGTGGCCTCCGAGCTCACAGGACCGGCCGGGAGCGCCCTGCTGACGCGGGCCTCCGACGCGTTCACCTCCGGGATGACGCCGACGTTCCTGATGGCGGCCGCGCTGCCGCTGGTGGCCGCGGCGCTCACCTGGGCGAAGGTCCCCAAGAGCCTGCGCCCGACGGAGAACGCCCACTGAGGCGAGGCCGCTCAGCACCGCAGCCAGACCGCGGTGTCGGCGGGGAGCAGCCCCTTCTCGGTCAAGGGGCCGCTGGCCAGCAGCAGTTCGGAGCCGGGCGGCAGCACCACGTCGTGCGGGCCGAAGTTGACCAGGGTGACCCAGGTGGAGCCCGCACCACCGTCGCTCCCTTCGGGCTCGCAGGTACGGGCGAAGCAGAGCACCCCGCGCTCGTCCGTGCGGAGCCTGCGCAGCGGCCCGGCGTCCCCCAGGGAACGCCTTCGCCGCAGCGCCGTCCGGTAGAGGGAGAGCATCGAGTCCGGGTCCGGTGCCTGCCGTTCGGCGGCGCGTCCGGCCCAGTCGGGCGGCACGGGAAGCCAGCTCGGGGCCGGGGCGCCGTCCCAGGGCAACGGCACCCGGCAGCCGTCCCTGCCCGGGTCGACCCCGCCGGAGCGCGCGTGCATCGGGTCCTGGACGAGCTCCCGGGGGATCTCCACCTCCGGCAGCCCCAGCTCCTCGCCCTGGTAGAGGTAGACGGAGCCGGGCAGCGCCAGGGTGAGCAGGGCCGCGGCCCTGGCCCTGCGGGTGCCGAGCTCCAGATCGGTGGGGACGCCGAAGCGCTTGCGTTCGAAGGCGAAGCCGGTGTCGTCGGCCCGGCCGTAGCGGGTGACCGTCCGGGTGACGTCGTGATTGGCGAGGACCCAGGTGGCGGGGGCGCCGACCGGGGCGTGGGTGGTCAGGGTGAGATCGATCGACTCCCACAGCTGCGCCGGGTCCCACGGGCGGGAGAGGAAGTCGAAGTTGAACGCGGTGTGCAGCTCGTCCGGGCGCAGGTAGCGGGCGAACCGCTCCGCGTCCGGCAGCCAGATCTCGCCGATGAGCGCGGCGCCGTACGCGTCGGCGATCCGCCGCCAGGAGCGGTAGATCTCGTGCAGTTCGGGCCGGTCGTGGAAGGGGTGCGGGCGGGCGGGGTCCATCGGGGGCAGCCCGTCGGCCTTGGCGAGGAGCGCCGCGGAGTCGATCCGCACGCCGGCGGCGCCGCGCTCGAACCAGAACCGCAGCACCTCCTCGTGCTCACGGCGGACCTTCGGGTGGTTCCAGTTGAGGTCGGGCTGCTCGGGCGCGAAGAGGTGGAGGTACCACTCACCGTCCGGGGTGCGGGACCACGGCACCCCGCCGAACTCGCCGACCCAGTCGTTGGGCGGTTCCTCGGAGTACGGCCGGAAGTGGAACAGCTCCCGCTCCGGGGAGCCGGGGCCCGCCGCGAGGGCCGCCCTGAACCACGCGTGCTGGTCGGAGACGTGGTTCGGGACGATGTCCACGATGCAGCGCAGGCCCAGCTCCTGGGCCTCGGTCATCAGCTTCTCGGCCTCGCCGAGGGTGCCGAAGGCCGGGTCGACGGCGCGGTAGTCGGCGACGTCGTAGCCGCCGTCCGCGAGCGGCGACACGTACCACGGCGTGAACCACAGCGCGTCCACGCCCAGTTCGGCCAGATAGGGCAGCCGGGCGCGGACACCGGCGAGATCACCGGTGCCGTCGCCGTTCCCGTCGGCGAAGGAGCGGACGTACACCTGGTAGATGGCAGCGCTGCGCCACCACTCCGTGCTGGACAAATGAGTGTCCTTTCCTACGAGACGCGTACGGGCCTGTGGGCGGGGGTGGAGGCGGCGGGCGCCGCTCAGCCCTTGAGGCTCCCGGCGCCCAGGCCCGCGATGATCTGGCGCTGGAAGACGAGGAAGAGCGCGACCAGCGGCAGGGAGGCCAGCACGAGCCCCGCGACCAGGGAGTTGAGCGGCGTGTCCGACGCCACCCGCTGGAGGAACACGCTCAGCGGCTGCCCCGCGGGGTCCGGCAGCACGAGGAGCGGCCAGAGGAAGTCCTTCCAGGCCGTGACGATGGAGAGGATGGAGACGACGGCGAGGATCGGCCGGGACAGCGGGAGCACCACGCGCCACATGCTCGTCAGCGGGCCCGCGCCGTCCATCTTCGCCGCGTCGAGGATCTCGTCGGGGATCCGGTCGAAGAAGTTCTTCAGGAGGTAGATGTTGAACGCGTTGGCGGCGGCCGGGAGCCAGACCGCGCTCGGGCTGTTGATCAGGTTGCGGTGGAACAGGGGGACGTCGACGACGGTGAGGTAGACCGGCACGAGGAGCGCGGTGGCGGGCATCATCAGGGTCAGCAGCATCAGTGCGAGCACCGCTTTCCCGAACCGGGGGCGCAGCTTCGAGAGCGCGTACGCGGCGGGCACCTGCACCGCCAGTTGCACCAGCCAGGCCCCGCCCGCCAGGACGACGGTGTTCAGGAAGTAGTCCGCCAGGTCCATCTCCCGCCACGCCTTGGCGTAGTTCTCCGGGTGCCAGGACTCCGGTACGTACGTGGGCGGGGACTGCGCCAGTTCCGTGGAGGACTTCATGGCGCCGGTCGCCGCCCAGTAGAGCGGTACGGCGAAGGCCAGCGTGAACAGGACGAGGGTGACGGCGAGGAGCGACCAGTAGACGAGTCGCCCCTTGCGGGTCCGCAGGACGGCGGGGCGTACGAGCGTGCGCATCGAGGCGGACATCCGGTCACTCCTTGGCGGCGCGGGTGACCCGCAGGTAGAGGGCGGAGAAGGCGGCCAGGACGAGCAGGAGGAGCAGGCTGAGCGCGCTGGCGGTGCCGAAGTCGTTGTAGACGAAGGCGTACCGGTAGACCAGGAACATCACCGTCACCGTGGAGTCCTCGGGCCCGCCGCCGGTCATCACGTACGGCTCGGTGAACACCTGCATGGTCGCGACGATCTGGAGCAGCAGCAGGACGAGGAGCACGAAGCGGGTCTGCGGGACGGTGACGTGGCGCAGGCGCTGCCATACGTCGGCGCCGTCCAGCTCGGCCGCCTCGTACAGCTCGCCGGGGATGGTCTGCAGGGCGGCGAGGTAGATGAGGGTCGTGGTGCCCATGTTCGCCCAGGTCGAGACGATGACCAGGGAGATCAGTGAGGTGGACGAGGAGTCCAGCCAGGCCGAGGTCGGCAGGTGCAGCGTGCGCAGGATCTCGTTGAGCAGTCCGGGTCCCGGGTCGTAGAACCACTTCCACATCAGGGCCACGACCACGGGCGGCAGCATCACCGGCAGGTAGACCAGGACCCGGAAGTACGCCCGCGCGTGCCGGAACTCGTTGAGGAGCACCGCTGTCAGGAACGGCACGGCGAAGCCGAGCAGCAGGGCGTACAGGGTGAACAGGCCGGTGTTCTTCCAGGCGGTGAGGAACAGCGGGTCGTTGAAGAGCTTCTCGAAGTTGGCGAAGCCCGCCCAGGTGTTCCCGGTGGCGAAGTTGACGTGCTGGAAGCCGAGGATCACGTTCCGGACGATCGGCCACCACGAGAACAGCGCGAAGACGACCACGGCGGCGCTGAGGAACCCGTATGCCGTGAGGTGTTCGCGCAGGGCGCGGCGCCGGGCGGCGAACCGCCGTCGGGGAGCGGGTGGCGGCGCGGGCGCGGCCGTGTCCCGGGGCGGGGCCTTGAGCGACATGCTCATCAGGAGGCGTCGTAGATCGCGTCGACCTTGTCCTCGGCACTGTCGAGGAGGGCGTCGATGTCGGCGTCCTTCTTGGTGAGGACGGCCTGCATCACGGAGTCGAGGACCGCGTAGACCTCCTGGGCCCTGGGGGGTTCGATCACGCCGGGGATCTTCGGCGCGGCGTCCATGAAGGCCTGGTAGTTGCCGGTCGGCATGGTGGCGCTGTCCTGCTTGACCTTCTCGATCCGGTCGCGGACGGAGCCCTTGAAAATGTCGGGGACCATGGGCATCGGGATGCCGACGGGGAGCTTGGCCTCGGCGTAGTCCGCGACGTTCTTCTCGATGAGGTCGGGGTTGAGGTAGCGCCACTGGATCCACTTGACGCCGGCCTTGATCTTCGCGGGGGACGCCTTGGCGTTGAACATGTAGCCTTCGCCGCCGAGCAGCGTGGCCTTCGCGTCCGGTACCGGGGCGAGCGCGTAGTCCTCGTACTTCCCGCCGAACTGCTTGGCGATGACGGTGATGTTGTCGGCCGCCGAGACGTACATGCCGAGCTTGCCCGACCCCATCATCCGCTGGACGTCCTCGACCTGGAGCAGCTGCTTGCTGCCCATCGAACCGTCCTTCCAGCGCATGTCGTGCAGGTCCTGGAGGGTCGCCCTGCCCTCGGCCGAGTTGAACGCCGCCTTCCAGCCGCCGCCGCTCTCCCGGGCGATACGGCCGCCGCGGGAGTAGAGCTCCGCGGTGAAGTGCCAGCCGCCCTGGTTGTTCTTGGAGAAGTCCGCGTAGCCGACGTTGTCGTCGCCGAGACCCGCGATGCTCCTGGCCGCCCTGCGGACGTCGGCCCAGGTCTTCGGCGGCTTGTCGGGGTCGAGGCCAGCCTTCTCGAAGAGGGCGCGGTTGTAGACGAGGCCCATCGAGTAGTTCGACGTCGGCAGGCCGTACTGGTGGCCCTGCTCGTCCTGGAAGATCTTCATCAGCGGGTCCTGGATGTCGCCGCGGCGCGGCATGTCCTCGACGGCGTCGCTGATGTCCGCGACCTGCTTCTTCTCGATGAGGGGCCGGGTGTCGGTGAAGTAGACGTAGAAGACGTCCTCCAGCTTGCCGCCCGCCAGTTTCGCGTTGAAGGTCTTCGGGTCCATGAAGCCCTCGTGCGGCACGACGTCGATGTCCGGGTTGGCCTTCTCGAACCGCGCCACGTGCCGGTCGAAGAGCGTGCGCTCGAAGGCCTGGGTCTTGGGCGGCTGCCCGTTGACGTCGAGTTTGACCCTGCCTCCCGAGTCCGCGTCGGATTCGTCGCTGCTGGTGCCGCAGGCGGACGTGGCGACCAGCGCGAGAACGGTGACGGTGGCGAGTGCGAGCGTTCGGCTGCTCATGGATGACATCGGGAGACCCCCTCCGGGTCGTGCTCCACGGCGCGAAGGCGCGCCGGGCCGGCGGCGCGTGGGCGACCCTGACGGGCACGGCCGGTCCGCCGCGGTGCTGTGGCTGTCGGGTGCGGCGCACACTCAACCACCGGCGACAGACCAACACAATATCTCGCGCATACATTGCAAAAACCTGATCACCCTTGCCAGCAAGGCCAGTTCACCGTTCGGCGCGGGCCAGGAAGGGCCGGAATCACACGGTCACAACTTCCGCTTCCGCTGTGGCCAGATTGACAGTTCTCTGCAACTCTCCAACTTCACCGCGCCAAATCTTGCGCGCAGACCCACGTGAGGGAGTGGTGAGACCCATGAGCCGCAGCAGGCCCGCTCAGGGCAGGACGCCGACACGAAGATCCCGACGGGAACGGCCGATCAGCCGGAGATGGCGGTCCTTCGCCGCCGCCCTCGCCGCCACCCTGCTCCTCCTTGGCCTCCCCGCGCTGACCGCCACCGCGGCGGGCGGCCCCGACCTGGCCGCGGGCAAGCCCGCCAAGGCGAGCAGCAGCAAGGACGCTTACGGGGCGGCGAACATCACCGACGGCAACTCGGCCACCTACTGGGAGAGTTCGGGCAGCGACCTGCCGCAGTGGGTACAGGTGGACCTCGGCCGCACCGCTCGCGTCGACGAGGTGGTCCTCGAACTGCCTCCGTCCTGGGAGGCCCGCAGGCAGACGCTCGCGGTCCAGGGCAGCCCGGACGGCACCGGATTCAGCACGCTCGCCGCGTCGGCATCCCACTCCTTCGCGCCCGGCGACGGCAACGCGGTGACGGTCCGCTTCCCCGCCGCGCAGACCCGCTTCGTCCGTCTGCACATCACCGCCAACACCGGCTGGCCCGCGGCGCAGCTCTCCGGCCTGCGGGTGCACGCGGCGGAGGACGCCTCGCGGAACCTGGCGCTGGGCAGGACCCTCAAGGCCTCCGGCCACACCGAGGACTACGTCGCCGCGCGCGCCAACGACGGCAATCGTGACACCTACTGGGAGAGCGAGAACGGCAAGCTGCCGCAGTGGATCCAGGCCGACCTCGGCGCCTCGTCCCGCGTCAACCAGGTCGTCCTGCGCGTGCCCGTCGGCTGGAACACCCGCAGCCAGACCCTGAAGCTCCAGGGCAGCGACAACGGCACGGACTTCACCGACCTGACCGCCACGAAGGACCATGCCTTCAGCGACGCGACGGACCACTCCGCCACGCTGTCCTTCGACACCGCCACCACGCGGTACGTGCGCGTCCTGATCAGCGCCAACACCGCCCGCAGCGCAGGGCAGCTGTCCGAGCTGGAGATCTACGGCCCGACGACCGGCGACACCCAGGCACCCACCGCGCCCGAGAACCTCACCCTCACCGAGACCGACCCCGGCCGGCCCAGGCTCGCCTGGGACGCGGCCACCGACGACAAGGGCGTGGCCGCCTACGACGTGTACGCCGACGGGGAGCTGCGCACCAGCGTCGCCGGTGACGCGCGCACGTACACGGACACGCAGCCCGCGAGCGCCACCGTCACCTACTACGTCCGGGCCCGCGACGCGGCGGGCAACGCCTCGCCGAACAGCAACTCCGTCGTGCGCAAGGGGAGTTCGGGCGACACGCAGGCCCCCACCGCGCCCTCGAACCTCGCCTTCACGCAGCCTTCCGGCGGCGAGGTCAAACTGGTCTGGGGCTCTTCCACGGACAACGTGAAGGTCACGGCGTACGACGTCTACGCCGACGGCAAGCCGCTCAAGACCGTGGGCGGTGACGTCACGACGTACACCGATCAGCGGGCGGCCGGTGACACGGTCTCGTACGCGGTGCGCGCCCGCGACGCGGCGGGGAACGTCTCGGCCTTCAGCAACACCGTGACCCGCCCCGGGGCGGGCGCCGGCTCGAACCTGGCCGAGGGCAAGCCGATCACCGCGTCCTCGGTGATCCACACCTATGTCGCGGAGAACGCCAACGACGGGCAGGCGTCCACGTATTGGGAGGGCGCCGCGGGCAGTTACCCGAACACGCTGACCGTGAAGCTGCGCGCCGACGCTGACGTCGACGCGGTCGTGGTGAAGCTCAGTCCCGACCCCGCCTGGGGCCCGCGCACCCAGACGGTGGAGGTCCTCGGCCGCAAGCAGAACGCCACGGAGTTCACCACGCTCAAGGAGGCCGAGGGGTACTCCTTCAGCCCCTCCGGCAACCAGAACACCGTCACCGTCCCGCTCTCCGCGCGCGTCGCCGACGTCCGCCTGAAGTTCACCGCGAACAGCGGGGCGACGGCCGGGCAGGTCGCCGAGTTCCAGGTCATGGGCACCCCCGCGCCCAACCCCGACCTGGAGGTCAGCAAGCTGACGTACGCCCCCGAAGCCCCGGACGAGTCCGACGAGCTCACCCTCGGCGCGACCGTGCACAACGGTGGCAGGGAGGCGTCCGCCGCCAGTGACGTCACGTTCCGGCTCGGCGGCGACAAGGCCGGCACGGCGCCGGTCGGCGCCCTCGGCGCGGGCGATTCGGCGACCGTGAGCGTCAAGGTCCCGGCGCGCGACGCGGGTTCGTACGCGTTCGCCGCGACCGTCGACGAGGCGGACAAGGTCATCGAGCAGGACGAGGGGAACAACACCCGCACCAGTCCGACGCCGCTGACCGTCGAGCCGGTGCGCAGCTCCGACCTGGTCGCGTCGCAGGTGAGCTGGACGCCGAGCGCGCCCGCGGCCGGCAAGGAGGCCGCCTTCAGCGTCGCGATCAAGAATCAGGGCACGCAGGACTCCGCGTCCGGCGCCCACGGCATCGCGCTGACCCTGCGGAACGCCAAGGGCGAGACGGTCAAGGCCCTGACCGGTACGTACGACGGGGTGATCGGCGCGGGCGACACCACGGCCCCGGTCAGGCTCGGCGCGTGGACGGCCGCCAACGGCCGCTACACGGTCGAGGTCGTCCTCGCCGACGACGCCAACGAGGTCCCGGCCAAGCGCGAGAACAACACCAGCACCCGGCCGCTGTTCGTCGGCCGCGGCGCCGCCATGCCGTACGACACGTACGAGGCGGAGGACGGAGTGCTCGCAGGCGGCGCGAAGGTCGTCGGGCCCAACCGCACCATCGGCGACCTGGCGGGCGAGGCCTCGGGCCGCAGGGCCGTCACGCTCGACTCGACCGGGTCCTCGGTGGAGTTCACGGCCGACCGGCCCACGAACACCCTGGTCACCCGCTTCTCCATCCCGGACGCGCCGGGCGGCGGAGGGACCGAGGCGACGTTGAACGTGTACGTCGACGGGGTCTTCCGCAAGGCCGTCGACCTCACCTCCAAGTACGCCTGGCTGTACGGCGCGGAGGCCTCGCCCGGCAACTCGCCCGGGGACGGCCCGGCCCGCCACATCTACGACGAGGCGCACCTCCTGCTCGGCGAGACGGTGCCGGCCGGCAGCAGGATCAAGCTGCAGAAGGACGGCGCCAACACCTCCCGCTACGCGATCGACTTCGTCGACCTGGAGAAGACCGCGCCGAGGGCGAACCCGGACCCGGGCGCGTACGTCGTCCCCGCCGGGTTCGCGCACCAGGACGTGCAGAACGCCCTCGACAAGGTCCGGATGGACACGACCGGAAAGCTGACCGGCGTGTACCTGCCGCCCGGCGACTACGAGACGAGCAGCAAGTTCCAGGTGTACGGCAAGGCCGTGCAGGTGGTGGGCGCCGGGCCCTGGTACACCCGCTTCCACGCACCGGCCGCCCAGCAGAACACCGACATCGGGTTCCGCGCCGACGCGGGCGCGAAGGGCTCGTCCTTCTCGGGCTTCGCCTACTTCGGCAACTACACGTCGCGCATCGACGGTCCGGGCAAGGTGTTCGACTTCCAGAACGTATCCGACATCACCATCGACGACATCTGGAACGAACACATGGTGTGCCTGTACTGGGGCGCCAACACGGACCGCATGACCATCAAGAACTCACGGATCCGCGACATGTTCGCCGACGGCATCAACATGACCAACGGCAGCACGGACAACCTCGTCGCGAACAACGAGGCCCGCGCGACGGGCGACGACAGCTTCGCCCTGTTCTCGGCCATCGACGCCGGTGGCGCGGACATGAAGAACAACGTCTACGAGAACCTGACCTCGCTGCTGACCTGGCGCGCGGCGGGCGTCGCCGTCTACGGCGGCTACAACAACACCTTCCGCAACATCCGCATCGCCGACACCCTGGTCTACTCCGGGATCACGATCAGCTCCCTGGACTTCGGCTACCCGATGAACGGCTTCGGCACCGAACCCACGACCTTCGAGAACGTCTCCATCGAGCGGGCGGGCGGCCACTTCTGGAACGGCCAGACCTTCCCGGGGATCTGGCTGTTCTCCGCCTCGAAGGTCTTCCAGGGGATCCGCATCAACAACGTCGACATCACGGACCCCACGTACCACGGGATCATGTTCCAGACGAACTACGTGGGCGGGCAACCGCAGTTCCCCGTCAAGGACACGGTCCTGCGGGACATCACCATCACGGGCGCACGCAAGAGCGGTGACGCCTTCGACCACAAGTCGGGCTTCGGCGTCTGGGCCAATGAGATGCCCGAGGCCGGACAGGGGCCCGCGGTGGGCGAAGCCACCATCCACAACCTGAAGTTGAACGGCAACGCACAGGACATCAAGAACACCACCTCCACCTTCAAGCTGAACATCGAGCCCTGACCGGCACGGAAGGGAGCGGCGGGCCTCGGCCGTCCGGGACGCGGGCGGCCGGGGCCCTCCGGCCTTCCCTTCCCTGCCTGCAACACCTCAACAACTCACTGAAGAAAGTGGCGCACAGGACAGTAACTCGCTTGCGCTGCTTGCTATATGGTTGCGCGATGACGCGACGACTTGCTCAAGTTGCGAAGAAGGTGGGGGTGAGCGAGGCCACGGTCAGCCGTGTCCTCAACGACAAGCCCGGTGTCTCCGCAGCGACACGACAGTCCGTACTGACGGCGCTTGACGTCCTCGGTTACGAGCGGCCGACGCAGCTGCGCGGGGAGCGCGCCCGGCTCGTCGGCCTCGTCCTGCCGGAGCTGCAGAACCCCATCTTCCCGGCGCTCGCCGAGGTCATCGGCGGTGCCCTCGCCCAGCAGGGGCTCACGCCCGTGCTCTGCACGCAGACCAGGGGTGGGGTCTCCGAGGCGGACTACGTGGAGCTCCTGCTCCAGCAGCAGGTCTCCGGCGTCGTGTTCGCGGGGGGCTTCTTCGCCGAGACCGACGCCCCGCACGACCACTACCACCAGCTCGCGGAGCGGAAGATCCCGGTCGTCCTCATCAACGCGTCGATCGAGGGCCTCGACTTTCCCTGCGTCGCGTGCGACGACGCCGTCGCCGTCGAGCAGGCCTGGCGCCATCTCGCCTCGCTCGGACACGAGCGGATCGGCCTGCTGCTCGGCCCGTCCGACCACGTGCCCTCCCATCGCAAGCTCGAAGCGGCCCGGCTCGTCGCGCGGGCGGCGGGCACGGAGCTGGCCGACGCGTTCGTGGAACGGTCGATCTTCTCGCTGGAGGGCGGCCAAGCGGCCGCCACCCGTCTGCTGGGGCGCGGCGTCACCGGCATCGTCTGCGGCAGCGACCCGCTCGCGCTGGGAGCCATCAGGGCGGCCCGCCGCCGGGGGCTCTCCGTCCCCACCGACGTCTCGGTCGTCGGGTACGACGACTCGGCCTTCATGACCTGCACGGAGCCGCCCCTGTCGACGGTGCGCCAGCCCATCGAGGCGATGGGCCGCGCGGCGGTCGACCTGCTGTGCGCGCAGATCCAAGGCAACCAGGCCCACCCCGGCGAGCTGCTCTTCGAGCCCGAGCTCGTCGTTCGCGGTTCCACGGCGCAACGGTCGGCGGGCTGAACCGGCCGCCGCCCCTGCCGCACCCCAACTGGCGCAACAGCCACGGCACTTCACACCTATCATCTGTTCGGCACATCGCTGTTCAGTGAGAGGACAACGGGGACTTGAGTTCCATACGCAAGCGCGGCGCGCGCAAGCGCCGCATCGTCATGGCGGCGGTGGGTGCGGTGGCCGCCGTCGCGGCAGGGGCACAGCTGTCGCCCGCCGCGTTCGGCACGAGCACGGGCCCCGGTTCCGGCTCCGGTTCCGGTTCGGGCTCCGGCGACAAGGACCCGCGGACCACGTACGCGGCCGCGGGCCACACCGAGACGGATGACTTCGGCTCCTCCGGCGCGGACGGCACGGCGTTCCGGAACGGGGTCATGAACCTCGGGACGGCTCCCGCCGCGCCCTCCGCGGCCTCGTCGCGGCGGGCCGCCGCCGCTCCCCCGCACGGCGTGGGGTGGAAGTCGGGCGGCCAGTCCAAGTACCTCGGCACCGGCTACACCATCAAGTTCTACGACAAGAGGGCCGCGGACTGGCTGGCCCCCTATGTGAAGCGGTCGGCGGCGGACCTGCGGCGCGTGACGAACCTGCCCATCGCCGTCGACACGCACCCGGTCGGCTGGGACTACACGAGGCCCAGGGGCGAGATCGTCGTCGGACTCCTGAAGCGGCCGTGCATCCCGCCCGCGGACGGCGGCTCCACCGGCTGGAAGGTGGTCCGTGACGGTTCCGGCAGCAAGAACCTGAGCTGCGGCTTCTTCTCCTCGTCCGTCGCGGACACGGTGACCAGCGGGCACGCGTACATCGACGACGAGTTCTTCACCGCCGACGGCAGGCCGGCGCCCTCCATGGGCGAGACGTACATGCGCAACCACATCAGCCACGAGCTCGGGCACACGATGGGCCTCACGCACGCCAACCGCAGCGCGACGCGCGGCGACTGCGTCAAGGGCACCGACTCCGGCGAGTTCCCGGTGATGTGCACGCCCACCACCGCCTACCAGGACAAGCGCGCGGGCACCTATGTCCAGCAGTTCGACATGCAGGGTCTGCGCCACCTGGCGCGCGGCGGCGGCGCGGCGCTTCCCCCGCAGGGCAAGGTGACCGGCATCGGCCGCAAGTGCCTCGACGTCAAGGGCGGCAAGGCGGCCAACGGCACGCAGATCCAGCTCTACGCCTGCAACGGCGGCGTGGCGCAGTCGTGGATCCTGCAGAAGGACGGCGCGTTCCGGGCGCTCGGCAAGTGCCTGGACAACGACCGCAACCGCGGCACCAACGGCAACAGGATCACCCTTTCCGACTGCACCGGCGGCGCGTCCCAGCGCTGGTCGGTGAACGCGAAGGGCCAGATCGTGCACGTCGCGTCCGGCAAGGTCCTCGACGTGACGGGCGGCTCCACCGCCAACGGCACGAAGGTCCAACTGCACTCGGCGAACACGTACAAGCGCCAACTCTGGACCACCCCGAAGTAGCCACCTCGGGGCCTGTGTCACCTCCCCGGCCGCGCGACCACCGCATCCCTGACCTCACCGACCCAGTGCCGCCCGTCGAGATCGAACTGCGGCCTGACCTCGAGATCAACCGTGTCCAGGTGGCCGCGCGGCACGTCGAAGGCGAACTCCGCGGTGCCCGGGACGGCGCAGCCGCGCGGGTGGGGGCAGCGGCTACAGTCGCCTGCGATCGGCCCCGCTCACCTGGGAGAACCTCGCGCCATGACCGTCGACGCACTCGACACCCGCATCCTTCGGCTGCTCCTTGAGCAGCCGCGCACCAGTCTGCGCGAGTACGCGCGCGTGCTCGGTATCGCCCGTGGCACGCTGCAGGCCCGGCTCGACCGCATGGAGCGCGACGGCGTGATCACGGGTACGGGGCCGTTCCTCTCCCCCGCGGCGCTCGGTCACCCCGTGCTCGCGTTCGTGCACATCGAGGTCACGCAGGGGCACCTGGACGAGGTGGGGAACGCGCTGGCCGCCGTGCCCGAGATCATCGAGGCGCACTCGATCACGGGCGGCGGCGATCTGCTGACCCGGGTCGCGGCCCGGGACAACGGGCACCTCGAAGACGTCGTCCAGCAGCTGATCAACCTGCCGGGCGTGGTGCGCACCCGGACCGAGATGGCGCTGCGGGAGCGGGTGCCGCACCGGCTCCTCCCGCTGGTCGAGTCGGTGGGCAGGTCGGCCGCGGGACCGGGATGACCAGGCCGTTTGGCATGCTGGAGATCATGAGCACCTTCGGCACGACCTCGGTCGTCTTCGACCTCGACGGCACCCTCGTGGACAGCGAGCCCAACTACTACGAAGCCTCGCGGGCCCTGCTCGCGGACTTCACGGGCCGGGAGTACACCTGGGCCGACAACGAGCGGTACGTCGGCATCAGCTCCCACGAGACGCTCGCGCAGTGGAAGCGGGAGTACGGGATCGAGGCGCCGGTGACCGAGCTCCTCGCCGACCTCGACCGCCGCTACCTGGCGCTGGCCCGCGCGGCGACCCCCGTCTACCCGGAGATGCGGGGGCTCGTCGAGCGGCTCCACGACGCGGGCGTGCCGATGGCGGTCGCGTCCGGGTCCTCCCGCGCGGCCATAGACGCCGTCCTGGACGGCACGGGCCTCGCCGACCGACTGACCACGTTCGTCTCCGCCGAGGAGGTCCCGCGCGGCAAGCCCGCGCCGGACGTGTTCCTCGCGGCGGCCGCCCTGCTCGGCGCGGAGCCCGCGGACTGCGTCGTCTTCGAGGACGCGGCGCCGGGGGCGATGGCGGCGCACGCGGCCGGAATGCGCTGTGTGGCGATCCCCTACGTGGCGGCGCACGCCGACGACCCGTCGTTCGCGCAGGCGGACCTGCTCTTCCGCGGCGGCCAGGCCGAGTTCACGGCCCAGGCCGCCCTGGACATCCTGGCGTCCCGGTAGGAGCGCGGGGAAAACCCGCCCCAGAGGGCCCGCTCAGGCGGCGCCGGCCACCCGCTCGGGAGTGAGCAGCTCGGCCAGCCGCTCCGGCGGCAACAACCCCTTCTCCAGGACGAGTTCGGCGACGCCACGCCCCGTACTGAGCGCCTCCTGCGCGATCTCCGTGGCCGCGGTGTAGCCGATGTGCGGGTTGAGCGCGGTGACCAGGCCGATGGACGTCTCCACGGAGTGGCGCAGCACCTTCGTGTTGGCGGTGATGCCCGCCACGCACCGCGTGGCGAGCGTCCCGCAGGCCGCGCGCAGCGAGGTGATGCTCTTGGCCAGCGAGTGCAGGATGATCGGCTCGAAGGCGTTGAGCTGCAGCTGCCCCGCCTCCGCGGCCATCGTGATGGTGACGTCGTTGCCGATCACCTCGAAGGCCACCTGGTTGACGACCTCGGGAATGACCGGGTTGACCTTGCCCGGCATGATGCTCGAACCGGCCTGCACCGGCGGCAGGTTGATCTCGTTGAGCCCCGCACGCGGCCCCGACGAAAGAAGCCGCAAGTCGTTGCAGCTCTTGGAGAGCTTGACCGCGATCCGCTTCAGGACGCCGGACAGATGCACGAACGCGCCGCAGTCCTGCGTCGCCTCGACGAGGTTGGCGGCGGTCACCAGGGGCATGCCGGTGATCTCGGCGAGGTGACGGCGGGCCGTCTCCGCGTATCCGGCGGGGGCGTTGAGGCCCGTGCCGATGGCGGTGGCGCCGAGGTTGATCTCGTGGATCAGCTCGACGGCCTCGGCCAGCCGCATGCGGTCCTCGTCGAGCATCACCGCGTACGCGGAGAACTCCTGGCCGAGCGTCATCGGCACCGCGTCCTGGAGCTGCGTACGCCCCATCTTCAGGACGTCACGGAACTCCAGCGCCTTCGCCGCGAACGCGTCCTGCACGGACGACATCGCGCGCAGCAGCCCGTGCACCGCGCTGATCGTCGCGACCTTCACGGCGGTCGGGTAGACGTCGTTGGTGGACTGGCTGAGGTTGACGTCCTCGTTGGGGTGCAGGTGCTCGTACGCGCCCTTGGGGTGGCCGAGGAGCTCCAGCGCCCGGTTGGCGACGACCTCGTTGGCGTTCATGTTGGTGGAGGTGCCCGCACCGCCCTGGATGACGTCGACGACGAACTGGTCGTGCAGGCGCCCCTCGCGGATCTCCCGGCAGGCCGCGGCGATCGCGTCGGCCTTGGCCTTCGGGAGCAGCCCCAGCTCCTCGTTGGCGCGGGCGGCGGCCTCCTTGACGGCGGCGAGCGCGTTGATCAGCTGGGGGTACACGGAGATCGGGATGCCCGTGATGGGGAAGTTCTCCGTGGCGCGCAGGGAGTGGATGCCCCAGTAGGCGTCGGCGGGGACGTCGCGGTCGCCGAGCAGGTCGTGCTCACGGCGGAGGGCAGGGGCGGGGGTGGGGGTGGGGCTGCTCATGGTGTGGTGCTGTTCTCTTCCGGCGCGGGGCGCCCCGTCAGGGGCGCGGGGAACTGCGCGGCCGGCCACAACCGGCCCGCAGCAGTCTCATCGGTCCTGCGAGGCGGCGGCTCAGGCGGCCTGGCCCGTGGCGTCGTCCGTGACCGCAGGTGCCGATTCACCGACGATGCGGCGCAGCCGAGCCGTGCGCACGCCCGGGTCGCCGGCCGAGAGCAGCGCGGCGAGCAGCGCCGTACGCGCCTGTCCCGCGCGCAACGTGCCGGTGAGGACCGCGCCCGCGGCCGAGAGGTCGACGGCGCCGCCGTGCGTGTAGATCTCGGTGACGGGGCCGCCCTGGACGCGGGTGGTGAGGGCGACCACGACGCCGCGCTCTATGGCGGCGGTGACGGCGGCGACGAACTCGGGGGTCGCGTTGCCCGCGCCGGTGGCGACGAGCACGATGCCCTCGGCGCCCGCCTCGACCGCGGTCTCCAGGAACAGCGGGTCGGCGTCGACGTGGTGCATGACCATGTCGATGCGCGGCAGGGATCCGGTCGGGACGGCCGCGGGCAGGGGCAGCGGCTCGGGCCGCGCCGGGCGGTGCAGTATCGAGACCTTGCCGAAGCCGACCTTGCCGACGGGCGGGCCCGACGGGTCCGCGAAGGCGTCGGCGGCGAGGGTCTGGGTCTTCACGGTGCCGCGCGCGGCGTGCACCTTGCCGTCGAAGACGACCAGGACGCCGAGGTCCCGCACGGTGGCGGCGGTGAGCAGCGCGTCGTAGAGGTTGCCGGGTCCGTCGCCGTCCTCGGCGCCGAGCGGCTTCTGGGCGCCGGTGAAGACGACCGGGCGGGGGTCGTCGTGGTGCAGGTCGAGCAGGTAGGCGGACTCTTCGAGGGTGTCCGTGCCGTGGGTGACGACGATGCCGTCGACGCCGGGGTCGGCGAACACCTCGTGCACGGTGCGCAGCAGGGTGAGCTGCTGGGCGGAGGTGAGGCGCGGGCTGTTCACGTTGAAGAGGTCGATGACCTCGGAGGCTATGCCGTGGGGTATCGAGGCCGTGGCGAGCACCTCGCGGCCGGGGGCGTCGGCGGCGAAGCCGGTCCCCTGCCAGCGGCTCGCGATCGTCCCGCCGGTGCTGATGACGACGACCCGTCGCGCCTGTGCTTCCACGTCTGCGTACCTCCCAGGAATCCTGTGGACCACGAGCCCCCCGAGTGGCGGACGGTCCGGGCGCAAGGATAGATCGAACATTACGCAATGTGTTTGCCAAGATCCGGCTCACTTGCAATATAAGTAGGGGATAATTGCGCCATGGACGAGATCGACCGCAATATCTTGCGCGAACTGCAGAACGACGGCCGACTGACCAACCAGGAACTGGCCGCGCGGGTCGGCCTCAGCCCGTCGCCCTGCATGCGCCGGGTCCGCCAGCTGGAACTGGACGGCGTGATCCAGGGGTACCGCGCGGTCGTCGACCCGGAAGCCGTCGGCCGCGGGTTCGAGGTCCTTGTCTCCATCGAGGTGCGGCGCGACCGCGAGACGGTCGAGGCGTTCGAGGCCGCGCTGAAGGACATCCCGGACGTCATCGAGGCGTATCGCCTGTTCGGGAGCCCCGGCTGCCTGCTGCGGATCGCCGTCGCGGACCTCGCCGCGTACGAGCGCCTCTGGATCGAGCGGCTCACGGCGCTGGCGGGGGTCACCGAGGTCAACTCCCAGATCATCATGAAGCGGATCAAGGAACCGGAGGGACTCCCGGTGGACGGCTGAGGGCTCCGGGGCGGCACCCGCGCACCACCACGCCTCCACCCCTCCTTTGGTACAGACCTATTGACGGCTGGTCCGGACCTGCCTAGCGTGACGCCTCGCACCACGCACGTCTCCTCCTCCCCCCTCGCAGCCAAGGAGCCCCGCGTGTTCGGTCGGACGTTACGCCTGCTGGGGTCGGCCATCGCGCTGGCCTGTGTCGCACAACTACCGGCCGCCGCCGCGGCCCCCGCCGCGCCCGCCGGGGACACCTGCGCGACCAAGCCGAAGCCCGCGGGGAAGGTGCTCCAGGGGTACTGGGAGAACTGGGACGGCGCCTCCAACGGCGTGCACCCGCCCTTCGGCTGGACCCCCATCACCGACAGCCGCATCAAGCAGCACGGCTACAACGTGATCAACGCGGCGTTCCCCGTGATCCGCTCGGACGGCACGGTCCTGTGGGAGGACGGGATGGACGCGACGGTGAAGGTCGCCACCCCCGCCGAGATGTGCCAGGCCAAGGCGGACGGTGCCACCATCCTCATGTCCATCGGTGGCGCGGCGGCCGGGATCGACCTGAATTCCAGCAGCGTCGCCGACCGCTTCGTCGAGACGATCGTGCCGATCCTGAAGAAGTACAACTTCGACGGCATCGACATCGACATCGAGACCGGACTCGTGGGCAGCGGCAACATCAACCAGCTCTCCGCCTCGCAGTCCAACCTCATCCGCATCATCGACGGCGTGCTGGCGAAGATGCCGGCCGGCTTCGGCCTCACGATGGCCCCCGAGACGGCGTACGTCACCGGCGGCAGCGTCACGTACGGCTCGATCTGGGGCGCCTACCTGCCCATCGTCAAGAAGTACGCCGACAACGGCCGCCTGTGGTGGCTCAACATGCAGTACTACAACGGCAGCATGTACGGCTGCTCCGGCGACTCCTACTCCGCGGGCACGGTCCAGGGCTTCACCGCCCAGACCGACTGCCTCAACAAGGGCCTGGTCATCCAGGGCACCACCGTCAAGGTCCCCTACGACAAGCAGGTCCCCGGCCTCCCCGCCCAACCGGGCGCCGGCGGCGGCTACATGTCCCCGAGCCTGGTGTCCCAGGCCTGGAACCGCTACAGCGGCGCCCTGAAGGGCCTGATGACCTGGTCCATCAACTGGGACGGGTCGAAGGGCTGGACCTTCGGGGACAACTTCAAGCGGCTCACCGGCTGACCTCGAAGACGGCGACCGTCCGCGCGGGGACGGCGAAGGTGCCCGAACTCCGCTCGTAGGACGCCGACTTGACGGCCCGGTCGGCGCCGGAAGCCTGCACCCTGTGCAGGGCATAGCGCGTCGCCTCGGCGGAGGCGACGCGCTGCCGCTGCTCCCGCGGGGTCGCGTTGAACACGACCACCAGGTCACCCAGCTTCATGGTGATGACGCCGGGCGTCTCGGCCGCGGTGCCGGACAGCGGGAAGGAGAGGGCCGACTGGACCTGCCCGGCCGTGGCGAGGGAGAAGGCGGGCTCGGTCGTCCGTATCCTCAGCAGGTCCCGGTACGCGGCCGACGCGCCGTCGATCTCCGCGCAGCCGGGGGTCAGCGTCCGCCAGGCGGCCAACAGGGGCTTGGCGTAAGACCACTTGTCCCTGTTGTCGACGGCCGGTGGCAGGCCGCGGCCGAACCCGTTGCCCGCCCGGCAGTTCCAGTGGATGGCGTTGAACCAGTCGCCGCTGTCGAACGAGTTGCGGTCGAGGGACTTCGAGCGCAGCAGGTCCGTGCCGGCCTGGGAGAGCGCCGGGCCCTGGGCGAGGGAGGCGGTCGCCATCGCGAGGACCTGCATGCGGGCGCGGTCGGCCGCCGTCGTGCCCCGGGGCAGCTTGAAGGCGAGCGCGTCGTACAGCGATTCGTTGTCGTGCGCGTCCGCGTAGGAGACGGCGTCGCCCGGAGCGGCCGCGTATCCGGCGGGGGCTCCGTTGTAGTCGACCTCGGAGCCGTTGACCCTGCGGCCCGCCGAGTCGGTGAAGCGGAAGCCCGCGAGGTGGCCCGAGAGGCCGACCTTGATGAGGTCCTGGTAGTGGAGGAGGCGGGCCTTCTGCTCGGCCGGAGTGCCGTTCGCCTCCGACGCGTTGGGGTCGGTGTACAGGCCGCTCGCGAAGCCCTGCACACCCGGGTCGCCGTCGAAGGGCCCGCCGCCGCGCAGCGCGTCGCGGGACCGGTCGGAGAAGGTCGCGACGCCGGTGCCCGCCATGTTGCGCTGGGTGGCCTGGACGAAGCGGGCGTCGTCGGCGACCTCCCCGAAGTTCCACCCCTCGCCGTACAGGACGATGCTCTTCCCGTCGACGCCGTCCTCCGCCACGGTCAGCGCGTCGAGGGCCTTGCGGACGGCCAGGATGTTGGCCTTGGGGTGGTGTCCCATCAGGTCGAAGCGGAAGCCGTCGACCTTGTACTGCCTGGCCCAGGTGACGATCGAGTCGACGACGAGCTTGCCCATCATGGCGTTCTCGGGAGCCGTGTTGGCGCAGCAGGTGGAGGTCGTCACCGTGCCGTCGGCCGCGAGGCGCTGGTAGTAGCCGGGCACGATCTTGTCGAGGACGGACTGGTCGGCCTGACCGCTCGCCACGGTGTGGTTGTAGACGACGTCCATCACCGTGCGCAGGCCCGAGCCGTTCAGGCCCTGCACCATCCTGCGGAACTCGACCGTGCGGCGGGTGCCGTCGGCGTCGCTGGCGTACGAGCCCTCGGGGACGGTGTAGTGCAGCGGGTCGTAGCCCCAGTTGTACGCGTCCCGCGCGGCGCTCCTGGAGACGCACGCCTGCTGTTCGTCGGAGTCGGGGGCGTACGACGGCAGGTCGCAGTCGGGGGCGGACCGCCCGGAGGGGCGCTCGGGGACGGTGCCGAAGTCGAAGGCGGGCAGCAGGTGCACGTACGACGTCCCGGCGCGGGCGAGGCGGCGCAGGTGCCGCATCCCGTCGGACTTCTCGTCCGTGAAGGCCAGGTACTGACCGGGATGTCCCGACGTGCGGTCCTCGACGGAGAAGTCGCGGATGTGCAGCTCCTGGATCTGCGCGTCGCGCAGCGGGACCGCCTTCGGCTTGCGGAGCGTGGCCCAGCCATCGGGCGCGAGGTCCGGATCGTCGAGGTCGACGGCGAGGCTGCGCGCGGAGTCGGCGGTGAGGGCGGTCGAGTAGGGGTCGGTGACCTTGTTGGTGACGACCTTCCCGACGCTCGGCGCCCAGACCTTCACGACGTAGCGGTAGGCCTTGCCCGACCAGCTCCGGGGCCCGCTCGCCGACCAGACGCCCGAGGCGGAGTCGCGGCGCATCGCAACCAGGCGTCCGCCGATGTCCAGGGAGACCCGCTGCGCGGTGGGGGCCCATACGGAGAGGGCCGGGCGGCCGTGGGGGAAGCGGGGGCCGAGGGCCGCCCCGGCGGCCGCGCTCGCGTACAGGTCGTCGAGGACGCCCTGGGTCTGGACGCCGGTGGCGGCGCGCAGGGTGCCGTCGGCGGAGCGTGCGGTGGCGACGAGTTGGCCGGTGAGGGCGGAGCGGACGCGGGCGCGGTCCCGGGGGTCGACGGTGAAGGCGGCGTAGTCCTTGAGGTGCGGGTACTTGGCCTTCTGGGCGTCGGTGAGGCCGCCGCCCGCCCGGCTGAGGCGGATCCGGTGGGCGGCGCCGTGGAGGCCGCCGTCCTTGATCGTGAGGCCGCCGTGGGGTGCGTAACGGAGTTCGTGGGCGGTGCCCGTGCCGATGTCCCAGGCGAGGGTGGACCGGTCGATCCACTGGGCCCGCGACGTCGAGAGGTCCAGGCCGTCGGCGGGCTCGGCCGAGGCGGACGGCGCCGGCGCGGCGAGCGGCGCGGCCGCCGCCGTCACGGTCGCCGGCGCGGTGGCGGCGAGCAGGGCGAGGGCCACGGTCACGGCGGTGCGGCGCGGGGAGCCGGTCACGGAGAGTTCTCCTTGCGGGGAGGCGAGGGGTGCGGGGAAGGGGTGCGGCCGCCCGGCTGCGGGGATACGGAGGGGCCGGGCGGCCGGGCCGAGGGGCCGGTCAGCAGTTCCTGGCCCCGGTGTGCAAAGCGAGCGCGGTGTTCGGGGCGACGGAGGCGGTGAACCGGCCCGAGCCGTCCACGGTGACCTTCCTGCCGCTCTGAACGTCGCAGTACGTGCCGCCCGCCAGGGAGGTCTGGAAGGTCCGCGCGACGGCGGCGCCCTCATGGTTGATGACGGCGTACGCCTTGTCGCCGCGGCCGAAGGCGATGGCGTCGTTGCCGTTGTCCCACCAGTCGGTGACCGACGAACCGCGCGCGGTGTTGCGGAACTTGACCATGCCGCGGATCTCCGGCCAGGCGTGCTGGCACTTCCAGCCGTCGCTGTAACAGGCCTTCACCTGCCCGCCGCGCGGCGACCCGGCGTCGGTGTCGCTGAACTCGTAGCCGGAGTGGACGTCGGGGGAACCGTAGGGCCAGGCCAGCATGAAGACGTGCGCGAGGGTGTAGTTGGCGCCGTCCTTGTAGCTGAGGGTCTGGCCGTGGCGCTCGGTGTCGTGGTTGGTGACGAACACCGAGGCCGTGCCGCTCGGCAGATAGCCCCAGCCCTCGCCGAAGTTCTTCAGGTAGGAGAGCTTCTCGTCGTTGAAGACGCGCTTGAGGTCCCAGGCGTAGCGGAACTCCTGGGGGTCACCGGTGCCGGTGTACTCGCTCGGGGAGACCGCCTCGCCCGCGCCGTACAGGGTCTCCTGCTTCCAGTACACGCCCGGGTTGCTCAGCCTCGACTTGATGTTTTTCAGGTCCTCGACCGGTATGTGCTTGGCCGCGTCGACACGGAAGCCGTCCACGCCGAGCGAGAGGAGGTCGTTCATGTACGTGGCGATGCGGCCGCGCACGTACTCCTCGCCGGTGTCGAGGTCGGCCAGGCCGCCCAGTTCGCAGTGCTGTACGTTCCAGCGGTCCCGGTAGTCGCTGATGGCGGCCTTGCAGTCGTCCATGTCGGCGGCCGAGTACGTGCCCGGGTAGTCGTACTTGGAGAAGGCGGAGCCCGCCGAGCCGGTGCCGGAGGCGTTGGTCATGTGGTTGATCACCGCGTCGGCGACGACCTTCACCCCGGCGGAGTGGCAGGTGTCGACCATGGCCTTGAAGGCGGCCCGGTCACCGAGCCGGGAGCCGATCCTGTAGCTGACCGGCTGGTAGGCGGCCCACCAGGCGTTGCCCTGAAGCCGCTCCTGGGGCGGTGACACCTGCACGTATCCGTAGCCGTCCGGGCCGAGGCGGTCCGTGCAGGCCCTGGCCACCGAGGCGAAGTTCCACTCGAAGAGGACGGCGGTGACGTCCTTGGCGCCGGGCGGCGCGGCCTGGGCGGCGGGGGCTCCGGCGACGAGGCCGCCCGCCGCCCCCGCAAGGAGGGCGAGCGCGGCCGCGATGGGCCTGCGGCGTCTGCTGATCCGGCCGGTCATGGGTACCTCCTGCGCGTTGGGGGAACCTGCGGCAACTTCTTGCTGCAAGTCAGCACAAGTTGTTGCGGGTTGGACCGTATGGCGCCCCCGGCACGGGGTCAACCCTGCGGACACACCCCGGTGGAACCCCGCACGACCAGCTCGGGCTGGAAGACGAACTCCGTGCGCTGCACGGGATTTCCGTCGATCTCCTCCAGGAGGGCGCCCACCGCGGCGGTCGCCATCGCCTGCACCGGCTGGCGGACCGTGGTCAGCGGCGGGTCGGTGAAGGCGATGAGCTGGGAGTCGTCGAAACCGACCACGGAGACGTCGCCGGGCACGGTGAGGCCGCGCTCGCGCACGGTCCTGACGGCGCCGAGCGCCATCAGGTCGCTGCCGCAGACCATCGCCGTGCACCCCAGGTCGAGCAGGGCGCCGGCCGCGGCCTGCCCGCCCTCGACCGTGAACAGGGTGCGCCGCACCAGCCGTTCGGCCTCCCGGGGCGGCACGCCGAGCATGCTGTGCAGCGCCGCCGCGAACCCCTCCGCCTTGCGCAGCGAGGGAACGTACCGGGTGGGGCCGATGGCCAGGCCGATCCGCTCGTGTCCCAGGTCGACGAGGTGGCGCACCGCCATCCGCACGGCCGAGCGGTCGTCGGGCGACACGAAGGAGCCGGGGATGCCCTCGTTGTAGCCGTTGACGAGGACGAACGGCACGTTGCGGTGGGCCAGTTCGCGGTAGCGCGCGGTGTCGGCCGTCAGGTCGGCGTGCAGCCCCGAGAGGAAGATGATCCCGCTGACGCCGCGGTCCTCCAGCTGCTCGACCAGCTCGTCCTCGGTGGCGCCGCCGGGCATCTGCGTACAGAGCATCGGGGTGTAGCCGTGCCCGGCGAGGACCTGCTCGATGACCTGCGCGAAGGCCGGGAAGATCGGGTTGGTGAGCTCGGGGATGACCAGGCCGACCAGACCGGCGCTGCGCCGCTTCAGCCGGGTGGGGCGCTCGTAACCGAGGACGTCGAGGGCGGCAAGCACCCGGCGCCGGGTGTCCGCCGCCACCCCCGTCCTGCCGTTGAGCACCCGGCTCGCGGTGGCCTCGCTGACGCCGGCCTGAGCCGCGAGGTCCAGGAGCCGCGGGGCGCCCCGGTGGGCGTCCCGCGGCACGGAGGGCAGCGTCACACCGCCCACCAGACGGTGGTGTCGGCGGGCAGCCGCACGCTCCCGTCGACGACCTCGGGCTCCTCGACGGCGAGCAGGACACGGCCGGGGGCCGGAATGCGTACGGCTTCGGCGGTGGTGTTGACGGTGCACACGAAGCCGGGCCGGGCGAACGCGAGCACGCCCTCGGGGGCGTCGAGCCACTCGATCGCCCCGCCCGCGCCGAGTCCGGGCTCCGCGCGGCGCACGGCGAGCGCACTGCGGTACAGCTCCAGGGTCGAGCCCGGGTCGCCGGTCTGCGCCTGCACGCTCAGCTTGCCCCAGTCGGCGGGCTGCGGCAGCCAGCTGCCGCCCGGCCCGAAGCCGTACGAGGGCCCCTCGACGGTCCACGGAATGGGCACCCGGCAGCCGTCCCGGAACCCGTCCTGCCCCTCGGCGCGGTGGAACGACGGGTCCTGGCGCGCCTCGTCGGGCAGGTCCGTGACGTCGGGCAGGCCGAGCTCCTCGCCCTGGTAGAGGTAGGCGGAGCCGGGCAGGGCGAGCATCAGCAGGGTCGCGGCGCGGGCCCTGCGCAGGCCGAGGGCGCGGTCGCCCGCGGTCCGCAGCTGGGTGCCGAGGCCCGGCGGGTTGGCGAGGCGCGTGGCGTGCCGGGTCACGTCGTGGTTGGAGAGCACCCAGGTGGCGGGCGCGCCCACGGGACGCATCGCGGCCAGCGACACGTCGATGACCTGGCGCAGCTCGGCGGCGTCCCACGAGGTGCCGAGGTACTGGAAGTTGAAGGCCTGGTGCATCTCGTCGGGCCGCACGTAGTGGGCGGAGCGCTCGACGGTCGGGGTCCACGCCTCGGCGACGAGGATCCGCCCACCCGTCTCCCACCGCCGCCCTTCCGAGGAGGGCCCTTCGGGCCCTGATGCGCTTCCCGCGTACTCCTCGAGCACCTGCCGCCAGCTGCGGTAGATCTCGTGCACGCCGTCCTGGTCGAAGAACGGCATGACGTCGTTGCCGAGCAGCTTGAGCTGGTCGCGGCCGCCGATGTCGGGCAGCCCGGCCTCCTTGACCAGCCCGTGCGCCACGTCGACGCGGAAGCCGTCGACGCCCATGTCGAGCCAGAAGCGCAGGATGGAGCGGAACTCGTCCCTGACGGCGGGGTGTTCCCAGTTGAAGTCGGGCTGCTCGGGCGCGAAGAGGTGCAGGTACCACTCGCCGTCGGGCACCCGGGTCCAGGCGGGCCCGCCGAAGATGGACTCCCAGTCGTTGGGCGGGAGTTGACCGTCGGCGCCCTTGCCGGGGCGGAAGTGGTAGCGCTCGCGCAGCGGGGATCGGGGCCCCTCGTCCAGCGCGCGCCGGAACCAGTCGTGGCGGTCGGATGAGTGGTTGGGCACCAGGTCCACGATGATGCGCAGGCCCAGCTCGTGGGCGTCGCGGATGACCGCGTCGGCGTCCAGGAGGCTGCCGAACATGGGGTCGATGGCCCGGTAGTCGGCGACGTCGTAGCCCGCGTCGGCCTGCGGGGACGCGTAGAACGGGCTGAGCCAGACGGCGTCGACGCCGAGGTCCCTGAGGTACGGCAGCCGGCTGCGGATGCCCGCCAGGTCGCCCATGCCGTCGCCGTTGCCGTCGGCGAAGCTGCGCGGATACACCTGGTAGATCACCGCGCCGCGCCACCAGTCCTGGTGCGTCCGGGTGGTGGGGGCGGCAGGGGCAGCGAGGTGCTGGGTCATGTCTTCCCTGGAGATCGAGTGTGGTGGGGGCGGCGGAACGCCTCAGGACTTCGTCGCGCCCGCGGTCAGGCCGGATACGAGGTGGCGCTGGGCGAAGCCGAAGATGATCGCGGCGGGCACCGCGACGATGACGGCGGCGGCCGTGAGCGAACCCCAGTCGCTGGTGTACTGGTTGACGAAGGTCTGCAGTCCGCCGGCGAGCGTGAGGTTCTCCTCGCCGGTCATGAAGGCGGAGGCGTAGGCGACCTCGGCCCAGCCGGTGATGAAGCTGTAGAACCCGGTGACGGCCAGGCCCGGCTTGGCGAGCGGCACGATGAGCCGCCAGAAGGTGCCGAAGGGGTTGAGCCCGTCCACCCGGCCCGCCTCGTCGATCTCGACGGGGATGGTGTCGAAGTACCCCTTCATCATCCAGGCGCAGAACGGCACGGCGATCGTCAGGTACGTGACGACGAGGCCGATGGGCTGGTTGAGCAGGCCCAGGTTGGCCAGGAGGTTGTACAGCGGCACGATCAGCACCGCGACCGGGAACATCTGGGTGATCAGGAGCAGCCACATCAGCGGCCGCATGCCGGGGAACTTGAAGCGGCTCACCGCGTAGCCGGTGGTGGCGGCGATGAAGACGCCGATCACCGTGGTCAGGCCCACCACGATCAGGGAGTTGAGCAGCCAGCTCGGGAACTCGGTGTCGTTCAGGACGTGGTCGTAGTTGCCGAAGGTGAAGTCCTTCACCAGGTCGGTGGAGAAGGCCTCGCTCTCCGGCTTGAACGAGGTGACCAGGAGCCACAGCGGAGGCCCCACGGCGACGGCACTGGCGAGCAGCAGCGTCAGGTGCAGGGCGATGGAGGCGAGCGGCCCGCGCTCGTCGCGCCCCCTGGGCCTGCGCTTCGCCCTCACGGCTTCGGTCGGCTTCTCGGCTTCGGCGGTCGGCTTCTCGGCTTCGGTCGGCACGGTGGTCACCACACCTCTCCCTGCTTGCGCAGCGCGCGGCGGTAGGCCACCGCGATGATCGACAGGAGGGCCAGGATGAGCACGCCCCAGGCCGCCGAGCCCGCGAAGTCGCGGGGGCTGACGACGAACGAGAGCCGGTAGGCGTACGTCACGAGGATCTCGGTGGCGTCTCCCGGGCCGCCCCTGGTCAGCAGGAAGATCACCGGGAACATGTTGAAGGTCCAGATGCCGCTGATCAGGATCACCGTGCTGGCGACGGAGCGCAGCCCCGGCAGCGTGATGTGCCGGAAGCGCTGCCAGGCGCCCGCGCCGTCCATCTCGGCCGCCTCGTACAGCTCGCCCGGGATGGACTGCAGGCCGCCGAGCATGGCGACCAGCATGAACGGCACGCCGAGCCAGACGTTGACGGTGATCACCGAAAGCTTCGCCCAGGTCGGGTCGTTGAGCCACGGGACCGCGTCGATGCCGCCGCCTTCGAGGATCTTGTTGAGGATGCCCTTCTTCTCGTTGAAGAGCAGCCGCCAGGTGAAGACCGAGACGAAGGCCGGCACGGCCCACGGCAGGATCAGCGCCATCCGGTAGAAGGAACGCCCCGTCAGCTTGCGGTTGAGCATCGTGGCGAGCGCGAGACCGAGCACGAAGGAGAGCGCGACGCAGGAGACGGTCCAGACCACGGTCCAGGTGAGGCGGTCCCAGAAGACGCCGTCGGACAGGATCGACGTGTAGTTGTCGAGCCCGACGGACTTGTACGTGGCCGGGATGTCGTTGACGCCGATGTGCCGTTCGACGTTCGCCTCGTTGGCGTCGGTCGTCGAGAGGTACATGCCCCGCACCAGCGGGTAGCCGACGATCACGCCGATCACGGTCACCACGGGGGCGACCATGGCCCACGCGTACCAGTGGGTGGCCAGCGCCCTGCGCAGCCCTCCCGGGTTCTTGGCGGGGCGGTGGCCGCGGCCGCGGATGCTCCTGGCACCCGCGGCCTTCGCCACCGACCGGCCGGTCTCGACAGCCATGGGTCGGTTCCGCCCTTCCTCTTACTTGTAGCCCTTGAGGAGCTTGCGGTAGGCGTCACCGATGCCCTTGGCGCCCTGCTCCGGCGAGGACTTGCCGCTGAGCACCTTCTCCAGCTGCAGGCGGATGGGCTCGAAGAGCGCGTTGGCCTCCGGGATCCACGGCCGCTGCACGGACTTGGCCACGGCGGGCTTGAAGAACTGCACCATCTGGTTGTCCTTGACGGACTTCACGTCGTAGACGGAGGAGCGGGTCGGCAGCAGGCTCAGCTGCTCGGTGGTCTGCTGCTGCACCTTGGCGGAGCTCATGTACTTGATGAACTCGTACGACGCGTCGAGGTTCCCCGAACCGGCGTACGCGGCGAGGTTCCAGCCGCCCTGCGGAGCGCCCTGGCGCGCGCTGCCCGCCGGGGCCGGGGCGACGCCGAGATTGCCCTTGTCGGCCTTGAACTCCTTGCCCTTCAGGGCCCCTTCGATGGACCACGGGCCGTCGAGCGCCATCGCGACGTCGCCGTCCTTGAAGGCGTTGAGCTGGTTGTTGTAGCCGTCGCTCGCGTCGGTGACCGCCGCCTTGGAGTCCACCAGGTCCTTCATCACCGAGAACGCCTTCGCGCCCTCGGCATCGTCGACGGTGACCTTCTTGTTCTTGGTGTCCAGGAGGTCGCCGCCCTCTCCGTAGAGGTACGGGAGGTAGTAGTACGGGTCGTCGCCCCGCAGGTAGAGGCCGGTCTTCCCGGACTTCGACCTGATCTTCCCCGCGGCGGACTTCACCTCGTCGAAGGACTTCGGCACGTCGACACCGGCGGCCTTGAGCATCTTCTTGTTGTAGAAGAGCGCCAGGGTGTCGATGGTCTGCGGCGCGGCGTAGGTCTTGCCCTTGAACTTCGTGCTCGCCGCGGCCTGCGGGAGGTAGTCGTCCGGCTTGTCGAGCGCGACGGTGCCGTCGAGCGGGGCGAGGTAGCCGAGCGAGGCGAAGTCCTGGGTCCAGGCGACCTCGGTGCGCATCACGTCGGGGGCGCCGGAGTTGCCGCCCGCGGCGTTCTTGAACTTGGCGTTGGCCTCGCCGAAGGGGACGTTCACATAGTCGACCTCGACGTCCGGGTGCAGCTTCTCGAAGCCCTTGGCGAGCTTCTCGTACGCGCCCTTCTCGGCGTCGTTCGAGGTGTCCCAGAAGGTGACGGTGCCGGAGAGCTTGCCGCCCTTGCCGCCGCCGCTGTCTTCGTCGTCGCCCCCGCACGCTGCCGCTGTCAGGGCCAGGGCCGCGATCAGCCCGGTGGCCGCTATGCCACGCCGCATGTGAACTCCTTCAACTGATCCCGGAATCACGGGGAGACGAGGAGGTGCCTCCTGCTGGCCGCTCTGGACGCGGCGCCGGGTTGCCAGGAACGTAACAGCGTTGGAATGTCGCCGAAAGAGCTTGCGGAAAATTTCTGCAAGCCCCGGTGATCGTTACGCCTGCGTGTCCTTACCGTTGCCGCTGTCGCGCTTGACAGCGCTGTGGGCCGTGGCTTCGGGGCCGGTCGGGAGGGTGGGGCGGTAACGGCCGGGCCTGGGGGAGGCGTTGAAGGCGCCTGCAAGGCTCTTGCAAGACGGCACTTTCCGCAAGCTTTCATCGGCAGTGTGCAATCCCCGCGCCGACAGGTACAGTCCAGTGCCATGACTGCACGGCTTGTCGACATCGCAGCCCACGCGGGGGTCAGTGAAGCCACCGTGAGCCGCGTCCTCAACGGCAAGCCCGGGGTGGCCGCGGCCACCCGCGAGGCGGTGCTCGCCGCCCTCGACGTCCTCGGGTACGAGCGGCCCGTACGGCTGCGCCGCCGCAGCGCCGGGCTCGTCGGCCTCATCACACCCGAGCTGGACAACCCGATCTTCCCGGCCTTCGCCCAGGTCATCGCGCAGGCGCTGACCCGCCAGGGCTACACGCCGGTGCTCGCCACGCAGACACCGGGCGGCTCCACCGAGGACGAACTCACCGAGATGCTCGTGGACCGCGGGGTCAGCGGCATCATCTTCGTCTCCGGCCTGCACGCCGACACCACCGCCGACATGACGCGCTACGCCGCGCTGCGCGGCCAGGACGTCCCCTACGTCCTGGTCAACGGCTTCTCCCCCGACGTCGCGGCCCCCTTCGTCTCCACCGACGACCGCGCCGCCATGCGCCTCGCCGTCACCCACCTGACATCCCTCGGCCACACCAGGATCGGCCTTGCGGTCGGCCCCAAGCGGTTCGTCCCCGTGGTCCGCAAGATCGAGGGCTTCCGCCTCGCGCTCCAGGAACGCCTCGGCCTCGCGGACGAGGAGTCGGAGGAACTGATCCAGCACTCCCTCTACACCCTGGAGGGCGGCCAGGCCGCGGCCACCACCCTCATCAACCGAGGCTGCACGGCCCTCGTGTGCGCCAGCGACATGATGGCCCTCGGCGCCGTCCGGGCCGCCCGCGACCTGGGCCTGGGCGTCCCCCGCGACATCTCCGTGGTCGGCTTCGACGACTCCCCGCTCATCGCGTTCACCGACCCGCCCCTGACCACGATCCGCCAGCCCGTCCAGGCGATGGGCCAGGCGGCGGTCCGCGCCCTGCTCGAGGAAATAGGCGGAACCCCCGCCCCGCACGGCGAGTTCACCTTCATGCCGGAGCTGGTGGTGCGGGGCTCCACGGGGTCAGGCATCAGAGGCCGAGGCTGAACCCACCGGACGCTGAGGAGGCTTCGGTACGACGAGGCCTTGTCAGCCGACCCGCGGGGTACAGACGCGGCATGCCCCCTCCCCACGTCAGCGGCTACGGCACGGACGGCCCCTGGGCGGACCGCACGGCGTACGACCTGCTCGTGCAGTCGCCGAATGGGTGAGCCAGCCCGCGTACTACACGCGCTACGGGGGCACCCAACCGCCGCGCGTCGGCGCGCGCCACGCGACGGTCGCGCCGTACGGCCCGTTCACCGCGTCCGACGGCAAGGACGTGCTGCTGTCGGTGCAGAACGAGCGCGAATGGGCGGCGCTCTGCCGCGAGTTCCTCGGCCGCACTAGCCGTCGGCCGCGACGCCGAGTCCCTCCAGGACGACCGCGTTCGGCAGCCCCGCCAGCACCTTGCCCGGCACGATGAGCTTGCCGCGCCGGCTGCCGCTGCCCACCAGGACGTGCGGCAGCCCGGCCACGGCGGCGTCGACGAGCAGCGGCCACGCGGCGGGCAGTCCGATCGGCGTGATGCCGCCGTACTCCATGCCCGTCTCCCCCGTGGCCGTGTCCATCGGCGCGAACGAGGCCTTGCGCGCGCCGAGTTGGCGGCGCGCGACGCCGTTCACGTCGACCCGTGTCCCGGACAGGACGACGCACGCGGCGAGCGTGGCCTCACCGCCCCGCTTGCCCGCCACGACGACGCAGTTGGCGGACTGACCGAGGAGCTCGGGACCGTAGTGCTCCAGGAAGGCGGCGGTGTCGGCCCACTCCGGTTCCGTGTCGACATGGATCAGCTCGTCGGCCGGGACGGGTCCGCTCCAGCCGCGCACGGCGTCGGCGACGGCCGGTACGAGCAGGTCGAGGACTTCGGGGGCCGGGCTCACGACGTCGAAGTTTCCCAGGGGAGCACGCATGGCGGCACGCTAACAGCCGCCGCGGACCAGCCGGTCGCCAGCCCTCCGTGAGCCCACCGTGCGTCCTCAGTGAGTCCTCAGTGAGTCCTCAGTGGGAGGGCGCGTGGGCCGGTGGCACCGAGATCGACATCGTCATCTCGACGGGCTCGGCGCCCCTGTTGTGGTATCCGTGCGCCACATCGGCCTCGAAGGTCACGGACATCCCGGCGGGCAAGGCGTGCTCCGTGCCGTCCACGATGAGCGTCAGCTCGCCGCGCGAGACGTGCAGCAGCTCGACGGTGCCGGGCGGATGCGCGTCGGAGTCCCTGCCCTCGCCCGGCGCCAGGTGCCATGACCACAGCTCGAAGGGCCCGCGCGCCTCGGTCCCGACGAGCAGCGTGGTGCTGCTGCCCGCGTCGGTGGACCACATGCGCACCGCCTGCTCCGGCGGCACGAGCCGGACCTGCGAGCCCTGTTCGTAGTCGAGGAGAGTGGTGATGCTGATGCCCAGGGCGTCCGCGAGCTTCACGGTGATGCCCACGCTCGGATTGGTCCTGGCCTGCTCGATCTGGATGATCATGCCGCGGCTCACGCCCGCGCGCGCGGCCAGGGCGTCGAGGGTGAAGCCCCTCTCGTTGCGCCGGCGCTTGAGGCTGCGGGCGAGCGACTGGGTCAGCTGATCGAGGTCCGACACATTTCCGTCCAGATTTCGGATGACAGGGGCCACGGAGGGGGAACCACCGTGCGGTGCTAGCAACCACCGTGCGGCGCGAACAGCCGCCACGCGGTCCACCCGATGATCCCAGATGGTCCACCACACCGTACTGCGAGGCCCGGCGCCCCGCCCCGCGTCAGCCCTCCCCCAACTCCCCGAGCGCGATCAGCTGTTCCGGCGTCACGCCGTCGGGAATCGGCACCGGCGCGGGCGTGCGCAGCGGCGGCTGCCACCCCTGGTCGGCGTCCCAGGTGCGCACGACCCGGGCGGGGGCGCCCGCCACCACCGCGTGGTCGGGAACCTCGCCCCGGACGACCGCGCCCGCGGCGACCACGACGTTGCGGCCGATCCGGGCGCCCGGCAGGATCACCGCGCCCGTCCCGATCCAGCAGCCGGGGCCGATCTCCACCGGCTCCATGCGGGGCCACTGCTTGCCGATGGGCGTGTGCGGGTCGTCGTAGGAGTGGTTGGTGGACGTCACGTACACGTAGGGGCCGAAGTAGCAGTCGTCACCGATGGAGACCGTCGTGTCCGCGATGACGTGGCTGCCGCGGCCGAGCACCACGCCGTTGCCGATGCGGAGGATCGGATCGGGGCCGAGGTCGAGGTCGGGCATCATCCCGGCGGTGAGCGTGACGTGCTGGCCGACGATGCAGTGGTCGCCGACGGTGATCCACGGCTCCCCGAAGACGGTGCCCTGCGGGAAGGCGAGCCGGGTGCCCTCGCCGATCGCGCCGAACCGCAGCCTGCCGGGGTGCGCGGCCGTCACCGCGCCGGTGCGCTGCACCCAGTCCCAGCCCGCGTGGACGGCGCGCTGCGCCAGCCGGCGGGGCCCGGCGGCAAGCGATGAGAACGTGTTCCTGTTCTTCGGCACCCGCTCACGTTACTCAGTGCCGCAAGGCCCCGCAGGCCGTCGGCCTGTGATCTTCACCCCACGCGACGGCCGAAGCCCCGGCGTCCCGTACGGTGCCGTCAGGCGCGACGCGTCGCGGACGGACACAAGAGACGAACACAAGAAACGGACACAAGAGGGGAAGACCCGATGGGCCACGAGGCACTCGTCACCGGCATCGGCGGCAAGGTCCCGAAGATCGACCAGGAGGCGTTCACCGCGCCCACGTCCGTCGTGCTCGGCGAGGTGACCCTGCACGCCGGGGCGAGCACCTGGTACGGCGCGGTGCTGCGCGCCGACTGCGGGCCCATCGTCGTGGGCGCGCAGAGCAACATCCAGGACAACTGCAGCCTGCACGTCGACCCGGGCTTCCCCCTCACGGTCGGGGAGCGCGTCTCGGTCGGGCACAACGCCGTCCTGCACGGCTGCACCGTCGAGGACGACTGCCTGATCGGCATGGGCGCGACCGTCCTCAACGGCGCGGTGATCGGCGCCGGGTCCCTGGTGGCGGCCCAGGCCCTCGTGCCGCAGGGCATGGAGGTGCCGCCCGGTTCGCTCGTCGCGGGGGTGCCCGCGAAGGTCCGCCGGACGCTCACCGACGAGGAGCGCGCGGGGATCACCCTCAACAGCACGGTGTACCTGGAGCTGGTCAAAGCCCACCGCGACGCGCATGCGGCGGGCTGACCAGGCATTCTGGTGACCAAGCGTTTCTTGGTGACCTGATCCGCCGGTTACCGGACCGATCGGAAACCGGTCGATGACCGGTCGGTTCAGTCGGTGGCGGTGACGGGACGCGGCTCGGCCGCCGTGGTCCCGGCCGCTCCGGCGGCCTCCTCGGCCTCCGGTTCCGCCGCCGCCTTCTTCGCCCGGCGCTTGACGAGCAGCATCGAGCCGATGCCGATCAGCACGGCGATGCCGAGCCCCACGTACGAGAAGCGCTTGAGCCAGTCCTCGGCGACGACGCCGATGTAGTAGATGACGGCGGTGGTGCCGCCCGCCCAGATGATGCCGCCGAGCACGTTGGCGATCAGGAACTTCCAGTACGGCATGCGCAGGACGCCCGCGAGCGGTCCGGCGAAGATGCGGAGCAGGGCGACGAAGCGGCCGAAGAAGACCGCCCACATGCCCCACTTCTGGAAGGACCGCTCGGCGCTCGCCACGTGGGCGGCGCTGAAGTGCTTGGGGAACTTCCGTTCCAGCCAGGCAAGGAGCGGCCGGCCGCCCTTGCGTCCGATGGCGTACCCGATGGAGTCGCCGACGATGGCGCCCACGGTGGCGCACGCCCCGAGGATCACCGGGTTGAGGTCGCCGTGCTGGGAGGACAGCAGCGCCGCCGAGACCAGGACGATCTCACCGGGCAGCGGAATGCCCAGGCTCTCCAGTCCGATGACGAGGCCCACCAGCGCGTAGATGCTGACGGCTGGTACCTGCTCCAGCCACTCCTGAACGTGCAACGCCGGTTCCTCCCGTGGTCCAAGTGTGTGTGCCCGGCGTGCGCTCCCCCCACGGACGCGCACGCCGGGCAGCCTACCCGGACGGGCTCACCCGGCCGGAACGGCGTCCCAGAGGCCGCACCGGTGCTCGGCGTGCACCGTCGTGCTGATCGCGGTCCCGCCCGCCGACGCGGTGCGCAGGGAGAGCACCCGCCCCGGCCGGGTCCGCTGGTCGGGCGCGGCGGGCCCGCTCTCGGCGCGCGGCACCCCGGTACGGATGAAGGAGCCCCAGTACTGCACCATCCGCCGCGCCAGCGCCCGCTGTTCGGTGTTGAACGGCGAGTCCAGGCCGAAGTGCTTGAAGAGGTACTGCACTTCGTTGACGTGCGTCGCGCCGAAGTCGAAGTCGGTTCCCAGCTCCCGCAGCGACGCGAAGGGCGGCGAGGTGCGGTCCGCGAACTCGTAGGCGTAGACGGGACCGCGGCCCGCGAGCGCCCTGTCCATGCGCAGTGCCGTGCACGCGAACATCCGGTCACCGACCGCCGCACCGTACGCGTGCGTGGGCGAGGCGTGGTCCGCGAGCGGATAGGTCCGCAGGACACGGCGGCCGAGCTCGGGCCCGTACTCCTCGGCGAGCACCGCCGGATACCGCTCGGCGGTCAGCGGCTCGCCCTTCCCGTCGAACCGGCCGAACGCGAACAGGCGGCCTTCGTCGCTGTTGGCGCCGTTCAGCACGGGCACCCCGGCCGCGCTCCCCTTCTCGTACGCCCGCGCGGGCTGTACCGGCAGGAACGCGCCGCCCACGACCGGACCCCAGTCGAAGCCTGCCTGCGCCGCGAGGATCTCCTTGGCGGACTTGCCCCGCAGACAGGCGAGGGCCGTCTTCGGATCCGGGCAGCCCGCCTTCTTCGCGAACGCCCTGCCGTCACCGGCCGCCCGCCGTCGCTCGCGGCCCGCGCAGTCGCCGTACGCGCCGCTCTCCACGATGCCCGCGCGGTACAGGCCGCGGGCGGTCGGCGAGGCGAGCAGGGTGCAGACGGACCGGCCGCCCGCGGACTCGCCCGCGATGGTGACGCGGCCCGCGTCGCCGCCGAACCGGCCGATGTTGGCGCGGACCCAGCGCAACGCGGCCTGCTGGTCGAGCAGCCCGTAGTTGCCGGACACACCGTCGGACGCCTCGTCGTCGAGGCCCGCTGCCGCGAGGAACCCCATTGCTCCGAGGCGGTAGTTGACGGTCACGACGACGGCGCCGGTCCGGCGGGCGAAGGTGTCGGGCACGATGTCCCGCCCCGCGCCCGCGGTCAGGCCGCCGCCGTGCAGCCACACCATCACGGGGCGGTGCGCGGCACGGCCCTGCGGCGTGTAGACGTTGAGGTCGAGACAGTCCTCGGTGTGGGTGGGCTTCTCGTAGCCGGGGTCCCAACTCGCGTCCTGTACACAGCGGTTGCCGAAGGTGGTCGCGCTGCGCACTCCGTGCCAGGCCCGCACGGGGCGCGGTTCCCGCCAGCGCAGGCGCCCGACGGGCTGCCGCGCGTAGGGGACGCCGAGGAACTGCCGGCCCTCGGCCGTGGACTCGCCCCGGATCCAGCCGGCGTCGGTGCGCACCAGTGTGCTGTCCGTGACGGCCGGGCCGTCCCGCCGGGGATCGGCCCCCTGCTGGGCCTCGGCCGACAGCGGAACGAGGGCGGCCGCGGCGGCCGCCACGAGGACGGCCCCCACCGACGCGAGGCGTCGTATCCGCCCGCCCGCACCACCCTTGCCCCTGCCCCTGCCCCTGCCCCTGCCCCTGCCCCTGTCGTTGCCCTTCATGAGCCGCCTCCCTTGACGACGGTGGACGCGGAGAGAATCAAGTCGCTTGCGGAGGTGCCCACTTGCACCGTGCGCCGGCCGGTGCCGCGCACCCAGCCGTGACGGTCGGAATCCCACGCCGCCAGGGCACGCCCCTCGACGTGGACGGTGACGCGCCGCCGCTCCCCCGCGCGCAGCGCGAGCCGCCGGTAGCCGCCGAGTGCCCGCTCGGCCTGGGGCAGGTCCAGGTCGGGCGAGGGGCCGACGTAGACCTGCGCGACGGTGACGCCGTGGCGGCTGCCCGTGTTGCGCACGGTGAAGCTCACGTCCAGCCCCCGCCCCGCCCTGCGGACGGCGAGATCCCGGTAGGCGAAGGCCGTGTACGACAGGCCGTGCCCGAAGGGGAAGAGCGGCCGCACGCCTTCGGCGTCGTACCAGCGGTAGCCGACGTGGATGCCCTCCGAGTACTCCTCGACTCCGTCGACGCCGGGGTAGCGGCGCGGATCGCCCGCCATCGGATGGTGGTCGTCGTCCACCGGGAAGGACTGGGTGAGCCGCCCGCCGGGGTCGCAGTCGCCGAACAGGACGGCGGCGGTGGCGGCCGCGCCCTCCTGGCCGGGGTAGTACATCTGCAGCACGGCGGCGGTCCGCTCCAGCCACGGCATCGAGGTCGCCGACGAGGTGTTCAGGACGACGGTGGTGCGCGGGTTGGCCGCGGTCACCGCCCGGATCAGGTGCTCCTGGTGGCCGGGGAGCGCGACGGTCGTGCGGTCCTGGCCCTCGGTCGCGTCCTCGTAGGCGAAGAGGATCACGCTGTGCGCGGCGCGCGCGGCCCGTACCGCCTCGGCGACGTCCGCCGCGCGGGTGCCGCCGGTGACGCGGCGGAGCCGGAACGTCTGCCCCTTCCCCCCGCCCTTCGCCCTGATCCGCAGCCGGTGCCCGTCGCCGGTGAGGCGCAGCGTGGCACGGCGCACGTTCAGCCCGTCGGGCGCACTGGAGACGAGGCCTCCGGAGAAGTACTCGCCGACGCCCGGCAGCGTCGGATAGAGCTCGGTGCCGTCGAGCTCCACCTTGGGCCGCTCGCCCGAGTAGTGGATGACGAGCGTCCACTCGTCCGGTTCCGCGGGTGTCAGCGTCCCGTCGTACGTCCACTCCTTCCCGGCGGCGACCCGCTGGCCCTCCGGGTCGAAGCCGGGGGTGAGCGCGCGGCGCGGGATGGCCTTGCCGTAGAGGTCCTCGCCCAGGGCGTACGTGACGTCGGCGCCGCGCCCGGCCCGTGCGGTGATGGCGTGGAGCGGGCTGTCCGCGCGGTCGGGGACGACGTGGGCGCTGCCGCCTCCGCTGACGAACGGGTAGCGGCCGGTGGGCCCGATGACGGCGATGTCGCGGGCGGCGCGGCCGGTCAGCGGCAGGGTCCTGTGCACGTTGCGCAGCAGGGTGGCGCCCGCCTTGGCGACCTCCAGGGCGACCGCCGCCCCGGCCTTCGCGTCGCGCCCCGGCCGCGGCGGCACGCTCTTGCCGAGCAGCCCGAACCGGTCCATGACGCGGAGGATCCGGCGCACCGAACGGTCGACCTGCGCCTCGGGCACGCTGCCGTTCCTGACGGCCTTCTTCAGGGCGGCCCCGTAGTACGCGTCGTCCGGCATCTCCATGTCGAGCCCGGCGGCGAGGGCGGCGGCGGTGCTGTGCTGGGCGAACCAGTCGGTCATCACCCAGCCCTCGAAGCCCCAGCGGTCGCGCAGGATGTCGTCGAGCAGCGTCTTGTTCTCGCAGGCGAAGGTCCCGTTGACCTTGTTGTACGCGCCCATGACGGCGCCGGTGCCTGCGGCGACGGCCGCCTCGAACCCGCGCAGTTCCGTCTCGTGCAGGGTCCGTTCGTCGGCGCGCACGTCGACGGACATGCGGTCCTTCTCCTGGTTGTTCAGGGCGAAGTGCTTGACGGTCGCGATGAGTCCCTCGCCCTGGATGCCCTTGATCTCGGCGGACACCAGGTCGGCGGCGAGCAGCGGGTCCTCGCCGAAGGTCTCGAAGTTGCGGCCCGCGTACGGCGTGCGGATGAGGTTGACCATGGGCGAGAGCAGCACGTCCTGCCCCAGGGCGCGTCCCTCGCGGCCGATGACCTGGCCGTAGCGGCGGGCGAGTGCGGGGTCGAAGGCCGAGGCGAGCAGGACGGGAGCGGGCAGGGCGGTGGCACGGGCCGTGACGCGGACGCCCGCGGGGCCGTCGGCGAGGCGCAGCGGCGGGATCTTCAGGCGCGGCACGCCGGGGACGTATCCCGCCTGACCGTGGCTCTTGGGGTCGGTGGCGCCGTGCAGCAGGGAGATCTTCTCGTCGAGCGTGAGCTTGCCGATGAGGGATTCGACGCGCGGGCCCGCGCCGGGGCCCTGTCTGGCGCGGGCGGCCGCGTGCGAGGGCACCGCCACACCGGCGGTGGCCGCGGCTGCCACGGTGATCGCACCGCCGGCCAGCCTGAGGGCTGACCGCCGGGACACGGAGCGGGACACGGAGTCGGACATGAGCCGTCACTTCCTTCTGTGCCTGATGCGCGAACACGACTGTGTGAAGCGTGTACACGTGCCAACGGCGGGTCGCTGTTCGGCCTTTGAACGCACTATGCGGCAGAACCGACTTGACACCCCGTTAGGCACCACGTGTGGCGGCGGGAAAACTATGACCGGAGATGACTCGTGTCAATAAGTTGAACAAGAAGCGCGGCCCGGCTCTGACGGGCGCGCCGCGCCGGGACTTCGGTGGCGGTGCACGGGCGGTGCGCTGGAGAGGCACGACAGCGGTGCACGAGCGGTGCGCGAGCGGTGCACGAAAAGAGGCCCGCGGCCGTGTCGTCGGACACGGCCGCGGGCCTCCGCGCGCCTGTGGGGTCGACCCGGGGCGACCGGGCCCGTTCTCAGCTCGGGTTGTTGGGCCGCAGCGTCCAGACCACGGTCATCTCGCCGGTGACGGCACCGTCCTCGCGCTGGATCTCGATGGCGACCGGGAACTCGGGACGCTTGCCCGCGTCCAGTTCGGCGATCACGTCGGCGACCGGGCGACCGAGGGTCGCCGTGGCCGTGACGGGTCCCATCGCCAGCTTCTTGTACGCGATCTCCGCGCTGACGGCGAGCGGTACGGCCCGCGAGAGCTCCGCCCCGAACGCGGCGAGGACGATGGCGCCGCTCGCGGACTCGCCCAGCGTGAACATGGCACCGGCGTGCGGGCCGCCGACGTGGTTGTGGTACTCGCCCTGGTCGGGCAGGGCCACCACGGCCCTGTCGGGCGTGGTCTCGCGGAACTCGAGGTTCAGGGTCCTGGCCATCGGAACCGTGGCGGCGAGCATCTCGCCGATCGACATCTGGTCTGCGCTCATGCGGTGATGTTACCCACGGGTAGCGTTTCTTGACCAGGACCCGTCTCACCTGGCGGCCGGGGCCGGTCCCGGTGTGGATCACCGTCACCTATCGTTGACGCCCATGTGGCAAGGAGAGCAGCCGCCCGGGGGCGAGCAGAACCAGCAGGGCCAGGGCCGGAACGACGGTCGCAACCAGGGCGAGAACCCGTACCGGCAGCCCGGGTACCAGCAGCCCAACCCGTACGGGCAGCAGGCCCCCTGGAACGCGCCGACCCTGCCCGGCGGCCCGCACGGCGCCCCGCCGGAACCCCCGCGCGGCGGCAACGGCAACCGCACCAAACTGATCGCCCTCGTCGCCGCGGGCGCGGTCGTGGTGGCCGCGGGCGTCACCGGCGCCCTGCTCCTCGGCGGCGACAAGGACGACACCGCCAAGCCCGACCCGACCGGGACCGCGGCCGTCTCACCGGCGCCCAGCGGCTCGGAGGACGACGCCAATCCCCGTACCGGCGACGGCATGCCCGAACCGGCCGTGGCCGGTTGGAAGGTCGTCGTCAACCCCAAGCTCGGCCTCGCGTTCGACGTGCCCGCCGAGTGGTCCCTGGAGTCGCGGGACTGGGCGGGCGGAGTCGTGGAGAACGAGGACGCCGAGGACGAATCGGCGGAGTTCCTCGCCGCGTACGCCGCCCCCGCCTACTTCAAGGAGAAGTGGTGCGCCAGCGACGAGGACCGGGACGGCACGAAGGACTACAGGCAGCTGGCGGCCGCGGGCACCCGGGGCAACCGCGGCGCCAAGAGCACCGGGGCGGTCGCGCGGCACGACGCGGCCAACTGGGTCTACGGCGTGTACACGCAGCCGGACAGGAAGACGGTCACCACCGGGCCGACCGAGACGTACACCACGAAGTCGGGCATCAAGGGCAGCCTGGTGAGCGCGAGTTCGTCCGGCGTCGAGAAGCAGGGCAAGTGCGACTCGGACGGCAAGGCGACGGTGTTCGCCTTCAAGGACTCCCGGGGGAAGTTCGTGTCCTGGTCGTTCCACGGCGCCAAGGACGTCGCGGACGAACTCCCGGACGCCACCGTGCGGAAGATGCTCTCGACGGTGCGCGAGTACAAGGCTTCCGAGAACTGAGAACCCGCCTTCGAGCGGGGCACGTCGGGGCCGTTGTGATCTTGCGGGACCGGCACCCGTATCGTGTCCCGCCATGTGGCCAGGACAGCAGCCGCCCGGGGGCGAGCAGAACCCGCAGGACCGGAGGCAGAACCCGTACCAGCAGCCGGGGTACCAGCAGCCGAACCCGTATCAGCAACCGGGGTATCAGGCGCCCCACCCCTACCAGCAGCCCGCGGCCGGGCCGCAGGGACAGTGGAGCGCCCCGACCGCGCCGACGGGCGCCCCGCAGGTTCCGGGCGGCGGCGGTGACGGAGACCGGGGCGGCAGGGGCAGGACCAGGATCGTCGCGCTGGTGACGGCCGCCGCCGTGGTCGTGGCCGCCGGGGTGACCGGCTTCCTGCTGTTCAGTGGCGATGACGACAAGGACGCCAAGGCCGGCTCCCCCGCCGAGGCGGGTTCCCGGAAGCCGGAGCCGACCGCGGACGGCGGCAGCGCCGACGGTGACGGCGGGCGCGGCACGGACGGCGATCCGAAGCCGACCATCAAGGGCTGGCGGGTCGTGGTGAACCCGAAGTGGGGCACCGCCTTCGACGTGCCGCCGGAGTGGGAGGTGCAGAACCCCGGCTCCGCGATCGCCTTCGAGGACATCAAGACCGGCAAGCCGCTGATGACCATGTCGGCCCCCGCGTACCTGCGGCCCAAGTGGTGTGTCGTCGACGAGGACAAGGACGGCAGGACCGAGGACCACGAGCTCGCCGCCGTGGGCACCAAGGGCGCCAAGGGGGCGAGGAACAGTGCCGAGGTCGCGGTCAACCAGGTCGGCTGGTGGGTCTACGGCGGGTACACCCAGCCGGACAAGAAGAGCTTCACGAACGACGACAAGGCACAGCCGTACACCACCGCCTCCGGCATCAAGGGCAGCATCGCCCGGGCCAGGTCCAAGAACACGCCCCAGCGGGGCAAGTGCGCCACCGACGGAAAGGCGATCACCTTCGGCTTCAAGAACTCCGCCGGTGAGTACGTGTCGTGGAGCCTCTACGGCGCCACGGGCGTGGCGGACGAGCTGCCCGAGAAGACGGTGATGAAGATCCTCAGCACGGTCCGCACGTACGGAGAGCCGACGAACTCCTGACCCGGCCCGCCCGTGTCGGGTCGAGTACGGGGGAAAAGTGCGGCCGCCCGGTGAAGAACCGCGCCATTTGACCGGCTTCTCCCGTTACGGCGGTCGCGCGGACGGCGCCGCGGGTGATCGGCCGTGGCACGCCGCCCCGTGGCCCATCTATGGTTACTGGCCATGTGGCCAGAACAGCAGCCGCCCGGGGGCGAGCAGAACCCGCAGGACCAGAGTCAGAACCCGTACCAGCAGCCGGGGTACCAGCAGCCGAACCCGTATCAGCAGCCGGGATACCAGCAGTCGGGGTACCCGCAGCAGCAGCCGGGTCATCAGCAGCAGCCTGCGGGGGGCTACCAGCAGCCGCAGTCGGGCGGCTTCTCGCAGCCCGAGCAGCCGCAGTGGGCGGCTCCCACGCCCCCGCCCATGCCGTCCCAGAACGGTGGCGGCGGTCAGGGCGGTGGCGGCGGCAACAAGACGAAGATCACCGCCATCGTGGCCGCGCTCGCCGTGGTGGCAGCCGCCGGTGTCACCGGTTTCCTGATCCTCGGCGGCGACAAGGACGACGAGGCGGGTCCGGCGAAGCCGTCCCCCTCGAAGCCGGCCACCGAGAAGCCGAGCCCGAAGCCCAGCGACGACGGGAACGCGCGCGGCGAGGGCGGCGAGGACAAGCCGACGATCGACGGCTGGCAGGTCGTGGTGAACCCCAAGTGGGGCACCGCCTTCGACGTGCCGGCCGACTGGAAGGTCGAGACGCCGGACACCCTCCTCGGTTTCGACGACCGCAAGGAAGACGGCGCGAAGTCGATCATCATCATGTCCTCGCCCGCGGTCTACAAAGAGAAGTGGTGCACCTCCGACGACGACAAGGACGGCGAGTCCGACGACACCTCGCTCGCCGCGGTCGGCACCAAGGGCCAGAACGGCGCCAAGAACACCAAGGACATCGCGCGCAACGACTCGGCCTGGTGGGTCTTCGGCGGCTACACCGAGCAGACGAAGGCCGACAAGAAGAAGATCAAGATCAGCAAGGTCGAGGACTACACCACCACGTCCGGCATCAAGGGCAGCCTCGCGACGTCGACGACGTCCGGCGCCGCCACCTCGGCCAAGTGCGACTCCGAGGGCAAGGCCACCACGTTCGGCTTCAAGAACGAGGCCGGTGAGTACGTGGCCTGGACCCTCTACGGCGCCAAGGGCGTCAAGGAGGAGGTATCCGACGCCACGGTGAAGAAGATCCTGAGCACGGTCCGGTGGAGCGAGGCGGCGACCGAGGAGTCCTGAGCCGCCGGGGTTCCCGGGACGTCCCGGGCTGATCCCGAGAGCCTCGGAGCTTCCCCGAGCGGGCGGCACAAACGGTTTGGCAAGCCGGTCCCCCGCCGGGGACAGTCCCGGAGTGACCACCGCCGCTCCCGCCCCGCGCCGCCGCCCCTCCTGGGCAGGCAGCAACTACACGCTGCTGACCGCCGCCGCGATCGTGACGAACCTCGGAAGCCACGGGGCGCTGATCGCGGCGGCGTTCGCGGTCCTGGACGCGGGAGGCGACGGCGGGGACGTCGGACTCGTGGCCGCCGCGCGGACGCTGCCGCTCGTCCTGTTCCTGCTCATCGGCGGTGCGGTCGCCGACCGGCTGCCGCGCCACCACGTCATGGTCGCGGCCAACGCCCTCAACTGCGTGTCGCAGGCGGCCTTCGCCGCGCTCGTCCTCGCGGGCGAACCGCGGCTGTGGCAGATGATGGTCCTCACCGGACTCGGCGGAGTCGGCCAGGCCTTCTTCGGGCCCGCCGCCGAGGGCATGCTGATGTCGTCGGTCAGCGGCGAGCAGGCCGGCCGGGCCTTCGCGACGTACCGCATGGCCATGCAGGGCGCGGGGCTCGGCGGCGCCGCCCTCGGCGGCCTCATGGTCGCGGCGCTCGGGCCCGGCTGGGTGCTGGCCGTGGACGCCGTCGCGTTCGCCGTCGCGGGCGCGCTGCGCTCGTTCCTCGACGTCGGCCACATACCGGAGCGCGCGCCCGGCGAGGGGCTCATGGCCGACCTGCGGGACGGCTGGCGGGAGTTCACCGGGCGGCCCTGGCTGTGGTCGATCGTGGCGCAGTTCTCGGTGGTGGTCGCGGTGGTCGGCGCCGCCGAGTCGGTCTTCGGACCGCTGGTCGCGCGCGACGAACTGGGCGGCGCGGGGCCGTGGGGCCTCGCGCTCGGCGCGTTCGGCGCGGGCACGGTCGGCGGGGCGTTCCTGATGACGCGGTGGAAGCCGCGGCGGCTGCTGCTCGCGGGCACCCTCTGCGTCTTCCCGCTGGCCGCCCCCTCGGCGGCGCTCGCCGTGCCGCTGCCGCTCGCGGGTCTGGCCGCGGTGATGTCCGTCAGCGGCGTGGCGATCGAGGTGTTCGGCGTTTCGTGGATGACCGCGATGCACCAGGAGATCCCGGAGGAGAAGCTGTCGCGCGTCGCCGCGTACGACTGGTTCGGCTCGGTCGCGATGGTGCCGCTCGCGACGGCGCTCGCCGGGCCCGCGCAGTCGGCGTTCGGCCTGTCCGCGTCCCTGTGGGGCTGCGCCTGCCTCGTGGTGCTCGTGACGGCGGCCGTCCTGTTCGTCCCCGACGTACGCAACCTGACGCGGCGCACGACGGAGGTGGTGGCGTCGGCGAAGCCCGTCTCGCGCGGGGCCGCCGAGCCGTCACCCGATGGAGAAGGCGCCGTCGGGCGGCTCGGGTGAGGCCACCGCGTCCTCGTCGCGCACCGGCCGCGCGTCCCCGATGAGGCGCCGCAGCGCGTCGCCGTGCGCGACCCGGGCGGGAAAGGCGTCGGACGCGGTCCGGCGGGCCAGCACTCCGACGTCGATGGGACCGTGCGCGGCTATCAGTACCGTGTTCCCGAAGCGGCGCCCGCGCAGCACGGACGGCTCGGCGATCAGCGCGAGCTCCGCGAACACCTCGGCGAACGTGGCCAGTTGGGAACGGAGGAACGTGAAGGGCGCGCCGTCGGCGAGGTTCGCGATGTAGTACCCGCCCGGGCGCAGCACCCGGTCGGCGGCCCGCGCGTACGCGAGCGTGGTGAGGTGCGCGGGGACGCGGGAGCCGCCGAAGACATCGGCGACGACGACGTCGGCGCTCGCGCCCGGCGCCGCCTCCAGCCACGCACGGGCGTCCGCGCCGTGCACGGCGACCCCGCTCCCCCCGGCCAGCGGCAACTGCTCCGCGACCAGGCGCAGCAGCCCCCGGTCCGCCTCCACCACCTGCTGCCGTGAACCGGGCCGGGTGGCGGCCAGGTAGCGGGGCAGGGTGAGCGCTCCCCCGCCGAGGTGGATGACGTCGAGGGGGTCGCCCGGTTCGGCCATGGCGTCCAGGACGTGCGCGAGCCTGCGCGCGTACTCGAACTCCAGGTGCGTGGGTTCGTCCAGGTCGACGTACGACTGGGGGGCGCCGTCGACCGTGAGCAGCCAGGCCCGCGGCCGGTCGACGTCGGGCATGAGCTTGGCGGTGCCGTGATCGACCTCCCTGATCACCGGAACCGCCTCGTCCCCACCGGCGGCATCCGCCCCGGCCCCGCCCTCGAACTCATCCGCGTCCACGCCGTCCATTGTGCCGGGTCCGGTGGGACACAGCGGCGGCTCAGCGGTAGAACCGCGTGAACCCCCGCAGGATCTCCCGGCCATCGGCCCGGTATTCCAGATGGGCCTGGGAGCCGGTCAGGCGGCCGTCGGCCGAGCGGAGGAACTCCACGGGCGCCTGCGCGGAGCGGCCGATGACGCGGAAGCCCGCAGGGGCCTCGCGCAGGTACAGGGTGTGCCGCTGGAAGAGCGTCACGGTCGGCCGGACGTGGGCGAAGAGCGGCTCCCCCGTGTCGACTTGAACCTCGCAGCGCCCGACCCGCTGGGGCCCCGGGGACAGGTGGCCGCCCGCGGCGACGGCGAGGATCTGCATGCCGCCGCAGATGCCGAGGACGGGGACGTCGGTGTCCGCGACGAGGTCGATGAGGGGCCGGTAGTGGTCGAGGTCGTGGGCGCGCACCTTCGTGCCGCTGAGCACGATCGCCTGGTAGCGGCCGGAGAGCCGGGACGGCAGGGAGGCCGTGTCCACCGCGGCCGTGGCGGACCCCAAGTCCTCCAGGCGGGCGCGCAGTTGTGGGAGTGACAGCGTTCCGTTGTCGACGACGAGGACGTGGGGACGGAGCACGGGCCCGGCCTCCTCAGGCTCCGGTGGCGGGAGTTCCGGCGACGAGGGTTCCCGTGCGGGCGGTGAGCAGGGCGGTGACGGTGCCGTCGCCGATGACGACGCACCGCACTCCGTGGTCCAGGGCCTCGCACGCGGCGCGCAGCTTCTTCCGCATCCCGCCGGTGACGACGGTGTCGCGGAGACCGATCGCCGTCTCTTCGGAGACGTGGCGCACCGGCTTCCCTTCGACGATCAGATGGGGGACGTCGGTGACGAGTACCAGGTCCCGGGCTCCGACGGCGCCGGCGAGCGCGGCCGCCGCCCGGTCGGCGTCGGTGTTGACCTCCTGACCCGACGCGTTGCGGGCCAGTGGGGTCACGACGCGGACGTGGCCCGGCCGGGCGGGCTCCAGCGGCCCCGTGCGCACGATGTCTACCGGGCCGACGAGGTTGTCGAGTTCGACCAGCCGCTTGCCCTGCCACCACAGGCGTTCGGCCGGACCCGCGCCGATCAGCCCGTCGCTGCCGAGCAGCCGCTCCGCGGTGACGTCACGCTCCGCGAGCCGCTTCAGGATCGCCTCGCCCAGCGCCGAGCTGACGGTCCTGATGTCATCGAGGACCTCGGGGGTGGTCCAGCGGCTCCGGTTTCCGTAGCGGTCGCGCAGCATCGCGGACGGGCGGCCGTGGCGGGGGTCGAGTCGCCGCAGCGGCCGGGACCAGCCGTGGACGAGGATCAGGGGACGTTGCCGTGCCTGCCGGGCCAGATCGTCCCACCAGCGGTCGTCGAGTGTTTCGAGGCAGCTGCCGCCGAGTTTGACGACGGCCGTCGGCGCCGGGAGCGGGGCGCTGCTCATGCGGGCATCACCGGCATCATCGTCAGCCCCGTCTCCTCGGGCAGCCCGAAGCGCAGGTTGGCGGCCTGCACCGCCTGGCCCGCGGCGCCCTTGACGAGATTGTCGAGAGCGGCGAGGACGACGATGCGTCCCCCGTCCTCGTCGGCGAGGGCGGTCACGTCGCAGAAGTTGGAGCCGAGGACCGCCTGCGGGTCGGGCACCGGGATCCGCGTCTCGGTGTGCCGCCGCGCGCGGACGAACGGGTGCCCCTTGTAGTAGCGGACGTACGCCCGTTGCAGCTCGCGCCGGCCGACCACCTCGTCCGTGAACACGTAGATGCTCGCGAGCAGCCCCCGCACGGTGGGGACGCCGTAGGCCGACATGCTCAACGAGCCGATCGAACCGGGCCTTCTCCGCCGCAGGAAGTCGGTGACCTCGGCGGCGTGCCGGTGACCGGTCGGGGCGTACGGCGTGATGGCGCCGCTGCGCAGCGGGTGCAGAGCGGCGGTGCGCAGGCGCAGTCCGCTGCCGCTCGACCCGCTCTTGGCGTCCACGAGCACCTTCTCCAGCGGCAGACCGAGACCGAGGGCGAGCGGCGCCAGGCCCAGCGTGACCGCCGTCGCATGACAGCCGGGGAGCGAGATCAGCGCGGCGTCCGCCAGTTGATCACCGATCAGCTCCGGGACCCCGTACACGGAGCGGCGCAGGAGGTCCGCGCGGCGCTCCACCGCCGGGTACCAGCGGTCGTGGAGTTCCGGGGTGCGGATGCGGAAGGCGCCGCTGAGGTCGATCACGGCCGGAACGCGGTCGGCGAGCAGCGCGGCGAGGGCCGCCGAGACCGGGGCGGGGGTGGCCAGGAAGACGACGTCGAGCCGTCCGGTGGTGGCCTCGGTGACGTGCCGCACGGTCAGGGCCGGTTCGCGCAGCCCGGGGTGCAGTTCGCCGATGTGCCGCCCGGCGCTCGCGGAGCCGCCGAGGAAGGTCAGGTCCAGCCCGGGGTGGGGCGTGAGCAGCCTGATGAGTTCCCCGCCGACGAGTCCGGAGGCTCCGACGACTCCCGCGCGGATCATGCGAGGGCCTCTCGTACGCTGCGGGCGACGGCCGCGGGGAGATCGGTTCCGGTCGCCGTGGCCAGGGCCCGGAAGGCCGGGGCGTGGTTGACCTCGTTGACCAGGTAGCCGTCGGGGGTGCGGAAGAGGTCGACTCCGTAGATTCCCGGCCCCAGCGTGCGCACCACACCGTCGAGGATCTTGCGCAGCTCCGGGTCGCGGGCCGTGGCCCGGCCCCGGCCGCCCAGCGCCGCGTTGGTGCGCCACTCGGTGGGTCCTGCGGTGAACTCGGCGGCGCCGAGCAGGTCCTCTCCCCCGACCAGGCAGCGTACGGATGTTCCGCCGACGTACGGCTCCACCAGGCAGGCCTGTTCGAAGGCGTGCCCGAGGTCCTCGACGTAGTCGTATACGGAAGGGGCGGTGTCGGCGTCCCGGAGCAGGGTGACCCTTCGGCCCATGCCGCCGAAGACGGGCTTGAGGACCAGCGGCAGTGGAAGTTCTTGCAGAGAACACTCGAAGTCCGCGCGGGAGAGCACGAGTCGGAAGTCCGGGACGGGCAGTCCGGCGGCGCGCAGCACGGTGCGCAGGGTGGCCTTGTTCTGACAGGTGTGGATGGTGTGCGCGGTGTTCGAGGTGCGGATGCCGGCGGCCTCGGCGAGCGTGGCGATGAGGCCGCCACGGGTGTAGCTGCGGCTGCGCACCAGGAGTCCGTCGTAGCCCGCGAGCGCGGGGAGGTCCGGGTGGCCGAGGCACATCGACTCGTCGTTGACCCACCGCAGGCGCAGGCCGAGTGCCGGGGCCGCGGCGATCAGCCGCCGTTCCTCCCAGCCGATCCGGTCCGCGGCCAGCGCGACGGTCGGCGGCACGTCACTGGCCCCAGTCGCGCAGCCGCGTCTCGACCATGCGCAACGTCATGCGGCCGTCGGCGGCTTCCTCGATGCGCAGGGTGAGCAGGCACTCGGGGCAGACGAGGGTCTCTCCGGTGCCCATGACCGGCGTGGTCAGGTTCGTCTCGCACTCGGGGCAGGTACCGGTGAGCGTAGGGGGCGTCATGCACAACCTCCGGTGATCGGGTGGGGATCGGGTCGCCGCGTGGGGTTCACGCGGCCGCGAAGGCCACGGCGGCCGTGCGGATCGCGTCCCGGTCGAGCAGCGGGTTGCCCGCCCGCCGCTGCCGTTCGACGAGCCAGGAGGTGAAGGCGCCGACGTCCACGTCGATGTCCGTGTCGGCGAGCGCCCAGGCGATCAGGCCGGGAGTGAGACGGCTGCGGACCCTCAACCGGCGGGTGTTGCCGACGAGTTCGGCCGGCAGCGTCTCGTACGCCTCCGGGTTGCTGAGCTGGCCCGTCAGTTCGTAGGCGAACGAGTGACGGGTGGTCGGCCCGGGCTGAAAGGCCTCGCCCAGACCGGAACCCTTCAGCGCGATGCGGGAGAGCGCGGTGAGGTGGGTCAGGTCGAAGCGGGTGTCCCCGTGCAGGACGCGCAGCGCGGTGAGCAGTTCGGCCAGCGGAGTGTTGCCGCCGCGCTCACCGATGCCGCCGACGGTCGCGGAGATCCACCGCGCGCCGGCCCGGACGGCGGCGAGGGAGTTGGCGACGGCCATGCCCAGCATGTTGTGCGAGTGGACCTCGATCTCGGAGCCTTCGATCGCCACGAGCCGCGCGACCGTCTCCTCCATCTGCCAGGGCGAGAGGCAGGCGACGGTCTCGGCGAGCCGGAAGCGGTCGGCCCCGGCCGAGAAGCCGGAGGTGACGTACGGGACGAGCCGCTCGGCGGGCGTCCGCGCGCCGTCCTCGCCGCTGAAGGTGACGTGGAAGCCCCGCTCCTTGGCCTGGGAGATCGCCGAACGCGCAAGTACCTGCAAGAACTTGAGGCTGGTCGACCCGAGCTTCATCCCGGCGTGCAACGCCGACGTGGGAAGGGAACACATGACGTGCCGCACGCCCAGCCGCTCGGCCTCCTTCAGGGCGTGGCCGACCTGCCTGCGGTCGCGTACGACGACGAGCGTCATGCAGCGTTCGGGGCCCACGCTCTCGTGGGTGGCGAGGACGAGGTCCGCGTCCTTGGTTCCCGGGCCCGAGACCATGCCCACCTCGACCAGCTCGACGCCGGTCGCGACCAGCAGGCCCGCGATGGCCGAGGCGTCCCTGGCGCCGAACTCCACGCCCGCCATGTGCGCCGAGTCCCGCAGTGTGGCGTCGGATATGTGAGGAGGCCTCGGCGCGCTGCCCTGCGGTCCCATTGCCACGTGCTCCACCCTTCGGGCCGTCTGCGGTCACGTGCTCGTGGTCGCCCGCTCAGTCCAGGTCCATGAACGGCTCCAGGCCGAGGGTGAGCCCGGGGGCCGAACCGACGCGGCGCACACCGAGCAGGAAGCCGGGCGTGAAGCAGGCGCGATCCGTGGAGTCGTGCCGGATCGTCAGGGTCTCACCCGTGGTACCGAAGATGATCTCCTGGTGGGCCACGAGTCCGCGCGCCCGTACGGCGTGCACCGGCACCCCCTCGACGTCCGCGCCGCGGGCACCGGCGAGGGCGGTGGTCGTGGCGTCCGGCCGGCCGGGGGTGCCCGCCCGGCGGCGCGCCTCGGCGATGAGCCGGGCGGTGCGCACGGCGGCCCCGCCGGGGGCGTCGGCCTTGTCCGGGTGGTGCATCTCGACGATCTCGACAGACTCGAACCAGCGGGCCGCGTACTGGGCGAGGCGCATGGTCAGCACGGCACCGACCGAGAGGGGGCCGACGATCACACCCGTCCCCGGCGAGGCGGCGAGCCAGCCCCTCAGGGTGTCGAGGCGTTCATCGGTCCAGCCGGTCGTGCCGACCACCGCGTGCAGGCCGTGGCGCACGCAGAACTCCAGGTGGTCCATGACCGAGTCGGGATGGGTCAGCTCGACGACGACCTCGGCCCCCGACCGCGTGAGACCCTCCAGCGGGCTGCTCCGGCCCAGCGCGGCGACGAGTTCCAGGTCACCGGCGGACTCGACGGCCCCGACGACCTCGCGCCCCATCCGGCCCGCGGCGCCGATCACTCCGACCCGGATCGCGGTCATCCGCTCCTCGCTTCTCCCGGAACGGCGGTCCGTACGTGGACGCACGGGCCGGTGCTCACCACCGATTCGCTCACGGAAAGCTGCCCGCCGTCGACCGAGATCATCCGACGCACCGGGGGCACCACGGGAACAATGGCGCAAAAGGGCTCCAGGGTGCGCGGCCCCGCGGCGCGCCTGCGCCGGATGGGCCAAGCGGTCGATTTGATCGTTCCCGGGGCGGGTAGCCGGGCGACATGGCCACCGACAGCACCGCATCCCCCAGCGGCTACGCGCAGCCCGTCGTCGACGTCCAGGCTCTCGCGGAGCTGCTCGACGGCGAATACGCCGAGGTACGAAGCCTGGTCCGCGCCAACCTGACGAAACACGCGGGCGTACTGGACGACGCGGAACAGCTCGGCTTCGACGCGTTCCGCGAGCGCGTGCGGGAGCTGGTCGTCGAGATGGCGGCGACGGGCCAGACCGGCATGGGCTTTCCGAAGGAGTACGGCGGGGGCGGCGACGTCGGCGCGTCGATCGCCGCGTTCGAGACGCTCGCCTTCGGCGATCTCTCGGTCCTGGTGAAGGTCGGCGTGCAGTTCGGGCTCTTCGGCGGCGCGATCCTGCAGCTGGGCACGGAACGCCACCACGAGGCACTCCTGCCGCGTCTGATCACCGGGGAGCTGATGGGCTGCTTCGCGATGACCGAGACCGGACACGGCTCCAACGTCCAGGCGCTCGGCACCGTGGCCCGGTACGACGCCGACAGCCGTGAGTTCGTCATCACCACCGAAGGCGACCAGGCGCGCAAGGACTACATCGGCAACGCGGCCCGGCACGCCGAGCTGGCGGTCGTCTTCGCCCAGCTGGAGGTGGCCGGTGAGCACCGGGGCGTGCACGCCTTCGTCGTACCGATCCGTGTGAACGGCGAGGTGGCCCCCGGCGTCCGGATCGAGGACGACGGCCGCAAGATGGGCCTCAACGGCGTGGACAACGGCCGCATCTGGTTCGACGGCGTGCGCGTGCCGCGCGAGGCACTGCTCAACCGGTTCGCGGACGTCACCGCCGAGGGCGTGTACGAGAGCCCGATCGACCATCCGGACCGCCGCTTCTTCACCATGCTCGGCACGCTGGTGCAGGGGCGGGTCAGCGTCGCCGGCGGCGCGATCAACGCCAGCAAGGTCGCATTGGCCATCGCGACCAAGTACGCCGTGCGCCGCCGGCAGTTCCGGGCCGCCTCGGACGACGAGGAGCAGGTGCTCCTCGACTACGGCATGCACCAGCGCCGACTCCTCCCGCTCATCGCGCGCACCTACGCGCTGCACTTCGCCCAGGACGTCGTGCGCACGCAGTTGCACGAGGTCTTCTCGGGGACCGAGGACGACGAACTCGCACGACGTGAGCTGGAGGCACGGGCCGCGGGAACCAAGGCGCTCGGCACCTGGCACGCCACGCGCACGATCCAGGAGTGCCGCGAGGCGTGCGGGGGCGCCGGATACCTCGCCGTCAACCGGTTCGCCGCCCTGAAGGCCGACAGTGACGTCTTCGCGACGTTCGAGGGCGACAACCACGTACTGCTCCAGCTGGTGGCGAAGGGCCTGCTCACCCACTACGCGAGCGCGTTCGAGGACCTGGACCAGCTCGGCATGGTCCGGTACGTCACCGGCCTCGCGGTCGAGACGGTCATCGAGAAGACCTCGGCCCACAAGCTCCTGGAGCGGGTGCGCGACCTGCTGCCCGGCGGCGACGAGTGGGACCAGGAGGCGGGCCTCCTCGACTCGGAGTACCAGCTCGCGATGTTCCGCTTCCGCGAGGAGCACCTGCTCGCCGGTGTGGCGCGCCGCCTCAAGCGGGGGACGGGTCAGGAGGCCCATCCCGGCGTCGTCTTCTCGCAGGTGCAGGACCACGTCATCGCGGTGGCCCACGCGCACGTCGAGCGGCTGGTCCTCGAGGCGTTCGTCGACAAGGTGCGGCAGCTGCCCGACGGCGGCAACAAGGTCGCGCTGGGACTCCTGTGCGACCTCTTCGCCCTCTCCACGATCGAGGCGGACCGCGCCTGGTTCATGGAGCACGGCCGCCTGACCGTCCAGCGGTCCAAGGCGATCCGCCGCGAGGTGAACGACCTGTGCCGCAAGATCCGGCCGCTCGCGGCCGACCTCGTCGACGCCTGGGGCATCCCGCAGCGCATGCTGCGCTCGCCCGACCTGGTGGGGTGACGTCCGGCCCCGCCCGCGCTCTCCCCCGCCCGGTCAGGTCACGTCGGGTCGAGTCAGGTCAGTCCAGGAGCTCGACGTACCCGTCGGTCCCGTGCACGCGGATCCGCTGCCCGTCCCTGATCAGCCGGGTGGCCCCCGCCACGCCCACGACGGCCGGCAATCCGTACTCCCTGGCGATCACCGCGCCGTGCGTCATCAGGCCGCCCACCTCGGTCACCAGGCCCGCGATGCCGACGAACAGCGGCGACCAGCTGGGGTCCGTGAAGGTCGTGACCAGGATGTCGCCCGCTTCCAGGTCGGCCTCCGCGATGTCGAGGATGACGCGGGCCCGTCCCTCGACGGTCCCGGCGGAGACGGGCAGGCCGATCAGGGCGCCGGCCGGTGCGTCGTCGCGCCGGTACGCCCCGGTGACGGCCTCGCCGTCCGAGGTGAGCACCCGGGGCGGGGTGAGCGCGTGGTACGAGCGGAAGTCGTCCTTGCGCCGCTGGACGAGCCGCTCGTCCACCCGGTGCGTGCGCACGGCGTCGTGGAATTCCTGGAAGGTGAGGTAGAAGACGTCCTCCTTGTCGGCGAGCACCTCGGCCCGCACCAGGCGTTCGGCCTCCTCGAGCAGGGCCTGCTTGTAGACGAAATAGCGGCTGACGATGCCGTACTTCGGGTACTCCCGGTACCCGATGAAGGTCCTGACCCGGTCGATCATCCGCTTGGTCTCTTCGGCCTTCCGCTCCCCGTCCGGCAGGGCCCGCAGGCGCGACAGCACGTCCTCCTCCTTCGCCAGCGCCTTCTGCCGTCCTCGCTCGAAGCGCAGTTCGGCGGCGCCCGGCTCGAAGTTCCTGACGTTGTCCAGGATCACGGGTACGAGCGTGGCGGGGCGCTCGCGCCAGCGCGGCCGCGTGATGTCGATCTCGCCGACGCAGCGCATGCCGTACCGGTCGAGGTAGGCCTCGATGGCGTCGCGCGCCTCGGCGCCGCCCGCGACCTTCGCCAGCTCGTCGAGGAAGTCCTCACCCTCGGCACTCTGCAGGAACGCCACGACCTCCGGATGCGCCCGGACCACGTCCGCGACGTCGAGCAGCGCGAGGCCCATCTCCGAGGTGATGTTGTCCGGGGCGGACAGGGTCAGCGTGTCGGCCACGTTCTTCTCGCCGAGCCACTCCTGCAGCTTGTCGTTGAGCCACCACGTGGCCTCCATCCCCGCCATGAGCGCCTGGAAGCTCAACGGGTCGCTGAGGACGCGCTTGTGCTCCTCGAAGGCCTCCAGGAGGAAGTCGAACAGGGCCGGTCCTGACGTCGCCCGGATGTCGCGCTCCAGCGCCGCGACGGACGCCTCGCTGCGCTCGATCAGCTCGGTGACGACGGCCGGATCGGTATCGATCGGGGCGGGCGGTCCGCCGGCCGGCGGACCGGCGGGCACCTCGTCCGGGAACGAGGGGACGAAGTCGCCGCGCTCGATGACCGTCTCCAGCGCGTCCCGAGTGAGCGGGTCGCCCTTGCCCATGAGGTCCAGGAGACCGGCGCGACTGGTGGGCGAGGCGAGGCGTCGGGTGATGTCGACGAACAGCCGCCCCCCGGCCTCCTGCATCGGCACCATGGCCGTCAGCTGCCACATGGAGTAGCCCAGGGGCTTCATGGGGTCGGTCATCATCTGCTGGTGGCCGACGGAGACGTAGACGTGGTTGTCCTGATCAGGGGCGTCCGGGATGGGGAAGAGGGTGGTGATGGGCCGGCTCTGGACGATCCGGAAGCCGTCGTCGGCCAGGCACCATTCGATGTCCTGCGGACGGCCGAAGTGCGCCTCGATCCGCCGTCCGAGCCGTACGAGCTCCTCGGCCTGGGCGTCCGTCAGCGCGGGCTGCTCCTGTTGCCCCGGGTCGAGGGGCACTTCCCGCGTGCCCCCGGCGGGCAGCGCGTGCACGGCGCGCTCCTTGGCGGCGATCGTCCGGTCCACGACCCGGCCGTCCCGCACCTTGAAGACGTCGGGGTTGACCAGGCCGGAGACGAGGGCCTCGCCGAGGCCGAAACCGGCGTCCACGGTGGAGACCTTCCGGTCGCCCGTGACGGGGTCGGCGGTGAACAGGATGCCGGACGCGTGCGGCAGGACCATCCGCTGCACGACCACGGCCATGTGGACCGTGCGGTGGTCGACGCCGTTGCGCCGGCGGTAGGTCACGGCGCGCTCGGTGAACACCGAGGCCCAGCACCGGCTGATGTGCCGGACGATCTCCGCGGGGCCGACGACGTTGAGATACGTGTCCTGCTGGCCCGCGAAGGACGCCGTCGGCTGGTCCTCCGCCGTCGCGCTGGACCGTACGGCGTAGGCGGCGTCCTCACCGAACCGGCCGAGCGCGCGGGTGATCTCCGCCGTGAGGTCGGCCGGGACGGGAATCTCCTCGATGGTCCGGCGGATCTCGGCGCTGAGCGCACGGATCGCCTCCCGGTCGTCCGGGTCCAGGCGTGCGAGCCGGTCGAGCTGCTCGCCGAGGGACGGCGCGTCGGCGACGATCCGCCGGAAGGCGTCGGTCGTCACGCAGAAACCGGCCGGTACGTGGACTCCCTCGATCCGTGACAGCGCGCCCAGGTGCGCGCCCTTGCCGCCGACGACCGCGACCTGCCGCTCGTCGATCTCGGAGAGGTCGAGTACGTATCGCTCGCTCATCGCGTCACCTCCGTCGGCGCTTCCTCTGATCCGACGCCACTGCGTCCCCCGTACATCGACAACAACACAGGCACGTCGCGTCCCCATTTCCGCAGGTGGTGGCTTCGGTCGACGATTCTGCGCCATGCCCCGGGCCTTGTGGCAAGCCCCCCGGTGCGCTATAAGTTGAGAGTGGCAAGGAGAGCGCTCCTTGCCTTTTCTCTTTTCCTGTTCTCTTTTCCGGCACACGGCTGTCGCCCGCACGGGGGACGGCATCGTCACGTGCGGGCGACCGGGATGTTCGGATTGCCGGAGGGGTGGAATCAGCCGCCCTGGCCCGCGCTGCCGATCGGGCCGACCGTGACCGGGGAGCCGGAGCCGTCCGTGACGGGCAGGGTCTTGGCGCCGGGCCACTCCATGGAGAACGACTTCGTCTCACCGGGCGGGGTCACCACGAGTCCGGAGATGCTGACACCGGAGCCGCCCGAGTCGTTCATCGGGTAGCTGACGTTGAAGAACGTCGACTTCCCGGCCTTGAGGACACCCCGGTCGGCCGGCTGGCCGCTGCGCTTCGCCGACAGCGCGCCCTCGCTGGTCTTCAGGTCGACGCCCGCGAACCCGGACAGCAGGCAGTCCTTGCCGCCCACGTTCTTCATCTCCACCGCGACGGAACCCTGGTCGTCACCGTCGACGGTGCTGTCCGACGCCGAGATGTCCAGATCGTCGGTGCGGCACTTGCCGCCCGCGCCGCCCGCGTTCGAGCCGGCTCCTGCCGCGCCGGAGCCGCCCTTCTCGCCGGGCTTCTCCCCGGCAGAGTCCTTGCCGCCACCCTGGTCCGTACCGTCGGAGCCGGAACCGCCCCCCGTGGACGCGGAGGACGCGGACGAGCCGTCGCCCTGTGCCGTGCTGTCATCGCCGTTGCAGGCGGTGAGCGAGAGGCTCGCGGCAACGGCGAGGGCTGCTGCGAAGGTGAGCTTGTGAACGCGCATCGTTTCGTCCTCAGTATGGGTTCGGGGGTACCGCCCACTCGCCGAACAGCGGTACGAGCGAGCGATGCTGCACACCAGGACCGGTCCGGCACGGAGAACCGTTCCGCCCCGACGCCCGCTAATACACCCCTGTTACACGCACAGCCGTACGCCACACGCACCCTGCCGAGGACCCCCCGCCCGAACGCGCCTCTCCCGGGCCCTCCCCCGCCGTTCCCGTACCTCTCCACGCCCTGTGGCCGCTGGGACGGAGTCGTGACCCGGCGGGCCTTGACCCGTCAACAGCCTTCCGATCAGGCCGGATTCACCGTGTCGCGCCGGGCCCGGCCGTCGGCAGGTAGCGCGGCGCGCGCCAGGCCCGCAACCGCTGCTCCACCGCCGCGCCCAGCGACAGGAGCCGGGTGTCCTGGTGGTCACCGGCCATCAGGAGCAGGCCGACCGGCAGTTCGCCCACGGACCCGGCGGGCACGGAGAGGGACGGGTACCCGGCGACGGCCGCCGGGGTGGAGGACGGGATGACGTCGTTGTCGCCGCGCGCGCAGTCGGTCGTCCAGGCGGGCGGGTTCGTGGGCGCGGCGATGGCGTCCAGGTGGTGGGAGGCCATGGTCTCGTCGATGGAGCGCCGGGACAGGTCCTTCAACTCGGCCCGCATCGCCCGGTACTTGGGGTCGGTGGTGGGCGGCGCGGCGAGAGCCTGCTCGAACAGCTCCTGACCGGCGAAGCAGGTCTGCTCCGCGGGGTGGGTGCGGTTGAACTCGATCAACCCGGCGAGGTCGCGGGGGCCTTCACGCGTGCCGAGGTAGGCGTCGATGTCTCGGTGGAACTCGCTGAGCAGCGCCGGGAATTCGAGCTCGGCGAGCCGCGCCTGGTACGGGGGCGTCACCTCGACGACCACGGCTCCGGCCTTGCGCAGCTTCTCCGCCGTACGGGTCATCACCGCGTCCACGTCGGAACCGAGCGAGGGCAGACGCCACAGGCCGATCCGCTTCCCGCGGAGGCCTTGCGGACCGGCAAGACCGGCAGGACCGGTGAGACCGGTGAGATCGGCAGGACCCTGCGGGCCGGGGCGGCCTTGGGGGCCGTCGGAGCGGGTGCCGTCACGGCGCGTGCCCTCGGAACCGCTCAGCACCGCGAACGTGAGCGCGGTGTCGGTGACGTTGCGGGCCATGGGCCCTGCCGTGTCCTGCTCGGCGGAGATCGGCACCACGCCCGACGGGCTGACCAGGCCGAGGCTGGGCTTGTGCCCGACGACGCCGTTCATCCCGGCCGGGCACACGATGGAGCCGTCCGTCTCGGTGCCGATCGCCACTTGCGACAAGGACGCGGCGAGCGCGGCGGCGGAGCCCGCCGACGAGCCGCAGGGATTGCGGTCGAGTACGTAGGGGTTGTTGGTCTGCCCGCCGACCGCCGACCACCCCGATGTCGGTTTCGCCGCACGGAAGTTGGCCCATTCGGACAGGTTGGTCTTGCCGAGGATCACCGCCCCCGCCCCGCGCAGGCGGGTCACCAGTCCGGCGTCGGCGTCGGGCGGGCTCCCGGCGAGCGCGAGGGAGCCCGCAGTCGTCGGCATGTCCCGGGTGTCCACGTTGTCCTTGAGCAGGACGGGGATGCCGTCCAGCGGCCCGAGCGTCTTGCCGTGCCGGTGCCTCGCATCGCTGGCGGCCGCCTCGCGCAGGGCCGTCGGGCTGGTGCGCAGCACCGAGTGGATCTTGGGATCGACGCGCTCGATCCGCCCCAGGTAGGCCCGGGTCAGCGTCGACGCGGTCAGTGAGCCGTCCGCCATGCGCGCCTGCAGCTCCGGGATCGTCACCGTGTCGAGGTCGATCCCGGCTGCGAGCGGCCGCCCGGGAGGCGGTGACGCGTGGCCGCCGCCGTGCCCGGCCGCTTGCGCGCCGGCGTTCGCTACGCCTGTCAGAAGGGACCCCGCGACGAGGGCGGCGGCCATTGCGGCAATTCTCTTCTTCCCCATGGGATTCAGCGGACTACACGGGCACCGCCCGGCGCAAGAGTGAGTGTCGGTCACTGGCGCAGGTCATACGCCTCGCGGCCCGGACACGGCCAGGGAGCGGCCGGGCGCCCCAACTGCCTTAGAGCCTGTGTCATATCCCCGGTCGGATCAGCGGGCGGCGTCTGGTGCGTGCGATCGCAAGGCGCCGGGAAGTCTTGGTAGCGGAGCTACCAGGGCTTTTCGGCAACGCGGCGAGCGTGCGTGCCAGACGCCGCCCGCCCGGCCGGGGATATGACACAGGCTCTTACGCCCGCCGCCCGTACGCGGGTCAGCCCCCGTGTGCGGTGAGCCTGTAGCCCTCGGGCCCCTCGAAGGAGAACATCGGCCCGAACGGGCTGTCCGCCATGGGCGTGAGGATCTTGATTCCGGCGGCGACGAGCTGGTCGTGGAGCTCGTGGACGTCGGAGGCCTTGAACCAGATCACCGCGCCGAGGCCGGGCCGCGCGGCCCCGTCGAGGTCGACACCCGGAAGGAGCTCGCGAACGGCGAACGGCGTCGGCCGGGTGTCGAACACGACCCCGTGGGGCGGCGAGACGGCGGCCCGGCGCAGCCCCAGGTGCTGCTCGCAGAAGGCCGCCGCCGCCTCCACGTCACGGACTTGCAGGGCCACGAAGTCGGGGCCGTCGATGGTGGCAGGCATGGCTCTTCCTCACGTCGGGATGTCAGAACTTTGACATGCATGACGGTAGGGCCACCGCGGCTCATATGTCAAAATGCTGACATGGAAGAGCCCGAGTCCCCCGAGCCCGCGAAGGACATCACCCAGCACGTGGGCTACCTGCTCAAACGCGCCCAGGCCGCCCTGCGCGGCGCCATGGAGAAGGTCCTGCGCGAACACGGACTGACCGTGCCGCAGTACTCCACCCTCGAACTCCTCGCCCTGCACCCCGGCATGTCCAACGCCGACCTCGCCCGCGCCACCTTCGTCACCCGGCAGTCCGGCAACGTCGTCCTGCGCGGCCTGCAGGAAGCGGGGCTCATCACCCGCCCCGAGACCGCCGACCACGGCCGCGCCCGCCCCGCCCACCTCACCGAGGAAGGCCGCGCACGCCTGGCCGCGGTCCAGGCCGCCGTCTACGCCGTCGAACAGCGCATGGTCGAGCCGATCCCGCCCCCGCGCATGGCGGCGCTCCTCAGGGATCTCGACCTCATCGCGACGGCTCTGGAGGAGTGAGGCACCGCCGGCCGCCCGGGTCGGGCGGCCGGGCCGAACGCTCCGTCAGACGACCCCGGTCACGGTTCCCGCGCCGACGGTCCGGCCGCCCTCGCGGATCGCGAAGCCGAGGCCGGTCTCCAGCGGTACGTCGCGGCCGAGTTCGACCGTCATCGTGACCGTCTCGCCGGGCCGGGCCACGGCCACGCCACCGAGGTCGACGTCGCCGACCACGTCCGCCGTGCGGATGTAGAACTGCGGCCGGTACCCGGTGGCGATCGGTGTGCTGCGGCCGCCCTCCCCGGCCGACAGGACGTACACCTGCGCGGTGAAGCGCCGCGAGGGCGTGACGCTGCCGGGCGCCGCGACGACGTGGCCGCGCCGCACGGCGTCGCGCGGCAGACCGCGCAGCAGCAGCGCCACGTTGTCCCCGGCCTGCGCCTCCGCCATCGGCTTGCCGAAGGTCTCCAGGCCGGTGACCACCGTCTCCGTGTCCGCGCCGAGGACCTCCACGCGGTCCCCGAGACGGACGGTGCCGCGCTCGACGGCGCCGGTGACGACGGTGCCGCGGCCGGTGATGGTGAGCACGTTCTCGACGGGCAGCAGGAACGGCGCGTCGAGATAGCGCTCGGGCATCGGCACGTACGTGTCCACCGCGTCGAGCAGCGCCTCGATCGCCGACGTCCACCGCGGCTCGCCCTCCAGGGCCTTGAGCCCCGAGACGCGGACGACGGGGACCGAGTCCCCTCCGTACCCGTGCGCGGAGAGCAGGTCGCGGACCTCCAGCTCGACGAGGTCCGCGAGGTCGGCGTCCTCGCCGTCGACGACCGCGTCGGCCTTGTTGAGGGCCACGACGATGTGGTCGACGCCGACCTGCCGGGCGAGCAGCACGTGCTCGGCGGTCTGCGGCATGATCCCGTCGAGCGCCGAGACGACGAGGATCGCCCCGTCGAGCTGCGCCGCGCCGGTGACCATGTTCTTCACATAGTCCGCGTGACCCGGCATGTCCACGTGCGCGTAGTGCCGGGTGTCCGTCTCGTACTCGACGTGCGCGATGTTGATGGTGATGCCGCGCTGCGCCTCCTCCGGCGCGCGGTCGATGCGGTCGAAGGAGACGTACTGCGTACCGCCTCCGGCGCCGCGCTCGCTGAGGACCTTGGTGATGGCGGCGGTCAGGGTGGTCTTGCCGTGGTCGACGTGGCCCATGGTGCCGATGTTCAGATGCGGTTTCGTGCGGACGTAAGCCGTCTTGGACATGGTGGTTCCTTCTGTGGAACTCGAAGCCGTTCTCCCGGTCCCGCGGCGTGCGCGCGGTCGGGACGGGGACCCCGGGGCCGGACCGACCCTCCCCCTGCGGGGTCCGCCGGAGTATCCGGAGAGGGTCAGCTTCGGGTGCCGTCGAAGGCGGCGGCTGCGAGGACGGCAGCCTTCGCAGCGCCCGCGACTGCGGGCGTGGCTGCGAGGAAGGCGTACCGGAACATGGACTGATCCTCACCGAAGGAAAAGCCCACGTCGAATGATTTTCGCGCGAACCGGGCGCACGGAGAGCGGAGTTGTCCGGGGGTGGCCCTGCGGCGTCAGAGGTTCTTCAGCGCTTCCCGCACCGACAGCGGCGACAGCCTGTCGCGCTCCCGCGCCACGAAGGCCCGTACCGCCTCCGGGTCGGTCTTGGCGTACTCCCGCAGGCACCAGCCGATCGCCTTGCGGATGAAGAAGTCGGGGTGGCCGGACCGGCGCAGGCAGTAGGCGAAGAGCCGCTCCGCGTCGGTCGCCGACTTGTGGCGCAGCTGGTGGAGAAGGGCCGTGCGGGCCACCCACAGGTCGTCGTCCTCGATCCACTCGTCCATGGCGGTCCGCAGCTCCGGGTCGGCCGCGACCAGCCCGCCGACGACGTGTGCGGCGAGCGCGTCGACCGTGTCCCACCAGGAGCGGGTCGTGACGAGGCGGCGGGCGACGGGCAGGAAGCCGGACGAGCAGCGCCGCACGTGGCGGCGGAGGTAGTCGACGGCGAAGTAGGCGTACTCGCGCTCGGGCAGCTCCCAGCAGCGCAGCGCGATCGCCGCGCAGTCCCTCTCGTCGGGCCGCGGGGTGCCGGCCAGGACGGCGCGGGACAGTTCGCGGCGCACCGGTGAGGTCAGGCCGAGGAAGGGAGCGACGTCCTTCATGTACGCCCTCATCTGCGCGGCCCGCCCCGGATCGGCCGCCTGCGAGTAGCTCGTGACGAGCCGTCCGAGGATCTCGTCGGCCAGTTCGCTGCTCGGTGTTCGTCGCGGGACTGTGACGCTCATGAGACGCACCATACGGCGATCAGACACATGTTCCGGATACTCTTCCCGGATGTCCGAGACCGCTGCCACCCGTCCCCAGGGCTTCGCGGTGCGCTGCGCCAGAGCGCTCCTGTCGCCGTGGTCGCGGCTGTCCCTGCTCGTGCTGCTGCTGGCCGCCGCGGCCACATCGGTGCTGCTCTTCGAACCGCAGCGGCTCCTCTCCGACGGCTGGCCCGCGCAACTGGGCGGAGCCACGGCGGTGGCCCTGTTCGCCGTGGCGTACGGGGCGTGCACCGCCGCGTTCGTGCCGCGGCCGCTGCTCAATCTGGCGGCGGGTGCCCTCTTCGGCTCCCAGGCGGGTCTGGTCGCGGCGATCGCCGGCACGGTCTTCGGTGCCGGGATCGCCTTCGGGCTCGGCCGGATGCTGGGCCAGGACGCGCTGCGGCCGCTGCTGCGGGGGCGCTGGCTGAAGGCCGTGGACGGTCAGCTCAGTCGGCACGGTTTCCGGTCGATGCTGGCGGTGCGGCTCTTTCCCGGTGTGCCGTTCGCCGCGGCCAACTACTGCGCGGCGGTCTCCCGCATGGGCTGGCTGCCGTTCCTGATCGCCACCGGCCTGGGGTCCATCCCGAACACGGCCGCGTACGTCATCGCGGGCGCCCGCGCCTCCACTCCCACGTCACCGGTCTTCCTGGTCGCGATGGGGTTCATCGCGGTGACGGGTCTGGGCGGGGCGGCGGTGGCCTGGTTCAAGCGCCACCACTTCCGCGACCGCGAGCGCGGGGCCGCCCACCCGTCGAAGCGGGGCGAGAGCCTCGAAGGCAGGCTCTGAAACGCTTCGAGGACCGTCGCGAAGGCCTCGTCGACCTCGTCCGCCACGACGACCTCACCGCGTATCCGCAGGCGCCCGGATGGACGACGGCAGGCCCCGCGGCACAGCCCACGATCGGCCCTCCCACCGTCTCGTAACCCAGGCCCGCTACGCTGCCCCACGACGAGGGACGTGATCACCCCTCGCGCCCCGGCGTTCCGCCCCGCACGCACCGCGGTCGCCTCTCAGCCACGCCTCAGCCACGCCCCTCTATGACCGCTACGCCCGCACCCGCGGCCTGATGATCAGTACTTGGACGGCGCAGTTCTCATGTCTTGGCTTGAATCCTTCATCCTCGGACTCGTCCAGGGGCTGACCGAGTTCCTTCCGATCTCCTCCAGCGCGCACCTGCGGCTGACCGCGGCGTTCGCGGGCTGGCACGACCCGGGGGCCGCGTTCACGGCGATCACGCAGATCGGCACCGAGGCGGCCGTCCTGATCTACTTCCGCAAGGACATCGCGCGGATCCTGTCGGCGTGGTTCGGCTCGCTCTTCGGCAAGGTGCCGCGCTCGGACCACGACGCGCAGATGGGCTGGCTCGTCATCGTGGGCTCGATCCCCATCGGCGTCCTCGGCGTCACGTTCAAGGACCAGATCGAGGGCCCCTTCCGCGACCTCCGGCTGATCGCCACCACGCTCATCGTGATGGGCATCGTCCTCGGCATCGCCGACCGCCTGGCGGCCCGCGACGAGACGGGCGGCAAGCACCGCGCCGTACGACGTCGCAAGGACCTCAGGGAGCTCGGCGTCAGGGACGGCCTGATCTACGGCATCTGCCAGGCGATGGCGCTGATCCCCGGCGTCTCACGCTCGGGCGCGACCATCAGCGGCGGCCTCCTCATGGGCTACACCCGGGAGTCCGCCGCCCGCTACTCGTTCCTGCTGGCGATCCCCGCCGTCCTGGCCTCCGGCGTCTTCGAGCTGAAGGACGCGGGTGAGGGACACGTCTCGTGGGGCCCGACGATCTTCGCCACGATCATCGCCTTCGTCGTCGGCTACGCGGTCATCGCCTGGTTCATGAAGTTCATCACCACGAAGAGCTTCATGCCGTTCGTCTACTACCGGATCCTGCTCGGCATCGTCCTGATCGCCCTCGTCGCCACCGGCGCCCTCAGCCCGCACGCGGGGGAATCGGCGGGCTGAGGCGCCCTTGCAAGCCGGGCAGATCCGGGCAGGTCCGGGCAGGTCCGGGCAGGTGTCAGGACTGCGGACGGCTTCCGTGGTTGGCCGCGTGCTTGCGGCGGGCCTTCTTCTTGCGGCGTCGCTTCGAGGACATCTCGCCACCCCTTTCCATGGAGAAACAGGCATTTTTGCTGTTTTCCACCGTTCCATACGGGTCTGCGGACGGCGACCCGGGCGGGGCGATCACATGGCGCAGGTGTGCGGTAGCTGACAGTTCCGATTGTCGTAGCCATCCCCTAGGGTTGACGTCATGCCCTTAACCCCTCCGCCTCATGGCGCCGTGCGGTCTTCCTCCGAACTGAACGAGCGGATCCGCGACCTGTGGCTGCGCACCGGCAGCAGACTCAGCACCGAACAGCGCCGTGAGTACGCGCAGCTGGTGACGGAGTGGGCCGCCGCGGTCCGCGAGGAGATGGTGAAAGCCGCGTAGGCACGCCCCTTGGCTCGGCACCCCGCGTGCCCAACACTGAGCCGATGACGCAGCGTGTGGAACTCGCCGCCGTGATGGACCGGTTGGCCATCGACGCCCTCATCACCGAGTACGCGGTGGCCGTCGACGACGGCGACTGGGACGCCTACCGACAGCTCTTCGCCCCGGGAGGGCGCGCCGACTACCGCTCCGCGGGCGGCATCGAAGGGGGAGCCGAGGAGATCGCCGCCTGGCTGGCGGAGACGATGCGGCTCTTCCCCATGCGCCAGCACCTGGTCACCAACCGCAGGCTGGAGTTCGGCACGCTCGACCAGGACACCGGTGACACCGCGCACGTGCAGGCCGACTACGTGAACCCGATGCGGTTCGCCGACCGGCCCGGTGCGGCGCCGGAGCGGTCCACCGCGCCGGACTTCGTCTGCGGCGGCCGCTACTCCTTCACCCTTCTGCGCACGCACGGCGGCTGGCGGCTGCGCCGCGTGGTCGTCACGGAGAAGTGGCGTCAGCTGTCCGGCGAGCGGCAGCAGCGAGAGGCAACCTCCGATACGTGACGGAGTGCGGGACGGAGTGCGTGTCGAAGCACACGGCGGCCTCCGGTGAACAGCGGGTTCCGCCCACTGTCCTAGATCGTCTGTGGCACGCACACTGGTGACACGACGGGCGTCGGGGCCGAGGGAGGCGCTGCATGGATGTGTTCGGCGACGACCGGTGGGAGCCGCACAGGCGGCGCGCCGCGCGCATGCTCGCCTCGCCCCGGTGGCGCGGCGCCGTCGCCGTGGCGGCCGGGGCGCTGCCCGCCCTGGCGTTCCCCGCGCCCTCGCTGTGGTGGTTCGCGTACGTCGCCCTCGTGCCCTGGATGCTGCTCGCCGCGTCGGCCCCGACCGGCCGGCGGGCCATGCTCGACGGCTGGCTCGGCGGCCTCGGTTTCATGGTGGCCGTGCACCACTGGCTGCTGCCGAGCCTGCACGTCTTCACGGTCGTCATCGCCGCCCTGCTCGGCCTGCTGTGGGCGCCCTGGGGCCGCCTCGTGCGCCGGTACCTGGGCGGCGCGCCGACGGCCGGGCGGGCCGCGGCCGCGCTGGTGGTGCTGCCTTCGGGCTGGCTGATGGTCGAACTGGTCAGGTCCTGGGAGGGGTTGGGCGGGCCGTGGGGCCTGCTCGGCTCCAGCCAGTGGCAGGTGACGCCCGCGCTCCGGCTCGCCTCGGTGGGCGGGGTGTGGCTGGTCAGCGCGCTGGTGGTGGCCTTGAACACGGCTGTCGTACTGCTGGTCGTAGCGGTGCGTGCCACGGCTTCGCGGACGTCCCTGCGTACGTCGACGTCGCGAATATCCGTGCGGACGACGCCCTGGATCACGGGCCCGCGCTCGTCGATCCGGCCCGTGCCCCGGGCCACGACCGGAACCTTCGGGCCCCGGCTCCTCTCCCCCGTCGCTCCCGCCGTCACCCCCGCCACCGCGGCCGTCCCCGCCGTGGCGGGCATCCTCGCCGTGGCCGCCGCCGCCACCGCCGCCTGGGCATGGGCGCCGCGCCCCGAGCCCGCCGGACGCGTCCGGGTCGCCGTCGTCCAGCCGGGCGTCATCGAGGGCGCCGCGAGCGCCGAACGCCGGCTGGCCCGCGAGGAGGAGCTGACCCGCACGCTGCGGGGGCAAGCCCCCGACCTCGTCGTGTGGGGCGAGAGCAGCGTCGGCTTCGACCTGGCCGACCGGCCGGACGTCGCGCGCCGGATCACCGCGCTCTCCCGCGAGGTCGGCGCGGACATCCTGGTGAACGTCGACGCGCGCCGCTCCGACCGGCCCGGCATCTTCAAGAGCTCCGTCCTGGTGGGTCCGGACGGGCCGACCGGCGACCGCTACGACAAGATGCGGCTCGTGCCCTTCGGGGAGTACGTCCCGGCCCGCTCCCTGCTCGGCTGGGCGACGTCGGTCGGCAAGGCGGCGGGCGAGGACCGCAGGCGCGGTGACCGGCAGGTGGTGATGGACGTCGGGCGCGACCTGCGGATCGGGCCGCTGGTCTGTTTCGAGTCGGCGTTCCCCGACATGAGCCGCCGGCTCACCCAGGACGGCGCGCAGGTGCTGCTCGCGCAGTCGGCGACCTCGTCGTTCCAGTCCAGCTGGGCGCCCCGGCAGCACGCCTCGCTGGCGGCGGTGCGGGCCGCCGAGACGGGCCGCCCCATGGTGCACGCCACGCTGACGGGCGTCTCGGCGGTCTACGGGCCGGACGGTTCGCGGGTCGGCTCCCCGCTGGGCACCTCGGCGAACACGGCCGCGGTGTACGACGTGCCGCTGGGCACGGGCGTCACGGCGTACGTCAGGTGGGGCGACTGGGCCGTGCACGGCGCCATCGTCGTCCTGGTGGCCATGTGCGCGGCCGAGGGGGCACGGGCTCTCAGGCGGCCTGCTCCCGAGCGGCCAGGACCACGCGCTCACACAGCTCATGGGTCGCCAGTGCGTCCCGGGCGCTGAGCACCTCGCCGACGCGCACGGCGTCGAGGAACGCGAGCACCACCTGCTCGATGCCGCGCTGGCGTGCCACCGGCACCCAGTCACCGCGCCGCCGGACGGTGGGCTGACCCTTGTGGTCGACGATCTCGGCCAGGTTGATCACCTGCCGTTTGGCGTCCTGGCCGGAGACCTCGAGGATCTCCTCGGCCGAGCCGCTGAGCCGGTTCATCATGCCGATCGCGGTGAACCCGGCACCGGCGAGCTGCAGTACGACGTGTTCCATGAGGCCGTCCACGACGCGGGCCCGCACGCCGACGTGGTCGATCGGTCCCGGGACCAGGAAGCGCAGGGTGTCGACGACGTGGATGAAGTCGTCGAGGACCAGCGTGCGCGGGTCCTCGGGGAGGCCGACGCGGTTCTTCTGGAGGAGGATCAGCTCGCGCGGGTGCTCGGCGCACTGGGCGTAGCCGGGCGCGTGGCGGCGGTTGAAGCCGACGGCGAGACTGACGCCGCGGTCCTCCGCGAGCCGCACGAGGCGCTCGGAGTCGGCGAGTTCGTACGCGACCGGTTTGTCGACATAGGTGGGCACGCCCGCCTCGACGAGCCGGGTGACGATGTCGGGGTGCACGGCGGTCGGCGCGTGCACGAAGGCGGCGTCGAGGCCCTGGGCGAGGAGCGCGTCCAGGTCGGTGTGGCAGCGCGAGTCCGGGATGTGGTGGGTGGCCGCGACCCGGGCGAGGGTCGCCGGGGTGCGCGTCTGCAGGTGCAGCTCCACCCCGGGCTGGGTGGTGAGCACGGGCAGATACGCCTTCTGCGCGATGTCGCCGAGTCCGATACAGCCGATCTTCAAGTCCCGGCTTGCGCTGGTATCCACCGCTTTGACCTCGTTATTCGTGGGGTGAGCAGAGTCTTCTCGCGAAACTCTCCCATGCGGGCGCGGCGCCCCGTCGCGGGGGCGGGACGGGGCGCGTCCCAGTTCCGCGTTCCAGGCGGCTCATGTTTCGCCTGGTCAGAGGCCGTTCTGGCATTCCAGTGTCCCCAATCGACCGGCATTCCTGGCCGTTGGGGCAGCGCTCCCCACAAGCTCGAGTCGTGCTCATCCGGGCATCCCCCGCACCTCGTTGTCACCACACCCCCGTACGGGGTGCGGGGGTCATTCCGGTACTCCGGCACAGCTCAGCAGCCACCACACGCTCGGCTCAGCAGCCACCACATGGGGAGTTCGTTACATGCTTCGCAAGCGCTCACGTCTGATCGCCGCACCGATCGCGGCTGTCGCCCTGACCCTGACGGTCGCCGGCCACCAGGCCAGCGCCGCCGGATCGGCGGGCTCCGACAGCGCGGGACGGTCCGCCCGGGCGGCAGGCCCGTGCCTGTCCGGCGCCACGACGCTGCTCGGCGACCTCGACGGCGACGGCCGACCTGACAAGATCATCAACCCCGGGCACACCGGCACCAGGATGACCGTTCAGTGGGGCACCGCGAGCGGCTCGTTCGGCACCAAGCACGCCGTCGGCAAGCTGCTCGGCGCCAAGCCGGGCGAGGTCGCGACCGCCGCGGTCGCCGACTTCCAGAAGGACGGCAAGCTGGACATGGTCGTCAACCTCGTCACCCCCTCCGGTGTGGACGACCCCGCCGACTCGCGCGTCGCCGAGTACCGTCCCGGCCCGCTCAAGCGCGCGAACCTCGGCTCGGCCCACGCCCGCCACCTGGACATCGGCGACGCCCGCGAGGTCAAGCAGCTGCGGATCGCCGACTACGGCGGCGACGCCTACCCGGACCTCTCGACCCTGGTCAACGCCGGTGACGGGGTGTGGGAGCGGAGCGTGCGCCTGACCAAGGCGAGCACCGGACCCGGCGCCTACAAGGCCGCCCACGACCAGCGCTACGGCGCGAGCGGCACCCCGGCCGAGCCGCCGGCCATGCCCACCGGCGGCTGGAAGCACTTCTTCAAGTCCTGCTCCTGACCTGACCTCCACCGGGCGCCGCCGGTCCGCACCGGACCGCGGCGCCCGGCCCCCGCGGCGGAACCGCCACCGCACGATCCACCGTCAGAGCCTGTCTTTGAACCCCCGCCTGCGCCCCGACGCCCGGCACGCACGCTCGGCGCACGGAGTCCAAGGACAGGTGGCTCCGCCACATGACCTCGGACTCCGCACACCGATCGCACGCACCGACCGCCGCTGCGCCCGCGCTCCGCGCGGACGACGGGGGTTCAAAGACAGGCTCTCAGAGACCAGAGGAAGATCGCGTGTCCAGCTCGCCCCCGGCCCTCGTAGCCCTCGCCACCACCCCGGCACCGTCCGTCTCCACACGCTCCGCGCCCGTCCTGCCCAGGGCCAACCGGGTCCGCGTCACGGTCACCGCCCCGGACCCCATCAGCCGCGAGGGCGTCCTCAGCCAGCTCCGCCGGCACCCCGAGGTCGAACTCGTCGGGGACGCCGGCCCGGCCACGGTCGCCCTGATCATCGAGGACAACCTCGACGAGGCGGCGCTCACCCGGCTGCGGCGCACCGTGCGCAGCGAGGGCGCGCGTGCGGTGCTCGTCGCCGGTACGGTCCGCGAGCACGAACTCCTCGACGTCATAGAGTGCGGCGTCGGCGCCATCGTCTGGCGCCGCGAGGCGACCGCCCAGCGCCTGGTGCACGCGGTGCTTACCGCGGCCAAGGGCGACGGCGAGCTCCCCTCGGACCTGCTGGGCCAGCTCATCGGCCAGGTGCGGCGCCTGCACCGGGGCGGCGACGACCAGCCCGGGTACTTCCTGAGCTTCACCAAGCGCGAGGTGGACGTGGTGCGGCTGGTGGCCGAGGGGTACGACACCTCGGAGATCGCCACGAAGCTCTCGTACTCCGAACGCACCGTCAAGAACGTGATGCACGGCCTCACCACGCGCCTGCACCTGCGCAACCGGGCCCACGTGGTGGCGTACGCCCTGCGTGAGGGCTACATCTGACCGGCCGGGCCCGCGGGCGGCCCGATGAGGCAGCAGCGGTGCCCCGCCGTCGTCCCCGCCGTGCCTGCGCCACCGGACGGCAGGAGGAGCACGATCGGTGACAGGGCCGCGACAGTCGGCACGGAGACACACGGCAGGTGGGAGCACGAGGGTGATCCATGAGGTGGACGACGTTCTCAAGGGCCTGATCTGCGGCGGCGCGCTGAGCGGGTCCGGCATCGACGTCTCCTTCGACGTTCCCACCCGGGACTGGGCGGCCCGGCGCAACGCACCCGTGATCAACGCCTACTTGTACGACATCCGGGAGGACGTCTCCCTGCGGCAGCGCGGCCACTCCGCGGTGCGCGACGAGCGGGACATCGTCGTGCGCCGCCGCCGTCCCCCTCGCTGGTTCCAGCTCTCCTACCTGGTGACGGCCTGGACCAGGACCCCGCAGGACGAACACCGGCTGCTGTCCGCCGTCCTGGCGACGCTGCTGCCGCACGAACTCCTCGCCGCGGAGGACCTTCCGCGCTCGCTGCGACGGCTGGGGCTCTCGGTCCTGATGACGGTCGCGGGCCCCCCGTCACAGGCCCGCTCCCTCGCCGACATCTGGTCCGCGCTGGGCGGCGAACTCAAGCCCTCCCTGGACGTCACGGTGACCGTGCCCTTCCCCTCCTACCCCGACTACGACGCCGGGCCACCGGTCACCGAGGGCGCGACGGTCCGGGTGGGCGACGTCGACAGCGGCGCGCCCCGGATCGAGGAGCGCGCCCACCGGCCCCACCACGTGGCGGCCCGCCGCCCGGAGCAGCGGGGCTAGAGTTTTCCGTCTGGATCGGGCCCTTCCTCACACGGTGAAGCGGACCGCCTGGAGCGGGAGGTTCAGTTCCATCGGGCTCCCGTGGTACTTCCACTGGCCGGGGTCGGTGCAGACCTCGCCCAGCCACTCCCTGTCCGTCACGAAGGCGTCGCTGCACACGGAGCCGTCGTTGACCTTGTACGTGAAGCCCTGCAGAGCCGGGTCGGCCTCCTCGGTGCTGCCGAAGTACATGTCCGTGCCGTCGTCCTCGGCCGACCACGGGATTCCCTTGCGCCAGCCCTCGCCCACGAAGGCGCCGGTGCCGGTGACGCCCTGGGTGCCGCTCACCGCGATGTTGAGGGACTTGATGGGCGTGTCCCGGCCGGCCGCGCCCGCCTCCGCGCCGTCGCAGACTGCGTCCTGCCAGCCGTCGCCCTCGACGAACGCGCGGTAGCAGATGTGGCGGCCCTCGCTGCTCCCGGCGAGCTCGCGCACCGCGTCGGCCGCCGTCTTCTCCTCGGGCTCCTCCTCACCACCACCGCCGCCACCGCCGCCTCCGCCCTTGTCCTCCTTCTCGCCGCCCCCGCCGGAGTCCTTGGGAGCCTCCTCGGACTTCTCGGGCTCGGGCGGCGCGCTCTTCGCGGGCGGGGGCGGGCTGTCGGGCTTGAGTTGGCCGCCCTGCTCCAGCTTGTCCCGCGCCTGCGTCCGCATCTGCGGCTGGTTCGACATCCAGATCGCCACGAACGCGATGGTCAGCGCGATGACCACACCGAGCACCGCGGTCAGCCAGCCCGGGAAGACGCCACGCTGCACGAAGACGCCGTCCACGTTGACCGGTTCGGTGCCGGAGCGCCGCACGGCCAGCGCGTAGGGCTGCTCCTTCTTGGACCCGAACCAGGTGATCTGCCGGGGCCGCAGCGTCGCCTTCACGAACGCGGCCCGGCCCGGCGCGATCTGGACGTTGCCGGGCTCCAGGTCGTACGACAGCTGGTCGCCGGTGTCGTTGCCGCTGAGCGACGCGGTGACCTGGGTGTTGCCCAGGTTGTCCACCGCGAGCTGCGGCCGCCCGCGGAACCAGCCCTTCACCGTCGGCGGCACCAGCTCGGCGCGCACCTCGGTGAAGGGCGTGACGCTGAGGTGCCCCTCGGCGACGACGACGGCGCCCCGGTGCTCCGCGGGGGTGATCCGCACCGCGTACGGGTGCGGGCCGGCGAGCGCGTCGGGCGTACGGGGCGGCGCGAACGTCAGCTCCACCGTGCCGGTCGTCCCGGGATAGAGCCGCAGTACCGCCGGCTCCGCCGTGGTCCAGGGGGCGAGATCGCCGACCGGTTCGAAGCGGTACTCGTCGACGATGTCACCGGTGTTGCGCACCCGCAGTCGCACCGTGGTGCTGCTGCCGGGGTCGACGGTCGCGGAGGCGGGTTCCAAGGAGGTCCAAAGGCTCACGCCACGACGCTAGGAGATCCCGCGCAGTCGGTCAGGAGACCGCCGGGCAGACCCGGTTGCCCACAGGGGCGGCGGCGCTGCCCTCCGGTTCCCCGCCGCCCGCGGTTGCGGAAGGGCGCCCTTGAAGCCCATGTTCTCCGTCACACGTGACCATGGGCCGCCGACGGGAGCTGCGGCGGACGCCAGTCGGTGACGGCGGACAAGCTGCGCAGGACGGAGTTCGGGGCGAGCCTCGTCACGGTCGCTACGAGGGCGTCGCGCGCGGCGACGGCCGGGGCGGCGGTCAGGTGCGTGAGGCGTGAGGCCCGCGCGGCGCGGCGGACGATCTCCGTGGTCCGCGGGACGCGCGCCGCGCTGTATCCGGCCAGGCGCGTGGTGAGGCCGGCGCCCGGCACCGCGTGGTGGGCGAGGACGACGGCGTCCTCGATCGCCTGGTTGCCGCCCTGACCGAGGCTCGGCGTCATGGCGTGCGCGGCGTCGCCGAGGAGCGCGACGCGGCCGCGGTGGTAGTGGGTCAGGGGTGTGGCCAGGTGGCGGACGTCGTTGCGCAGGATGCCCTGGTCGTCGGCGGCGGCGATCAGCCGCGGGATCGGGTCGTGCCAGTCACGGAACCGGCGCTCCAGCTCGGCCTTCTCGCCGTCGGGCGCCCTGCCGCCCTCCGGGAGGCGTGCGGTGGCGTACGCGTACACCCTGCCGTCCTTGAGCGGCTGCGTGCCCCATACGCCGCCGCGGCCCCAGGTCTCGTGCGGCGCGAAGGTCCCCTCGGGGGCCGGGACGACGAGCCGCCAGGCGGTGAAGCCCGCGTACACGGGCCCGGGGTGGTCCGGGAAAAGAGCGGTGCGCACGGCGGAGTTGATGCCGTCGGCGGCAACGACGAGGTCTGCCTCGATGTCACCTTCGCCGGTGGTGACGACGGCGCGGCGGGTGTCGGAGCCCGGGTCGGTGAGGCGGGCCCGGGTGCCGGTGTGGAGCGCCCCCTCGGGCAGCGCGGCGACCAGCAGGTCGACGAGGGTCGCGCGGTGCAGCATCACCAGGGTTCCGCCGTACGCCGCCTGCGTCTCGGCGGCGTTGGTGCGCACCAGCCAGCGGCCGTCGCGGGCTCGTACGCCGCCGTCGCCCTGCCAGGCGGCCAGGGCGCGGACCCGGTCGCCGAGGCCGAGGACGTCCAGGGCGCGCTGGCTGTTGGGGGCGAGCCCGATGCCGGCGCCCACGGGCTCCAGGGAGGCGGCACGTTCGAGGACCGTGACGCTCCACCCGGATGCGCACAGGCCGATGGCGGCGGCGAGTCCGCCGATGCCACCGCCGATGACGACTGCGTGAGGCTGCTGGTTCATGGCTCCTCCTCCGGGACGCCGCACGCGGCCGCCGCGAGCGTGCCGCCCACCCGTTACTACATGTGTAGTGAGCGATGGGAAGACCGTACTACATATGTAGTGAGCACGGTAAGGTCTCCGCCATGTCCGTACGCAGCGCGGGGGCTCCCCGCACCGAAGTCATCGCCGACGCCGCCCTCGCCCTGCTCGCGGAGCGCGGCATGCGCGGCCTCACCCACCGGGCCGTCGACGAGACGGCGGGGCTGCCACAGGGCTCCACGTCCAACCACGCGCGCACCCGGCTGGCCCTGCTGGAGGCGGCGGTACGGCGGCAGGCCGAGCGCGAGGCGGCCGTGCTCAACCCCGCCGAGCTGCCGGACCCGGCGGGCGGCCGCGATCAGCTGGTCGCCGGTCTGGCCCTCGCCCTGCACCGCTACCTGACCGGAGACAACCGCAAACTCCTCGTGTCGCGCTACGAGTTGGCCCTGGAAGCGACCCGCAGGCCGGAGCTGCGCGCCTACTACGACGCGGCGGGCGCCCAGTTCAGAGAACCCCTGGAGGCCCTGCTCCGCGCGGCGGGCTCCCCCACCCCCGAGCTCCACACGCTCTCCCTGGTGGCGTGGTGCGACGGCCTGATGTTCTCGTGCGTGGCGGGCTCCTACCACGCCACGGTGCCGACCCTGGATGAGCTTCGAAGGGGTGTGGGGGAACTGCTGCGGGGGATGCTGGACGCCTGAAGGGGGAAGACAGCGGACGCTCACGCGCGCACGCCCCTCGCCGCTCCCGGCCGCCCCGGCCCCCACGTCACCCGTGCGGGGCACACGCCCGGAGTTGGCCCGCCAACGGACTTCGGGCGCAGCAGAGTTGTGCGGGTGCAACGATCGTCCGCCACCGCCGCGCTCCTTGTCTCCGTGGCCGTCTCGGCCGCCGTCTCCGGGTGCGTGAGCGTCGAGCGGCCCGCCGGGCCCGCCGCGGCCACCGCGGCACCGCCCACGCCCCGCACCGCGGGGACGGACCGGCCGCGGGCCGTGCAGGCCCCGGCCCGTGAGGCGCTGGAACGCATGGACCCGCCCCGCCCCCCGGCCTCCCGCCGGGCCGACGCCGACGCCGACGCGGCCGCCGGGACCCGCCCCGGGACCGGGCCGCAGGCACCCCCGCCCGGCTCCACCCACCCGGCGCCCCCACCGGCGGCCCCGGCCCGCAGGCCTCCGCCACCACGGCCCGACGCGGGGGCCACCCGCCCCGCCCCGAGGACGGCCCCCGCCGCCTCCGGCACGGATGTGTGCGCACTCGGCGAGGCGTACGGCAAGTGGCGCCCGGACAGCCCGGAAGCGGTCATCTGCCGCCATACATACGGCCGTTGAGCGTTCGGCGAGCCCTCGGGTCCCGCCGCCTACTCCTCCTCGCTCCCCTCCCCCACCTCGGCCGCCAGCCTCGCGATGGCCTGCTTGATGCCGTTGCCGTAGCCGTCGTCCTCCAGGGCGCCCACCGCGCCGCGGGCCCGGCGCAGGTGGCTGCGGGCCGCTTCCGGGCGGCCGAGCTTCGCGTAGTCCGCGGCGAGGTTGAGGTGCAGGGAGGGGTAGAAGCCGCGCACGGCGAGCGACTGGTGGTGTTCGTTCAGCCGCTCGTCCGTGAGCTCGTCGGCCGCCGACAACGCCCGCAGGTCCCAGGCCAGTTCGTCCGAGGGGTCCACCTGCGTGTCCGCCATGTAGTGCGCGAGCGTGCAGCGGTGCAGCGGGTCGCCGTCCTCGCCGATCTCCCCCCACAGGCCGAGAAAGCGGTCCTGCGCCTCCTCGCGGTCGCCGCCGTGGTGCAGCATGACCGCCTGCCCGATGCGGGTCATCATCGCGTCCTCCGCCGTCTGCTCCTGCTGCTCCGTCACCGGGTCCTCCGTGGTCGTGCGGCCGTCGCCCCCATCCCTCACGACGCTAGCGGCCACCACCGACAATCACGGTCAGGCACGTTCGCGGGGCGGGGCGCTCGCCTCCGGCGCTGGGCCAGGCCGGTGACGCTCCCGGCCTCCTCGGCCGGGAGAACCCAGCCCGGAGACCTCGGACCGGAGGCCTCGGACCGAAGACCTCAGCCGATGTCCGGGATCCGCCAGTCGATCGGCTCGTGGCCCTGCGCCGCGACCGCGGCGTCGATCTGCGTGAAGGGGCGCGAGCCGAAGAACCTCTTCGCGGACAGCGGCGAGGGGTGCGCGCCCTTCACCACGACGTGCCGCTCCTCGTCGATGAGCGGGAGCTTCTTCTGGGCGTAGTTCCCCCACAGGACGAAGACGGCCGGGTCGGGGCGGTCGGCCACCGCCCGGATCACCGCGTCCGTGAACTTCTCCCAGCCCTTGCCCTTGTGGGAGTTGGCCTCGCCCGCGCGGACGGTGAGCACCGCGTTCAGCAGGAGGACGCCCTGCTGGGCCCACGGCATCAGATAGCCGTTGTCGGGCACGGGGTGCCCTAGCTCCTCCTTCATCTCCTTGTAGATGTTCCGCAGCGAGGGCGGGGTCTTCACGCCCGGGCGCACGGAGAAGCAGAGGCCGTGGCCCTGGCCCTCGCCGTGGTACGGGTCCTGGCCGAGGACCAGGACCTTCACCCCGTCGTACGGCGTCGCGTCGAGGGCGGCGAAGACCTCGTCGCGCGGCGGATAGACAGGCCCCTTCGCCCGCTCCTCCTCGACGAACTCGGTGAGCTCCTTGAAGTAGGGCTTCTGCAGCTCCTCGCCGAGGACTCCGCGCCAGGACGCGGGCAGCATGGCGATGTCGGTCACGTCAACAACCTCCGGTGTGCGGTCACTTCTCACCCCAGAACCTACCGGCGCCCACTGACAACCGGACCGGCCGCCCGGCCCGCTACCAGCTGGTCTTGCGCTGCAGCTCCCACATCATCATGATCGCCGAGGGGTCGAGGGCGCGTTCGCCGCCCGCGATCTCCTCGCTGGACAGGATGTACTGCTTGCCCTGCCACAGCGGCAGCAGCCTGACGTCGTCGACGAGGATCTTCTGGGCCCGCTCGAACTGGTCGATGACCGCGCCCCGGTCCGCCTCCCTGCGCTCGCGCGGCAGGATCTCGTCGGTGATCTCCTTCGACGGGTACGGCGTGTTGAGGACGTTCTTGGGGCCCACGAACGGCGCGATGAAGTTGTCCGCGTCGGGGAAGTCGGGGAACCAGCCGCGTCCGAACACGGGGTACTCGCCGTTGCTGTAGCCCTCCTGGAACTCGGTCCAGGGCCGGCTCTTGAGCGTGATCCTGAACAGCCCCGAGCTCTCCAGCTGCCGCTTGATCTCGGCGAACTCCGACTCGGTCGCCGAGCCGTAGCGGTCGGTGGTGTACCAGAGGGTGAGCGGGACCGGTGCGTGGATGCCCGCGTCGGCGAGGATCTTCCTGGCCTTGGCCGTGCTGGGGTCTCCGTAGTCGTCGAAGAACCCGGTGGCGTGGCCCGTGAGCCCTCGCGGGACCATCGAGTACAGCGGCTCGACGGTGTCCTTGTAGATCTTGTGGGCGATGGCCCCGCGGTCGACGATCTGCGCGAAGGCCCGGCGCACGGGCAGTTTCCGCGCCCACGGGTCCTTGGTGTTGAAGACCAGGTAGCGGATCTCGGTGCCCGAGCCCTCGACGAGCTCGATGTCCTGTTCGCGCCTGCCCCTGCCCTGCATCTCGACGATGTCCTGGGAGGCCAGACCCCGGAAGGTCACGTCGATCTGCTTGTTCTTGAGGGCGTCGATCATGGCCGACGACTTCTTGAAGTAGCGGATGGTGACAGCGTCGTTCTTGACGTCGGCGGCGCCCTCGTACTTGTCGTTCCTGACCAGCTCGGCCTTCTCGTTCGCGGCGTACGCGTCGAGGGTGTACGGCCCCGAGCCGGTGATCGCGTTGCCCTCGCGGAGCTTGTCCGCCGGATACTCGGCGGGGTCGACGATCGACATGGCGGGCGTCGCGAGCACGAACGGGAACGTCGCGTCCGCCTTCTTGAGCCGGAAGACGACGGTGCGCTCGCCCTTCGTCTCCACCTTGTCGAGCGAGCCGAGCAGACCGGCCGGACCGCTCTTGGCCCCGATGGTCCGTATGCGGTCGAAGGAGTACTTCACGGCCGCCGCGTCCAGCGCGTCCCCGTCCGAGAACGTCAGGCCCTCCCGCAGCTCACAGGTGAAGACCGTGTTGGAGGCGTCGCTGAACTCGCAGGACCGGGCCGCGTCCGGCTCGGGTTCGGTGGCTCCCGAGGGGAAGCTGAGCAGCGTCTGGAAGACGTTCCTGTACAGCTCCCACGAGCTGTCCCAGGCCTTCGCCGGGTCCAGGGTGCTCGGCGCGCTCATCGTGCCGACGGTGACCCGGTCCTCGTCGTCCGACCCCTCGGAGGAGAGCACCCCGCAGCCGGCGAGCAGGGATATGGACGCGATCGCCGCCACCGGTCGCAGACCCCTGGTCCGCTTGGCTGGGGGAACTTCACTGAACACGCGCACGCTCCTCGATCGGCCATGCCATGGAATCGGGAGACAATATCGCAGTGCCCTGCCGGTCCAACTCGGAACGCCGACAGGGCACTTGATGTGGGTGTACGTCACCGAAAGCGGCGCACTCGGTGGGTACGCGGCCTTCGTCAGCCGACGCCCGCATTGAGGAAGATGCCGCCATCGACCACGAGTGTCTGGCCCGTGATCCAGTCGGACTGGCCGGACGTGAGGAACGCGGCGGCGCCCCCGATGTCCTCCGGCACGCCGAGCCTGCCGAGCGGGTAGGAGGCGGCCGCCTCCTCCTCGCGGCCCTCGTACAGCGCCTGGGCGAACTTGGTCTTGACGACCGCGGGCGCGATGGCGTTCACCCGCACCTTCGGCGCGAACTCGTGCGCCAGCTGCAGGGTGAGGTTGACCATGGCGGCCTTGCTCATCCCGTAGGCCCCGATGAAGGGCGAGGCGGAGACGCCGGCCACGGAGGCGATGTTCACGATCGCGCCGCCGTGCTCGCTCTGCCAGGCCTTCCAGGTCTGCTGGGCGAAGCCGAGCGCCGAGATGACGTTGGTCTCGTACACCTTGCGGGCCACGTTGAGGTCGAGCTCGGCCATCGGGCCGAAGACCGGGTTGGTGCCCGCGTTGTTGATCAGGAAGTCGACCCGGCCGAACGCCGCCATCGCGCGCTCGACGGCGGCCGCCTGGTGCGCCTCGTCGTGGGCCTTGCCCGCGACGCCGATGACCCGGTCGGAGCCGAGCTTCTCGACGGCCTCCTTGAGGGCGTCCTCGTTGCGTCCGGTGATGCAGACGCGGTCACCTCGGGCGACCAGCGCCTCCGCGATGCCGTATCCGATGCCGCGGCTCGCGCCCGTGACGAGCGCGGCCCTCCCACTGTCCTGCACAGCCATGTCCTCTGCCTCCCAGGTCTTCCGGGTCAGTTGAGCGGGCCACCGGCCACGTACATGACCTGTCCGGAGACGAACCCGGCCGCCTCGCCCGTGAAGAAGGCGATGGCGTTGGCGATGTCCTCGGGGCGGCCGACGCGCTGCACCGGGATCTGGGTGGCGGCCGCGGCCTGGAAGTCCTCGAAGCCCATGCCGACGCGCTCCGCGGTGGCCTTCGTCATCTCGGTGACGATGAAGCCGGGGGCGACGGAGTTGGCGGTGACACCGAACTTGCCGAGCTCCTTGGCGAGCGTCTTGGTGAAGCCCTGCAGGCCGGCCTTGGCGGCGGCGTAGTTGGCCTGGCCGCGGTTGCCGAGGGCGGAGGACGAGGAGAGGTTCACGATGCGGCCGAACTTGGCGTCCACCATGTGCTTCTGGCAGGCCTTCGACATCAGGAAGGCGCCGCGCAGGTGCACGTTCATGACCGTGTCCCAGTCGGTCGCGCTCATCTTGAAGAGGAGGTTGTCGCGGAGCACGCCGGCGTTGTTGACGAGGATCGTCGGCGCGCCGAGCTCCTCGGCGATACGGGCGACGGCGGCCTCGACCTGGGCCTCGTCGGACACGTCGCAGCCGACGGCGATCGCCTTGCCACCGGCCGCGGTGATCTGCGCGACGGTGTCCTTGCAGGCGGCCTCGTCGAGGTCGATGACGGCCACGGCGCGACCCTCGGCGGCGAGCCGTACTGCGGTCGCCGCGCCGATGCCTCGCGCTGCGCCTGTCACGACAGCGACGCGCTGCTCAGTGGTGGACATGCTGGTTCTCCTCGCCCTTGGATACGGCTCTTGGGGTGCGGCCCACGGTACGCCCCGATGGTGAGCGACCGCTTAGTACCTTCAGCTGGACGAGACGCTAGAAGCCCTGGCACCGGGTGTCAACGGCCCACCGGAAGGTGTGACGCGGAGGTGGTCCGGAAGGCGTGGCCCCTCACCGCACCAGCAGGTCAAGGAGGCGCTCCACCTCGGCCTCGGGATCGGCCGTCAGACCGGTGTGCACCGGCCCCGGCTGGACCACCGTGGAGCGCGGCGCGATCAGCCACCGGAAGCGCCGTCCCGCGTCGTCCCGCTCCGCCTGGCCCGCGGCGGCCCCGCCCGCGCAGATCCGCTCGACGGCGCCGAGCGCGGCCCGGATGCCGGGCACGTCGGCCGCGGGGTCAAGGGCGAGGAGCTTGGCCTCGTCCAGGTGCGTGCGGGCGGCCACGAAGGACTTGGCGCGGCAGTAGACCACCACGCCCGCGTTGAACTGCTCGCCGCGCTCCACCCGCGGCACGACGCGCACCAGCGCGTACTCGAAGACGTCCCGCTCGCTCACTTGACGGCCCCCTTCGGCTGCGGCTCGCCCAGCGCGATCCGTTCGTGGATGGTCGCCGCGCGCGGCAGCAGGGCCGTCACGTAGGCCCGGCGCACCTCGTCCGCGCCGTCGAAGCCGGGCTCGTCGGCCAGCCACTCCCCGGGCACCTCGGCCACGACCTCGGTGAGCAGCTCCTCGGTGACGAGGGGGGCGAGCTCGGCGGCGGCCGCCGCGATGTCGGGGCCGTAGGGGGCGAGGACGTGGTCGGACGCGTCGTACGGCTTGGCGGCCGAGGCCTCTGCGGTGCGCCAGTTGTGGTGCCAGATCATGCTCGCGCCGTGGTCGATGAGCCAGAGGTCGCCGTGCAGGCGGAGCAGGTTGGGGTTGCGCCAGGACCGGTCCACGTTGTTGATCAGGGCGTCGAACCAGACGATGCGCCCGGCCTCGGCCGGGTCGACCTCGTAGGCGAGCGGGTCGAAGCCGAGGGCTCCGGAGAGGAAGTCCATGCCGAGGTTGAGCCCGCCGCTCGCCTTGAGCAGCTGCTGCACCCGCTCGTCGGGCTCGCCGAGGCCCAGGACCGGGTCGAGCCGGATCCCCACGAGCCGCGGCACCCGCAGGCCGAGCCTGCGGGCCAGTTCACCGCAGATCACCTCGGCGACAAGCGTCTTGCGGCCCTGTCCCGCGCCGGTGAACTTGATGACGTACGTGCCGTACCTGCCGTCGTCGTCGGCTTCGACGACCCCGGGCAGCGAGCCGCCCTCCCGCAGGGGCGTGACGTAGCGGACCGCGGTGACTTCGCTGAGCATCGCCCCAGATTACTGCCGGTCGCGCGCTGTTCGATCACGTGCCCCGCTGCCTAGAGTGCGCGGCATGGACTCACTTGATCTTCCTCGGCAGTTCGCCCGCACGCGCCGGTTCTCGCTGGGCGTGCCGCGCGGCTTCACGGTCTCCCCGGACGGCGAGCGGGTGCTGTTCGTGCGGTCGACCGCGGGCGACGACCCGGTGGGCAGGCTGTGGCTGTACGAGGACGGCGCCGAGCGGATGCTGGCCGACCCGGTGGCACTGGGCGACTCGGGGCCGGTGCCCGAGGCGGAGCGGGTCCGCAGGGAGCGCGCGCGGGAGGCGTCACAAGGAGTGGTCGCTTTCGCGACCGACCACCACGCGCGCGTGGCCGCCTTCACGCTGGCCGGCGCGCTCTGGCTGGTGGAGACCGACGGCGGCCCGCCGCGCCGCATCCGCACGGCGGGTCCGGCCGTCGACCCGCGCCTGTCGCCGGACGGCACCCTCGTCGCGTACGTCTGTGGCGGCGCCCTGCGCGTGGTCGGCGCCGACGGCAGCGGCGACAGGGCGCTCGCGGAGCCCGAGGACCCGGAGGTCACATACGGCCTCGCGGATCACGTGGCCGCCGAGTCGATGGGCAGGCAGCGCGGCTTCTGGTGGTCTCCCCGGAGCGACGCGCTGCTCGTCGCGCGCGTGGACACCTCCCCCGTGCAGGTCTGGTGGCTCTCGGACCCGGCCCGCCCGGAGCAGGCGCCGCGCGCCGTCCGCTATCCGGCGGCGGGCACCGCGAACGCCGTGACGTCCCTGCACATCCTGCGCGTCGACGGCACCAGGACCCCCGTGATCACTCCGGAGCGCGCGTCGCAGCACCACGCCGTCGGGGAGTGGACGGACGACGCCTTCGACTACGTCCCCACGGTGCGCTGGGACGCCCACGGTCCACTCATCACGCTGCAGACCCGCGATCAGCGCTCGGTCCACGTCCTGGAGGTCGACCCGCGGACCGGCGGGACCCGCGTGGTCGACCACCTGCACGACCCCGCCTGGCTGGAGCTCCTGCCGGGCACGCCGCTGCGTCTGGACAGCGGCCGCCTCGTGCGGCTCGAGGAGGCGCCGGGCCGCACGCGCGGCCTGCGCGTGGGCGACGCGGGCACGCCGCGCGGCCTCCAGGTGCGCGAGGTGCTCGCCGCCGCGGGCGAGCGCGTGTGGTTCACCGCGTCGACCGAGCCGACGGAGGTCCACGTCTGGTCGTTCGAGCACGCGGACGGCGGGACCGGCGCCCTGCGGCAGCTCAGCGAGGGCCCCGGCGTGCACACGGCGGCCGTCGGGGGCGACACCGTGGTCCTGGACAGCAGGACCCCCGACGGGCAGACCGTGACCGTGCTGCGCGGCGGCATACCCACCGGGCGGATCGCCGTGCACGCCGAGGAGCCGGTCGTGTCCCCGCGCCCCCGCCATCTCACGGTCGGGAAGCGGGAGTTGCGCAGCGCGCTGTTCCTGCCGTCCTGGCACGAGCCGGGTGCCGGGAAGCTGCCGGTGCTGCTCTGCCCGTACGCGGGTCCGGGAATCCAACTCGTGGTCCACACGCGCGGGTGGTGGACGGTCGTGGCCCAGTGGTTCGCCGAGCAGGGCTACGCGGTGCTGATCACGGACGGGCGCGGGACGCCCGGCCGCGGCGACGACTGGCTCAGGGCCGTCCACGGGGACCAGCTGACGCCCGTGCTCGACGACCAGGTGGACGCGCTGCACGCGGCCGCGGAGCGTTTCCCCGACCTCGACCTGGAGCGGGTCGGCATCCGCGGCTGGTCGTTCGGCGGGTATCTGACGGTGGGCGCCGCGCTGCACCGGCCCGACGTCTTCCACGCGGCGGTGGCGGGCGCGGCCCCCTCCGACCTGCGCCTCTACGACACGCACTGGAAGGAGCGCTATCTGGGACACCCCGACGTGCGACCGGCCGCGTACGAGAACTGCTCGCTGGTCGCGCACGCCCACCGGCTGAGGCGCCCTCTGATGCTGGTGCACGGCATGTCCGACGACAACGTGCTCCCCGTCCACCTGCTGCGCCTCTCCTCGGCGCTCCTCGCCGCGGGCCGCCCGCACACCGTGCTGCCGCTGTCCGGCGCGAGCCATCTGGTGAGCCAGGAGGACCAGGCGGCGAACCTGCTGCGGTTCGAACTGGACTTCCTGAGCAAGCACCTGTCCCCGTCGGCCGGTCCGGCGCAGGCACCGGTACCGTCATCGGCGCGGGCTCAGGTGACGTCGCCGTAGCCGGGCGTAAGACCCCGGGGGTTTGAACACCTCGGCCCCCGGCCGCGTACCAGTGGCCATGACGACTTCCGAAGAGACCGCCTCCGGGCCCGCCGCCGGGCCCAGCCGCCGTACCGTCATGGCCACGCTCGGCGCCGCGGGGTGCGCCGCCGCTCTCACCGCCTGCGGCGGCAGCGACGAGAGGGACTCCTCCGAACCCGCGGGCGCCGCAGGCACCGCCCTCGCCAACACGTCGGACATCCCGGTGGGCGGCGGCAAGATCTTCGAGGACGCGGGCGTGGTGGTCACCCAGCCGACCGCGGGCACGTTCAAGGCGTTCGCCAACCGCTGCACCCACAAACAGTGCGCGATGTCGAGCGTCGCGGGCGGCACCATCAACTGCCCGTGCCACGGCAGCAAGTTCGACGTCGCCGACGGCAGCGTCAAGGGCGGCCCCGCGCCGAAACCGCTGCCGACGGCCGAGATCACCGTGACGGGCGACTCCATCGAGCTGGCCTGAGACCTGGCCGAACAGCCCGGTCAACCGGCGCGGCCCGGCCGCTTCCAGGCCCCGAGCACCTCGTCCGTGGTGGTGACGGTGGCGACGAGGGCGAGGGTGTTGCGGACCATCTCGGGCGTGTAGTCGGCGGGGACTCCCGCGATGGCGTCGGCGGGTACGACGGCGGTGTAGCCGAGGTTCACGGCGTCGAACACGGCATTCGGGATCGCGACGTTGGCCGAGACGCCGGTGATCAGCAGGGTGCGGCAGCCGAGGTTGCGCAGCAGCGGGTCGACGTCGGTGCCCGCCACGGGCGAGAGGCCGTGCAGGCGGCGTACGACGAAGTCCTCGTCGCGGACCTCGATCGGCGGCGCGATCCGCACGGCCGCGGTGCCCGGGAGCTGCTGTACGGGCAGCCGCTCGGCGGCGCGGAAGAGCCGGGCGTTGCGGTTGGCCCCGCGGCCGTCGGGCCGCCGCTCGGCGACCGCGTGCAGGACCTGGACACCGCTCCGGTGGGCCGCGTCGACCAGCCGGGCGACATTGCCGAGCGCGCCCGACGTCCGTGCCGCCGCCGCGAGTTCGGGCAGGGCGCTCTCCGTGCCGACGACGCCCTGCTGGCACTCGACGGTCAACAGGGCGGTGGTGGCCGGGTCGAGGAGTTCCCTGAGCTGTTCGTACGAAGGCATGGCTCCCCCTTGTCGCGGGCGTCCGGGACGCCGGTCGGCGGGCGGGCGCCCTCCCTGGCCCGGAGTCCGCGCGAGGCTAACGGCCATTGCGCCACGAAGGAAGAGCCCTCATCCTTTCCAGGCACACGGTTCCTGACGCACAGTCAGGACTGTCGGACCGGACGTACGACGGACCGTACGGCCGGATCGCCATTCGGGCATTCGGACATTCGGACATTCGGAAGGGACACCCATGGCCGTCACCCAGCGCCGGGGCCGCAGGATCATGATGACGCCGGACGAGCTCGACGCATTCCTCACCGCGGAACGCACGTGCCGGGTGGCGACCGTGTCCCCGGACGGGGCCCCGCACGTCAGCACGCTCTGGTTCGCCTGGGACGGCACCTCGATGTGGCTGTACTCGATCACCCGCAGCAAGCGCTGGGCCGACCTGCGCAAGGACCCGCGGGTCGCGGTGGTGGTCGACGCCGGTGAGGAGTACGGCGAGCTGCGCGGCGTGGAGCTCTCGGGTTCGGTCACCTTCGTCGGCGAGGTGCCGCGCACCGGCGAGCCATGCCCCGAACTCGACGCCCCGGAGCGGCTGTTCGCCCGCAAGATCTTCGGTCTGGACGAGATGCCGCACGACGGCCGCCACGCCTGGGCCCGTCTGACACCGGACGCGGTCGCGTCGTGGGACTTCCGGAAACTGGCCACCATCGGCGGTCGGGAAACCGGCGCGAGCCCGCGGGAAACCGGCGCGAGCCCGCGGGAGACCGGCACGAGTCCGCGGGAACCTGGCGCGGGCCCGCAGGAAACCGGCACGGGCCCGCGCGAAACCGGCTGAGGCCTACCGCAGCCCTGCCCCCGCCGCCCTGAGCGCCTCCGCCGCCGCCCTGATCGAGGGGCGGCGGTCCGCGTCCACGCGCCACACCACGTACACGTGCCGCCGCACCCGGTGGCGGACCGGCACCGTGCGCACGCCCGCGGGCATCGGGTCGCGGCCCAGCTGCGGTGCCACGCACACGCCCAGACCGGCGGCGACCAGCGCCAGTTGGGTGTGGTGTTCCTCCGCGCGGTGCGCGATGCGCGGCTCGATGCCCTTGCCGCGCAGCGTGAACATCAGCCACTCGTGGCAGAACTCGCCCTCCGCCCAGGTGATCCACTCGTCGTCCGCGAACTCCTCCAGGTCCACTTCGGCACGGTCGGCGAGGGGGTGCGCCGCGGGCATCGCGACGTCCGCGGGGTCGTCGAGCAGCGGCGCCTTGACCAGGCCCTCCGGGATGGGCATCGGCTTGTTGTACCAGTCCAGGACGATTGCCATGTCGAGGTCGCCGCGCACCACGGCCGCGACCGCAGGCACCGGCTCCATCTCCTGGCAGCTCACCCGCAGTCCGGGGTGGTCGGCGCGCAGCGCGGACAGCGTGGCGGGCATCAGGCCCCGCGCGGCCGTGGGGAAGGCGGAGATCCGCAGCTCACCGACCGCCTTGCCGCGCTGCTCCTCCAGGTCCGCCTGGGCGAGCTCGACCTGCGAGAGGATCCGCGCGGCGTGCTCGGCGAGCAGCCGCCCCGCGTCGGTCAGGCGCACGCCCCGGCCGTTCTTGGCCAGGAGCTGCTGGCCCACCTCGCGCTCCAGCTTCGTCATCTGCTGCGAGACCGCCGACGTCGTGACGTGCAGGCCGGCGGCCGCGCCGCTGACCGAGCCGTGCCGGGCCAGGGCGTCGAGGGTACGCAGGCGCTCCAGGTTCAACATGTAAGTGATGCTACGCGATACCCCGCACGAAAACTCGCTTGTGCTACGAGATCGCCAGGGTCCATCGTGAGACGCATGAGCACCGTGACCCCGCCACCCCGGTCAGCCGCCACACCGGCCACCGGCTCCCCCGCGCCCGCGTCCCCCACCCCCACCAGCGCGCGGACCGAGGGCGACGCGTCCGGCCGCCCCGCCCTCGACTGGCGCATCCGATTCGGTGTGCTCTCCCTGATCTGGGGCTTCAGCTTCCTGCTGATCAAGGTGGGCACCGAGGGGTACGCGCCGTTCCAGGTCACCCTGGGCAGGCTGGTGTTCGGCACCCTCGTGATCGCCGCCGTGCTCGTGGTGAAGCGGGAGCGGCTGCCGCGCGGGGTGCGGACCTGGCTGCATCTGACGGTGGCGGCGTTCCTGCTCAACGCCCTGCCGTTCTCGCTCTTCGCGTATGCGGAGCTGACCATCCCATCGACGCTCGCCGGGATATGCAACGCGATGTCGCCCCTGTGGGGCATGGCACTCTCCCTCGTCGCGCTCTCCGAGGACCGGCCGACCCGCCGTCGCGTCGCGGGCCTCGGCCTCGGTTTCTTCGGGGTGCTCACGGTGCTCGGCGCGTGGCAGGGCTTCAGCGGACTGGACCTCGGCGGCATGACCATGGCGCTGCTCGCCTCGCTCAGCTACCCGGTCGGCTGGATCTACGTGCGCCGCACGCTGGCCGGATCCGGGCACTCGAACCTCTCCCTGTCCGGCGGCCAGCTGCTGATCGCGTCCGTCGAACTGGCCGTGGTGACGCCGCTGTTCACCTCCATGCCGACGCACTTCCCCGTCGTGCCGCTGCTGGCGGTCGTGGCGCTCGGCGCCCTCGGCACCGGCGTCGCCTTCCTGCTGCAGTACGCGCTGGTCTCCGAAGTCGGCCCGACCACCGCACAGATGGTCACGTACTTCGTCCCGGTCATCGCCACCGCCGCGGGCGTCGCGGTGCTCGGCGAGTCCCTGAGCTGGTCGACACCGGTCGGCGCGGTCATCGTCCTGGCGGGCGCCGCCCTCACCCAGTCCAGGCCGCGCGGGACGAGGGTCGTCGCCGGGTCGGGGCCACGCGCCACCACGGCCACCGGGGGACGGCCGCCCCGTCAGTCGTAACGGCGCGCGGGCGCGGGCCCCGTGGCCGCGGCGACGGCGTCCGCCACCGCCACGATGTCCCCGTCGCCGAGCGCCGCCACGGTGATCCGCACCCCGGGCGGCGTCCCCAGCCGGAACCGCGCCCCCGGAGCCACCGCCCAGCCCGCGTGCAGCAGCCGCGCGACCGCCCCGGTCTCGTCGGGCACCGGCACCCAGACGTTCATGCCACTGCGCCCGTACGCGAGGACGCCGCGCTCGGCGAGCGCCGAGATCAGCGCCTCCCGCCGCCGCCCGTAGGACGCGGCCACCACGCGTGCGTCGACCGCGCCGTCGGCCCAGAGCCGGGCGACGGCGCGCTGCTGCAGCCGGCTCACCCAGCCGGGCCCGAGCCTCTGGCGCCCGCGCACCCGGTCGATGGTGACGGCGTCGCCCGTGAGCACCGCGAGCCGCAGATCGGGGCCGTACGCCTTGGCGGTCGAGCGGGTGAGGGCCCAGGCGCGGGTCGCCCCCGCCAGCGGGTGCAGCGGCAGGTCGACGATCCCGTGACCGTGGTCGTCCTCGATGAGCAGCACGTCCTCGTGCGCGGCGAAGACCTTCCGCAGGGCACGCGCGCGTGCGGCGGTGACGGCGGCGCCCGTGGGGTTCTGCGCGCGGTCCGTCACGACGGCGGCGCGGGCACCTGACGCCAGCGCCCGCTCCACGTCGGCGGGCAGCGGTCCGTCGTCGTCCACGCCCACCGGAACCGCGCGAAGCCCCAGGGCGGAGACGAGGTCGAGCAGGCTTCCCCAGCCCGGATCCTCCAGGGCCACCCCGTCGCCGGGCCTGAGGTGGGCGGCGAGCACCCGCTCGATGGCGTCGAGCGATCCGGAGGTGACGGCCAGGGGGGCGTGCGGGACGCCGTCCGCGTCGAAGGCCAGCCGCGCCTGGTGTTCGAGCTCCGGGTCCACGGCGCCCTCTCCGTAGAGGACGGGTCGCCGGTCGCTCTCCGCCGCGGCCGCCGCGAAGGCCGCGCCGAGCAGGGGCAGCAGCTTCGGGTCCGGGTTGCCCTGGGAGACGTCGCACACCCCGGGCGGCGCGTCCACCCGGATGAGCTCCCGCGTGGTGGTGGCGGGCTTCGCCCGGACGCGACTGCCGCGCCGCCCGGCCGTCTCGATGACCCCGCGTTCGCGCAGGGTGCGGTAGGCGGCCGCCACGGTATTGGGATTCACGCCGAGACGCGTCGCCAACTCCCGCATGGGTGGCAGCACTTGACCCGGCTCGAGGCAGCCGTCACCCACCGCCCGCTCCACGCTGGCGGCGATCTCGGCTGCGCGCCGGCCTTCGATCCGATACTCTCCTAGCACAAAGCAGATTATGCACTAGTGCAATATCTGTCGCAACTGGGTCAGCAGTACAGGGAGAGCCATGCAGACGACGCCGAGCAGCACCGACACCGCCTCGCCGGAGAGCGCCGCCTACACACCGACCGACCGGACGATCCCCACCCGCTCGCGGGAGCGCGCTTCGTACGACCGCGAAACGGTGCACGCGATACTCGACGAGGCCTACGTCTGCCATCTCGGCTTCGTGCGCGACGGCGCCCCCGTGGTGCTGCCTACGCTGTACGGCCGGGTGGGCGACCGCCTGTACGTGCACGGCTCGACGGGGTCCAGGCCGCTGCGCATGGCGGACGCCGCCGCCTCGCGGGGGCAGGACGAGGGACAGGAACAGGACCCGGGCCTTCAGGTGTGCCTGACCGTCACCCACGTCGATGGACTGGTCCTGGCCCGCTCGGCGTTCCACCACTCCATCAACTACCGCTCCGTGGTGGTCCACGGCACCGCCCACCCGGTCACGGACCCCGAGGAGAAGCGGACCGCGCTGGACGCACTGGTCGACCACGTCGTACCCGGCCGCGCCGCCGACTCGCGCCCCGCCAACGCCAAGGAACTCGCCGCGACCGCCGTCCTCCGGCTCGACCTCGACGAGGTGTCGGCGAAGGCGCGCACCGGCGGTCCGAACGACGACGCCGAGGACATGGACCTGCCCTACTGGACGGGCGTGGTCCCGCTGCGCAGGACCTACGACGACCTGATCCCCGCGGCGGACCTCGCGCCGGGCATCGAGGTGCCCGGCTACTTGTCCGCGCTGTGATCCGGTAACCGCGCGGAAGGCGGCCCGCAGAGGGCCGGGCGAGGAGTCCGCGCCTATCGGAAGCCGAGCTCCGGATCGGTGCCGGTCAGCTCACTGCTGGTGGCCCACAGCCGGGCGGCGGCGGCCCGGTCCGCCAGGTGCGCGGGGACGGGCTCCCGCCGCGGCGCGCCCCGCAGACCGAAGACCCTCGGCCCCCACACCTGCCCGCCCCGGACCTCCGGGTCGAGGACGGCACGGACGACGGGCCACGCTCCGGCCTCCTTGCCCTGCACCAACAGCCCGGCGGGCAGGGCGCGCAGCCGCTCGCCGGGGGTGGTCACGTGCACGGGGGCACGGGAGGGCGTCAGCGAGTCCAGTGCGCCACCCGGGTGGGCCACCACACTGAGCACCGTGCTGCCGGTGGCCCGCAGACGGCGGTCGAGTTCGAGGCCGAAGTACATCTGCGCCAGCTTCGACCGGCCGTAGGTGCGCTTGGGCCGGTAGTCACGCGCCGACTGCAGGTCGTCCACATCCAGTCGCTCGGACCGCGCCGCGAAACTGCCCACCGTCACGACGCGGCCCGCGGGAGCGGCGGACAGCAGAGACGCCAGCCACCGCGTGAGCACGAAGTGGCCGAGGTGGTTGGTGCCGAACATCAACTCGTGGCCGTCCCGGGTCTCCCGGCGCGGCGGATCGTCGAGCGCGACCCCCGCGTTGTGGACCACGGCGTCGAGATGGCCGAGGTCCAGCCTGTCCACGGCGGTCTTGAGGGACGACAGGTCGGCGAGGTCCAGTTGCAGGTGCGCCAGGCGGGCGCCGGGGACGCGCGAGCGGATCGAGGCCATGGCCGTGTCGGCCTTCGCCGCGTCCCGGCTGCCGAGGACGACCTCGGCACCGGTGGCGGCGAGTTGCTCCGCGGCGAAGTAGCCGATCCCGGCGTTGCCCCCGGTGACCAGGAAGACCCTGCCTTCGGCGGACGGCAGCCGGTGAACGTCCCACGGCCGGGGCGCGGGCTTGGGCGGGGAAGACATGGTGACGGGCTCCTCGTACTCGGGCGGATGGCTCATGCGACGGATTCATGCGGGGGGCACACGAGGCAGGCGCATGGGGCGGACTCGCGGGACGGGCTCACGGGATGAGCTCCCGAGCCCCGCGCCCCGACCACCCGCTCAAGCTCCCACCCCCCACCGACATACCGCCGACAGATCACGCCCACTTCCGACAGATCCCGGCTGCTCCCCTCCCCCCCCCGGCTCCGCAGCCACCCTCCGCGACCACCCGCCCTACCCCGACACCGCTCCCCGCCGCCCCGCCGCGACGCCCCGCGCCTCCGCGACGGCGAGCCCTGTCACCGCGGCCAGCATCAGGGCCGTGCCCGCGACGGTCGCCGCCGTCAGCGTCTCGCCGAGCAGCGCCACCGCGATGACCGCCGCGCCCACCGGCTCCAGAAGCATGATCACGGAGACGGTCGCGGAGCGCACGACGGCGGCCCCGGCGAAGTACAGCGCGTACGCGACCGCCGTCGGCACGGCGGCGATGTACAGCAAGTAGAGGCCCATCCGCACGGGTTCGGCGGTGTGCGGCAGCAGCCCCTCGGCCAGGGCGAACGGCAGCAGGAAGACCGAGACGACGGCGAACGCCCAGACGGTCGTTCCGGACGAGTCGGCTCCGCCGTCCCGTCCCCACCGCCGCGTGAGCAGTGTCATGGCGGCGTACGCGGCCGCCGAGACGAGCCCCCAGACCACCCCGGTCGGCCGCACGGTCGCGGCAGCGCCCTCACCGTCCCCGAGGACGAGTACGACGAGGCCGGTGAGGGCGCCCGCGACGGCGACGGCACCGCCGCGTCCGAGCCGCTCCCCCAGCGTCGGGCGTGCGCCGAGTGCGATGAGGACGGGACCCGAACCCATGGTGACGACGGTGCCGACCGCGAGGCCGGTCGCCTCCACGGACGCGAAGTACGCGGTCTGGAACACCGCGAGGGCCACGCCCGTCGCGACGACCCGGCGCACCCTGCGGTCCAGCGGCCCGGCGGACGCGACGCGGGGGGCGACGTGCGGGGCGGCCCGGCGTCGACGCGTCAGCCACGTGGTCGCGCGAGCGGCGAGCAGCAGGACGAACCCGCCCGCGCACCGCCAGAAGGAGAGGCTGACCGGACCCATGTCACCGGTCTCGAAGACCAGCGCGGCCGCGGCTCCGGCGGTGCCCCACGCGGTTCCGGCGACGATCAGATAGAGGAGGCCCCGCCCGACGGGAAGCCCGAGGGCGGCGGCGTTCGGGGCAGCGCCGTGCGCGGCAGCCGCACGAGAGGAAAGGGACGCCTCGTAAGAGGAAGGGGACACGTCGGACGACGTGCTGGACAGGTGTGACACGTGAGTTCTCCGCAGCAGAGAGGGACGTCTGGCTCCGTCTGCGGGCAGCACCGTTCCGCCCGGCCATCGGGCCGGGCAAGATCCGTGGGCGCCCCGCGCTAGGCGGCGGGGGGCGGAAGAACGAGCGCTCGTGCGTGCATGATCAGCACACTAGGGCGCGCCGCCGACGCGCGACAATCCCGTTTCGGATGCCGGGACACCGCCGTCGACGCCGTCACCGCCCTCTCCCGCGGGCCCGGCGGCAGGCGCCGACGACTGGGCGATGAACGCCCCCACGAGCACCACCGCGCCCCCGACGACCTGCGGCGCCGAGAGGTGTTCGCCCAGGACGACCCAGGCCAGGGCGGTCGCGATGACGGCTTCGAGGCAGGCCACGACACCGGCGACCTGGGGCGAGAGCCTGCGCACGGACAGGACGCCGGTGACGTACGCGACGACCGTGGCGATGAGCACGATCCAGGCCAGCAGGGCCCAGGCCGGTACGGCCGAGCCGTCCAGGTCCGCGTCGCCCGCGAGCACCGACCAGTCCATGCCCCACGGGCGCGCGACGACGGTCAGCACGGCGGTTCCGACCAGCAGGCCGTACGCGATGACGCCGAGCGGGTCCGGGGCGTCGTCGCCCGCGTCGCTGCCCTGGTCGGACAGGACGAAGTAGCCGACCTGGCAGCAGGCGGCACCGAGCGCGAGCAGCAGTCCCACGGCGTCGAAGCTCAGCCCGGCCCACACCTCGACGACGCAGGCGAGCCCGCCGACGGCGAGCACCACCCCGAGCGCGGCCGCCCGCGTGACGGGCCGCCGCTGCACGAAGCGCACCCAGCCGAGGACGAGCGCGGGCGCGAGGTACTCGATCAGCAGCGCGACCCCGACGGGGATGCGCGAGAGCGCGGCGAAGTAGCAGGCCTGGACGCCCGCGACGGCGAGGAGACCGAACCCGGCGAGCAGCGCGGGCCTGCTGCGCAGCAGGCCTCGGTGGCGCCAGGCCACGGGCAGCATCACCAGGGCGGCGCCCGCCACTCGCAGCCACACCACGTGCAGCGGGTCGAGTCCCGCTTCGATCAGTGGCTTCGCCGCGACCCCCGAGCCGCCGAAGGCGACCGCCGACACGAGGGCCAGGCCGAGGCCGACTCCCCTGCCGCCCTCGCCCCGGCCGCCCTGGCCGCCCCGACCTCCCGGGTCGGCCGGATTTCCCCGGCTCGCCCGGCTCCCCTGCACCTCGTCCGACGCTCGCACCGGCACATCATGGCAGGCGACGTCAGGAGCTTCACTCCTTTTGACCCCTGTCTCAATCGGCGGACGCCCCGTCGCTCACCGGCGGGTGCCCCACGCCGTTCACCAGCGCGTCTCCCACGCCGTTCACCAGCGGGTCTCCCACGCCGCGATCAACAGCCGGAGCCAGTGCCTCCGCTGTACCCGTGGCCGCCGCCCCCGGACGCGTACCGCCGGCAGCCCGCCTCTATGCGCCGCAGCAGCGCCGGCACCTCGACCCGGGCCCGCGCGAGGACCTCGACGGCGCGGCAGTCCGGGTCGGTGACGAGTCCGGCGAGCAGGTCCATGCCGAGGGCGCGCGGTTCTCCGCGCAGCTCGGCGCGTTCGAGCGCCGCGTCCATCGCGGCGGAGGCGGCCGGTGACCAGCCCGTCTCGGGGGCGGCCGTCACCACCGGCACGGCACCGGAGTCCTCGACGGTGCCCTGCCAGCGCAGGCCGTAGCCGATGCTGCGCTGCACGAGGTAGCCGAGGACGCGGACCGCCTGCGCGCCGTTCTCGAAGACGGCGCGCACCTCGGGGTCGGTCTCGAGGAGCGCGTGCAGCAGGTGCGCGGTGTCGATCTGCCGGTCCCCGTCCCGCAGGGCGCGACGGCGCGCGCCGGCCACCACGGACGCCAGCTCGGGGCTGAGCCTGGGGTCGAGTTCTGCTCGGGAGTCGAGTTCTGCTCGGGTCGGGCCGGGTTCGGCTCCGGGCGGGGTACGGCTTTGCACATCTCCCACCACATCAACCCCTGGGGGCATATGCATCGGCGGCGGGAAGCATTTTCGCGTCCGACACAGGTTGGGCACGGGTGCGTTGGTTGTCCTCCTTACGGATGAGATCCACCGGAGCGCCTCCTCCGGGTGTGCCATCGCGTCGCGAGCGGGCACGCAACCGCGCCGCGGCAGCACACGTCTGAGACATGCATGAGGGAAAGGTGCTGGATGGTCACCCTGCCGGCGCTCGACGGCAGGCAGTACGTCTACCGCGTGTACGCACCCGACGACGCGCGGCCCGCCGACCTGTTCTGGGAGGCGTGGCACTGTCACGACGAGGGCCCGTTCCCGAGAGCGTCGGACCTCTTCGACGCGGCGGTGATACGGCGGGTCGGTTGAGCGTCGCCCGCAGCGGTCCGGTCCGGCGGCTCGAGCCCGCACCGGCACCGAATCTGACAGTTCATCAGTATTGAATGTTCCAGGCCCTCCGGCTACGTTCCGCGACACCGTAGCTGCGGCCGTCGCAGCGTCCGACGGGAAGGGGTGGCCGCATGGCCGAAGTCAGCGCGGAAGCACGCATCGAGGCGCCCGCCGAGAAGGTCTGGGCCCGGCTCACCGACTTCCCCTCGTACGGCGAGTGGAACTCCACGCACACGAGCTTCCCCCAGGGCGGCCCCGCCGCCCTGGAGCCGGGCGGCACCTTCGTGGAGAACATGAAGCTGATGGGCTTCCCCGCCGAGGTCAACTGGACGATCCAGGAGCTGGAGCCCGCCCGCGTCCTGGCCATCGCGGGCAAGGGGCCCATGGGCGTGAACGTCGGCACGCGCTACTCCCTCTCCCCCGAGGGCTCCGGCACGCTGGTCCGCATCGAGGGGGAGTTCACCGGCGCCGCCGTCTCCCTCATGGCGGGCAAGCTCAAGGACTCGGCGACCGCCGCCCTCAACGAGTCGCTGCGCAAGCTGGACGGACTGGTGACGGTCTGACCCGCCCGGCCCCCGGAGAGGAACCGCCCCGCCCCGCCCCCGTAGAAGAACGGCCGCCACAGAGAGAACGAGGCGCCCCACACCATGCGTGCGGGGCGCCTCGTCCGTGGCGGGGAGCCGTCGGCCTCCACCAGCTCAGTCCTCATCGGCGAGGATCAGGTACAGCTTCTTGCGGGCGTCGTTGATGACGGTGACCGCCTTCTCGCGCTGCTCCTTGCTGCCGGTCTTCCAGACCTGGCCGAACGCCTCCATCAGACCGAAACCGGCCTGCCGGATCTCGTTCAGCGTGTCCCAGTCGACCCCGCGCCCGGCCTCTTCCCAGGGCGCCTCGGGGCCTTCCCCGGCCGACGTGCGCCCGGCCTCGGTGAGCGAGAAGAGCTTCTTGCCGCCCTCGCTCGCACTGCTGATCAGGCCCTCGTCCTCCAGGAGCTGGAGGGTCGGGTAGACCGAGCCGGGGCTGGGCTTCCACGCCCCGCCGCTGCGCTCGGCGATCTCCTGGATCATCTCGTAGCCGTGCATGGGCCGGTCCTTCAGAAGGGCCAGGATCGACGCGCGCACGTCGCCGCGCCGCGCCCTGCCGCGCGGTCCGCCGCGCCCGCCGCGGCCACCCCAGGGACCACCACCCGGTCCACCGGGGCCGCCCGGTCCGCCGAAGCCGGGGCCGAAGGGACCGAACGCGCCGCGCCGCCCCTCGAAGCCGCCGAATCCGCCGAATCCTTCGCGGCCGAGGCCTTCCCGGCCCTCGGGGCCGCCGCGGCGGCCGCGTCCATGGCCGCGTCCGTGCTCGTGTTCAAAACCGTGGGAACGCATAGCGATCACTCCTTGATGTTCATCGAGGCGGCGTCGACGACTCGCGTCGCGGACTCCGCGTCGTGGATCGATCGGGAACTCCGATCTTTGATCAGTCGCAACCCTGTCGCGATGCGTCAACGATATATCGGAACAGCTCGTACGACAACCCCGCGTCCGACCTGGGCGGATGCCCTAACGCGCAGCGACATCCACTCCCCTGACCCGCCCCCACAAGCCAATCGCCTCCCGAACTCAGTCCAGTAACCCAGAATTGGCCTTACCCCTGGCGCTCCGCGGCCCTCTACCGTCATCGCATGCCGACTTCCCACCGCATCCGCGTCGTCGACGCCTTCACGGACCGCCCCTTCGCCGGCAACCCGGCCGGGGTCCTGCTCCTCGACGCCTTTCCCGACGACACCTGGCTGCAGGACGTGGCCAAGGAGGTCAACCACGCGGAAACCGCCTTCGCCCACCGGCTCCCCGCGGGCGGCGACGCCGACTGGGCACTGCGCTGGTTCACGCCCGCCGCCGAGGTCGACCTCTGCGGCCATGCCACTTTGGCCACGGCGCACGTCCTGCACACCACGGGCGCCGCGGCGGGCCCCGTCCGGTTCGCCACCCGCAGCGGCGTCCTCACGGCGACCGCGCACGACGACGGCGCCCTCACCCTCGACTTCCCGACCGCACCGCTCACCGCCGCCGACGTCCCGGACGGCATCGCCGAGGCCCTCGGCGCCGAGCCGCTCACCGCGTACGACACGGGCCCGCAGGTCGGCGACCTGCTGGTCGAGCTCGCCGACGAGAAGACGGTCAGGTCGCTCTCCCCCGACCACAAGGCGCTCGTGCGGCACTCCGAGCGCGGCATCATCGCCACGGCCCGCGCCGAGGACCCGTCCGGCGGCTACGACTTCGTCTCGCGCTCCTTCTTCCCACGCCTCGGCATCGACGAGGACCCGGTGACCGGCAGCGCGCACACCGCCCTCGCCCCCTTCTGGTCCGAGCGCCTCGGCCGCACCGAACTCACCGGCCTGCAGGCCTCACCCCGCACGGGCCTGGTCCACACCCGGCTGGACGGCGACCGCACCGTCCTGACGGGCCGGGCGGTCACGGTCATCGAGGGCGAGCTCCTCGCCTGACGGCGGCCCGCGCGCAGCGCGCGTACGGCACGGAGAGCAGCGGCCCGTACAGCACTGTGGGGACGTACGAACCACTCGTACGTCCCCACCGCCGCGCCCCCGACCGGCACCCGCCTCACGCTGGCGTCGGCAGCCACCCCACCTTCCCGGCGAGCAGGGCGTAGCCGACGAACGCCCCGACATCCAGCAGGGAATGGGCCACGACCAGCGGCCCGACCCGGCCCCACCTGCGGTAGAGCAGCACGAAGACCACGCCCATCGCGACGTTCCCGAGGAACCCGCCGATGCCCTGGTACAGGTGGTACGAGCCCCGCAGCACCGAGCTGCCCACCAGCGCGGCCATCGGCGTCCACCCCAACTGCCCGAGCCTGCGCAGCAGATAACCGACGACGATCACTTCCTCCAGGACCGCGTTCTGCACCGCGGACAGCACGAGGACGGGATACTTCCACCACACCTCGGGCAACGCCTCGGGCACCACGGTGAGGTTGAAGCCCAGGCCGCGGGCCGCCAGGTAGAAGGCGATGCCGGTACTGCCGATCACCGCCGCGATCGCGGTGCCGCGTCCCAGGTCCGGCCACGGCCGCGTCCGGTCGAACCCGAGCGTCCGCAGCCCCGCGCGCTCCCGCAGCAGGAAGTGCGCGACCAGCGCGACCGGCACCAACGCCGTGGCGATACCGAACAACTGCCACGCGAGATCAAGCCATGGCCGCCCCGGCGCCGCCGATGTGTTCATCGTCGCGGCCTGGTCCTTCAGACCGCCCGGCCTGGTGACCGACCCGACAAAGCTGATCAGCGCGGACACACCGCTCGCCCCGAGCGAGAGAGCCAGGACGAGCAATGTCTCGTCCCGGAGGATCCGTCGTGATGACCCGTCCTCTCGAAAAGAACCGGCCATCGGCCCCGGCTCCGCTTGCACTTACGCCTCCAGTTGAATAATCCCGCCTCATCCCCATCCCCGCCCCACTAGGGTCTCGAATGAAGTTACGAAGATCGTGCGCGACAGGCCGAGGGGGACGGACACCGGTTCCGGGCGTACGGCCCCCTCATTCCTTGCTCCATCACTCAAGGGAGGGGCACCACCGGCATGGGACGTCACAGCTTGCCCGATGAGCGCGGGACGGCAGCGCCCGGCCCCCGGCCCCGCGCGCGCGGCCGTGCGGTCGCCATCGCCACGGCGCTCGTCCTCGTGATCGCGGGCTCCACCGCGGCGGCGGTCCGCAGCGGTCTGCTCTCCTTCGGCGGCTCCTGCGGCGACGAGGCGGTACGCCTCGACGTCGTCGCCGCCCCCGCGGTGGCCCCCGCCCTGCGCGAGGCGGCCGACAACGCCCGCGAGGAGGAGGTCACCTCGGACGGACACTGCATCGACGTACGGGTGAGCGCCCGCGACTCGTACAAGGTCGCCGCCGAACTCCGCGCGGGCAAGCGCGATCCGGAGTACGACGTGTGGGTGCCGGACTCCGGTTCCTGGGTCCGGCAGGTGGGACTCGGCTCCAAGCAGACCAAGATCTCGCCCGCGGGCAACATCGCCTCGTCGCCGGTCGGCATCGGGATGGTCCCGTCCGCCGCCGAGTCGCTGGGCTGGCCGAAGAAGACGTACGACTGGCCGACGCTGACCTCGGCCGCCATGAAGGGCGACACACTCCGCCTGGGCGCCGCCGATCCGGCGCGCAGCGCGACCGGCCTGCTCGCCCTCGCCCAGCTGGGCGCGTCGGCGAAGAAGCGGGGCGGCAAGGACGGCGACACCCGGGCCGCCGCCCTGGCGAAAGCCCTGTCGTCCCGCACCTCGGACAGCGACGGCCAGCTCCTGGACACCCTCGCCCGCGACGACTCCGGCACCGAGCGGGACAACCCCCGCCGCAACCAGGCCCTGATCCTCTCCGAACAGGCCGCGTACGCCCACAACGCGTCGGCGGACGAGGAGAACCGCCTCGACCTGTTCTATCCCAAGGACGGCTCGCCCCGGCTCGACTACCCGTACACCCTCGTCGAGGACGACGAGATGTCCACCGACATGAGCCGCGCGGCGCTGCGCTTCATGACGATGTTCAGCGACGAGGAGGGGCAGCGGATCCTGACGGAGCACGGTTTCCGTACCGACCCCGACCAGCCCTCCGACAAACTGGTCACCGCCGCGGGAGGCCGCACCCCGCAGCCCTACGCGGCCGAGGCCACCGATCCGCCCTCCGACAAACAGCTCCAGGAGACCCTGGGCATGTGGACGATCACCGTGCAGAGCGCGCGGCTCAGCACCGTCGTCGACGCCTCCGAGTCCATGCGGCAGTTGGTCCCCGGCCGCGGCCAGTCCCGTATGGAGGTCACCAGGTCCTCGCTGCTCCAAGCCCTCGCGGGCTTCACGGACGAGGACGAGATCGGCCTCTGGGAGTTCGCCACCCGGCTGGACGGCGCCCGCGACTACCGCGTGCTGGAGCCGACCGAGCGCCTCGGCGACCGCAAGGGCGACGGCACCCACCGCGACGAGATGGCGGGCGCCTTCGGCGATCTGCAGCCCGTGCCGGGCGGCGCCACCGGCCTGTACGACACCACGCTCGCCGCCTACAAGGAGGCGCGGTCGACGTACGCGCGCGGCAAGTTCAACGCCCTCGTGATCCTGACCGACGGCGCCAACCAGGACCCGGACAGCATCTCCCGCGGCTCCCTCATCTCGCAGCTGGAGGACCTCTCCGACCCCGAGAAGCCGGTGCCGATCATCGCCATCGCCGTCGGCCCGGACGCGGACAAGGACGAGGTCCAGCAGATCGCCGAGGCGACCGGCGGCTCCGGCCACCAGGTCGACGACCCGGCGCAGATCCACGCGGTCATCCTCAAGGCCATCATGCAGGCGGGCAGCAACCAGGGCTGAGCCGAGGCGCCCGGCCGGGAGCCTCAGCCCGTCGGCACCGCGGGTTCCGGCAGCTCCACGGGCCAGGTGTGGACGGGCTCCCCGGCATGCATCAGCTCGCAGTACCGCCGGGTGGTCGCGGCCAGCGCCTCTTCCCTCGCAAGGCCGCTCTCGCGGGCCCGGTGGTACGTCGACGCCTGCCACGAAGCCCCGTTGACCCGCCGCCGGCACCGCTCCTCGATCACCCCGAGGTACAGGTCCCGGTCGGCGGCCTCCACACCCCACGCGTCCAGGCCCGCGGCCGCGAGCGGCAGCAGCTCCTCGCGTACGAGCTGGACGGCCGGCACCTCGGCGACACCGCCGAGCCTGCCGCGCCGCGGCCACTGCAGCGTGGCGTCGATGCCCTGGCGGCACGCGACGTCGAAGTTGCGCGCGGCGGCCTCGAAGGGGAGCCGGGACCACACCGGCCGCGACTCCTCGGCGAGCGCCCGCACCAGGCCGTAGTAGAAGGCCGCATTGGCGATGACGTCGGTGACGGTGGGCCCCGCGGGCAGTACGCGGTTCTCCACCCGCAGGTGCGGGACGCCGTCGGCGATGCCGTACACCGGGCGGTTCCAGCGGTACACGGTGCCGTTGTGCAGGACGAGTTCCCCGAGGCGCGGCACGCCGCCCGCGTCGAGGACGCCGAGCGGGTCCTCCTCCTCCATCAGCGGCAGCAGCGCGGGGAAGTACCGGAGGTTCTCCTCGAAGAGCTCAAGCGGCCCGGTGATCCACCGCTCCCCGAACCAGGTGCGCGGCCGCACGCCCTGCGCCTGCAGCTCGGGCGAGCGCGTGTCGGTGGACTGCAGGAACAGCGGCGGCCGCGACTCGCGCCACAGTTCACGGCCGAACAGGAACGGCGCGTTGGCCCCCACGGCCACCTGCGCCGCGGCGACGGCCTGCGCCGCGTTCCACACATCGGCGAAACGGCCCGGCGTGACCTGCAGGTGCAACTGCACGGAGGTGCACGCCGCTTCCGGCGCGATCGACGCCGAGGTGCAGGTCAGCCGCTCCACGCCCTGGATGTCAAGGGCGAAGTCCTCGCCGCGCGCCGCCACGATCTGGTCGTTGAGGAGGGTGTAGCGGTCGACGTCGGAGAGGTTCGCGGACACCAGGTCGGCACGGTTCAGCGTCGGCAGAATTCCGATCATGACAATGCCGGCGGCGAGCTCGTTCGCTTTCCTGTGGGCGTAGTTGAGACCCGTGCGCAGCTCTTCGGCGAGCCGGTCGAGTACGCGTCCGCCGAGCCGGTGCGGAGCAATGTTCACTTCGAGGTTGAACATTCCGAGTTCCGTCTGGAAATCCCGGCTCGCGATGCGCTCGAGAACCTGCGCATTCAACATCCTCGGCAGCCCGTCAGGGCCGGCGAGATTCAACTCGATCTCCATGCCCATCAGATTCTTGGGCCGGTCGAATCGCCCCTCCTCCAACAATCGCTCCAGTCCCGCGAGACACTCTCGGAGCTTGCCTCGGTAGTGGTTCCGATCGGCCAGGTCGAACGTGCCCGCCACGACCTTCTCCCCCATCGAAGCGTCCCTCCTAGAACGGGCAGCCAAGGGTCCGGCCGCTGTGTACGGGGGATGATGCCCAGGCAATGTGATCGATAACGTCCCGCGCGGGGCCACCGACCGCTAGGCTCGGCGGGGTTGCTGTCCGGCACATTCACCAGGCATGCGGCACAGTGAAGATTCCGTTCCGAACCACCTGGTCAAAAGCACCGACAGGAATCGGCCGACCGCGTACCGCGGGAAATCCGAGGTCATGAAGGCAGGCCCCGCGAAAAATCGGGATAAACGTCTCACAAGGACGGCGCGTTAACGCCTTGCCAATAATATCCGGTGCCTCTAGCTGAAACACCGCTCGAACACACCTCGTATAAACTCCGCAATCTAGGCAGAGAGTTGGCGCTCGCGGTTCCCAGCCCCCGCCCCTCTGACCCAGAGCTGACAGCGCCGTCACGCACCTGCCCCCGTTCCACCGTGCCTGTCGAATGAGAGAGGCGACCCACCATGCCGCTGCATGTCCCCCCGGCTCCCGCGCCCGCCCTGCGCAGCGTCCTCGCGGCACTCGGTTCCCCCACCGCCGTACGCGAGGCCCGCACCCCGTCCCTCCGTGCGGCACAAGGGCCCGCGAGCCCGGAACTCCCGCTGCCGGTCCACGTGTTGGACCGCATCACTCCCGAGGGCACCTCGCCCACCCGCCTCGCCGGCTGGCGCTTCCTCATCCGCTGCGGCGAGCGCGCCGTCGCCGCGGCCGAGACGATGCTGACTCCGGACGGGTGGGCGTTCTCGCACTTCTTCGAGGGCCCGTACATCGCCTCCACGGAACGCGCCCTGCGGCACGCCGAGGCGATGCCGATGCCGTACCAGCCCCGGCTGCTCTCCGTGCCCGAGCTCTACATGCTCACTCTCTGGCTGCACCGCGACTGCACGGACGACGGCGCCGAGGGCGCGCTGGCCGCCACCGACCTGCTCGTTCCGCTGGCGCCCGCCCCACCCGGCATCGCGGCCCACCGCCCGCACCGCGTCGCCGAACTCCTTCCGATGCTCAACCACCGCCTGACACCGGCACCCCTGCTGACCTCACGCGCCTGACAGCGCCCCGTCCGCTTCCCGTGCCCCGCCGCCCCCGGCAGCGGGGCACAGCGCTGCCCACCCGAGTGGACTAGCCCACTCAGGCCACCCCGAACCACCCGAAGAGTGCGCCAAGTTGGGCTGAACCGTCCGCGCGGGTGATACGTCATTAAGCAGTAGGAGCCGCTGCGGCAAATTCCCTGCGGATTGACGCGCGGAGGGCAACACTGGGATCGGACCGACTACAACGGGGGGCGGTTATGAACACCGCATCGAGCCACAGGACCGACGTCACAGCCATCTCATCGCAGCGAAAGAACCCTTCCATGTGCCAGCACCAACCACCGTGCCCGACAGCCGACTCCGCCGACCGGGAAGCCGCGCTCCTCATGGCGAGCCACCCGGAACAGGGCTGGAGCCTGCTGTGCAACGGCGTCCTGCTCTTCGAGGACACCGGTGAGCTGCTGCCGGACGGCCAGATCATCGCCCCACATCGACCGCTGGGCACCGATCACGTCATGACGGCCGCCTGAGCACCGCTGGCACAGCCGCACGAGCGCACCACGGAGAAGACGAGGGGCCGGCCCGGAGAGAACTCTCCGAACCGGCCCCGCCGCATGCCCGCGCCGTGCGAGCGCGGTGATCAGTCCTCGTACGCATCCAGCGGCGGGCAGGAGCAGACCAGGTTCCGGTCGCCGTACGCCTGGTCGATGCGGCGCACCGGCGGCCAGTACTTGTCCGACGCCACCACACCGGCCGGGAAGACGGCCTCCTCGCGGCTGTACCCGTGCTCCCACTCACCGCTCAGCGCGGCGGCGGTGTGCGGGGCGTTCCGCAGCGGGTTGTCGTCGGCGGCCCACTCGCCGGAGCCGACCTTCTCGATCTCCCGGCGGATGGCGGTCATCGCCTCGCAGAACCGGTCGATCTCGCCCAGGTCCTCACTCTCCGTCGGCTCGATCATCAGCGTCCCGGCGACCGGGAAGGACATGGTCGGCGCGTGGAAGCCGTAGTCGATGAGCCGCTTGGCGATGTCGTCGACGCTGACGCCGGTCTCCTTGGAGAGCGGCCGCAGATCGATGATGCACTCGTGCGCGACGAGGTCGCCGGGACCGGTGTAGAGCACCGGGAAGTGCGGCTCGAGGCGCTTGGCGATGTAGTTGGCGGAGAGCACCGCGACCTGGGTGGCCCGCTTGAGGCCCTCGCCGCCCATGAGGCGCACGTACGACCAGGAGATCGGCAGGATGCCGGCGGAGCCCCAGGGCGCCGCGGAGATCGGGCCGACCCCGGTCTCGGGCCCCGCGGCGGGCTGCAGCGGGTGGTTGGGCAGGTACGGCGCGAGGTGCTCGCGCACACCGACCGGACCGACGCCGGGGCCACCGCCGCCGTGCGGGATGCAGAAGGTCTTGTGCAGGTTGAGGTGCGAGACGTCGCCGCCGAAGTGGCCCGGCTTGGCCAGGCCCACCAGGGCGTTGAGGTTGGCGCCGTCGACGTACACCTGGCCGCCCGCCTCGTGCACCTGGGCACAGATGTCGGCGACGTGCTCCTCGAAGACGCCGTGCGTCGAGGGGTAGGTGATCATCAGCACCGCCAGCTCGTCACGGTGCTTCTCGATCTTGGCGCGCAGGTCCTCGACGTCGATCTCGCCGTCGTCGGCGGTCTTGACGACCACGACCTTCATGCCCGCCATGACGGCGCTCGCGGCGTTCGTGCCGTGCGCGGACGACGGGATGAGGCAGACGGTGCGCTGCTCGTCGCCGTTGGCGCGGTGGTACCCGCGCACGGCGAGCAGGCCGGCCAGCTCGCCCTGCGAACCCGCGTTGGGCTGCAGGGAGACCTTGTCGTACCCGGTGACCTCGGCGAGCCGCTCCTCGAGCTCACGGATGAGCGTGAGGTAGCCCTGCGCCTGCTGGGCGGGGGCGAAGGGGTGCAGCGAGCCGAACTCGGGCCAGGTGACCGGCTCCATCTCGGTGGTCGCGTTGAGCTTCATGGTGCAGGAGCCCAGCGGGATCATGCCGCGGTCGAGCGCGTAGTCACGGTCGGCGAGCTTGCGCAGGTAGCGCAGCATCGCCGTCTCCGAGCGGTGCTGGTGGAAGACCGGGTGGGCGAGGTAGTCGTCCTGGCGCAGCAGGCCCGCGGGCAGCGTGTCCGCGACGTCGGCGTCGAGCACCTCGACATCGGCCTCGACCCCGAACGCTCCCCACACGGCGGCCAGTTGTGCCCGCGTGGTGGTCTCGTCGCAGGCGAGGGAGACGTGGTCGGCGTCGACCAGGTGGATGTTCACGCCACCCTCGCGGGCGGCACGGACGAGCTCCTCGGCCCTGCCCTCGACGCGCACGGTCAGGGTGTCGAAGTACGCGCCGTGGACGACCTCGACGCCACCGGCCGTCAGGCCCGCCGCGAGCAGCGTCGCGTACCGGTGGGTGCGCCGCGCGATCGACTTCAGGCCGTCGGGCCCGTGGTAGACGGCGTACATTCCGGCCATGACCGCGAGCAGCACCTGAGCGGTACAGATGTTGCTGGTGGCCTTCTCGCGGCGGATGTGCTGCTCACGGGTCTGCAGCGCGAGGCGGTAGGCCTTGTTGCCGTCGGCGTCGACGGAGACGCCGACGAGCCGTCCGGGCAGGCTGCGGGCGAACTTCTCGCGGACCGCCATGTAACCGGCGTGCGGGCCGCCGAAGCCCATCGGCACGCCGAAGCGCTGGGTCGTGCCGACGGCGATGTCGGCGCCGAGCTCGCCGGGCGAGGTGAGCAGCGTCAGGGCGAGCAGGTCGGCGGCGACGGTGACGACGGCGCCGATCTCGTGCGCCTGGTCGATGAGCGGCTTGATGTCGCGTACGGCACCGGAGGCGCCCGGGTACTGCACCAGGACGCCGACGACGCCGCGCTCGGCCACCTCGGCGGGAATGCCCTCGCTCAGATCGGCGACGACCACCTCCACGCCGGTGGGCTCGGCACGGGTTCGGATCACGGCGATGGTCTGCGGCAGCGTGTCGGCGTCGACGACGAAGGCGCCGTTCTTGACCTTGCCCATGCGGCGCGAGAGGGCCATGGCCTCAGCGGCGGCGGTGCCCTCGTCCAGGAGCGAGGCCCCGGAGGTGGGCAGGCCCGTCAGCTCGGCGACCATGGTCTGGAAGTTGAGCAGCGCCTCGAGCCGCCCCTGCGAGATCTCGGGCTGGTACGGCGTGTAGGCGGTGTACCAGGAGGGGTTCTCCATCACGTTCCGCAGGATGACCGGCGGGGTGAAGGTCCCGTAGTACCCGAGCCCGATCATGGAGTCGAGGACCTGGTTCCGGTCGGCCAGCGAGCGCAGCTCGGCGAGCACCTCGGCCTCGGAACGGGCGCCGGGCAGGTTCAGCGCCTCGGCGTTCTTGATCACATCCGGCACCGCGGCGGCCGTCAGCTCGTCGAGCGAGCCGTACCCGACCTGGGCGAGCATTTTGGCCCGCGCTTCCGCATCGGGCCCTATGTGCCGCTGCTCGAAGGGGATGCCCTGCTCGAGCTCGGAGAGCGGGATGCGATTGGTGGCAGTCATTGCGGAGGCCTCCTGGTCAGCACGACCTGCGAGGGGTACCACGGCGCGGGTACCCGGACGGCCTCCCCCTCTGTCATCTCAACCTGAGAGCTTCACAGTCCCGTCTCTCGACAGAGCTGCTTTCACCGTCGGTGAGGAAGGGTTCGGAACGTGCCCGCCCGACGCCCGCCCTGCTTTCCAGAGTGACCTCGTCCGTGCGGTACGGGTGCCTGAGAGATTCCGGGGAGGATTTGCTCCTTCGGCGCCCCCGGAAAGTGTGTTCCGGAGAGCTCTCCCGCACGGGGTCAGCGGCCAGAAGCCAGCCTACCAGCGAGGACCATGGCCGATCCCTCGAGTGGCCACCTGCCCCGAAGTGCTCTTTCGTAGTGACTACGAACGAATAAGGATGAGTTGCACCCGATTTCGTCAGGCCGCGACCAGCTGGAGGGCCCGTGCAGACCGACATCGATCCGCGCAACCTGATCGGCCGCAAGGCGTTCGACCGAAACGGGACCAAGATCGGCACCATCGACGAGGTGTACCTCGACGACGCCACCGGCGCCCCGGAATGGGCGGCCATACGCACCGGCCTGTTCAGCCGCGACGCCTTCGTGCCCCTGGAGCCGAGCGAGCTGGTCGGGGACGGCACCCTGCGCATTCCCTTCGACCGCGCCCTCATCAGGGACGCCCCCGACTTCGGAGTCGGCCGCCACCTCTCGCCCGAGCAGGAACTCCAGCTCTACCACCACTACGGCCTGGACACGACACCACCACAGTCCCCACCACCCGACCAGGACTTCGGCCGCATCGCTGGCACGGACTCCCCCTGACCCGGCGCCGCCCCTTTCGGGCCGGCCCGTCTCAGCCCTGATTCCCCACCTGCGCGCGAGCCGTTCTGGACACCTCCTCGAGCCCCGCCTCAGTTCCCGCCTCCCCGGCCTCCTCCGGTGCCTCCGCGGCGACCAGCGGCAACGGCTCGGCGGGCACCAGGTCCGGGTCCTCCGTCCGGAACGTCCGCACCCGCCCAGGCGGCGAGTACGGCGTCTCGAAGCGCACCGTCACCCGCCCGAGACCGCTCCCCTGCACCCACCCGTGCCCGTACTCGGCATGGCGCACGTCGTGACCGGCCGACCACCGCCGCTCGGCCGGCGCCACCGGCTCCTCGGCGCTCTCCCCCGCCTGCTCGCCCGGCACCGGCTCCCCCGGCACGCCGTCCCCGCTCCCGGCGCCCTCGGGCTCCGCCTCCGTGACGCTCCCGGCCGCCGCCGACGCCGCCTCCGCCTCGACCTCGGCGGCCTGGGCCTGCGCCTGCGCGAAGAGGTCCTCCTGCGTGTAGTCCGTGAGGCCCGATACGCCCACGCCGAGGAGCCGTACCCCGCCCGTGGTGTCCACCGACTCAAGCAGCCGCGCGGCGGCCTCCCGCACCACCCCGGGGTCGTCCGTGGGTCCGCGCAGCGTCTCGGACCGCGTCAGCGTCGAGAAGTCGAACCGCCGCACCTTCAGCACGATGGTCCGCCCCGAGTGCCCCGCCGCCCGCAACCGCTGCACACACCGCTCGGCGAGCCGCGCGACCTCGCCCCGCACCCGTACCCGGTCGTGGATGTCCACGTCGTACGTGTCCTCGACACTGACCGACTTCGTGTCCCGCTCGGCGACCACGGGCCGCTCGTCGTGCGCGAGCGCCATCCCGTACAGCGAGCCCCCGTGCGCCTTCCCGAGGAGCCGTACGAGCTCGTCCTCGCCCGCCTCGGCGAGTTCCTCCACCGTGGTGATGCCGGCCCGCCGCAGATGATCACCCGTGGCCGGCCCCACCCCGGGCAGGATGCGCACCGACATGGGCCCGAGCAGCGCCCGCTCCGACCCCGGTGCTATCAGCCTGAGTCCGTCCGGCTTGGCCTCCTCGGAGGCGATCTTGGCCAGCATCTTGGAGACGGCGAGCCCCACCGACCCGGTAAGACCGGTCACCGCCCTGATGTCCGCCCGCAGCCGCTCCCCCACCGCACGCGCCGTCTCCGCGTCGTCGGCGACGCCGCCGGCCTCCAGATCCACGAAGGCCTCATCCAGGCTGAGCGGCTCCACGAGCGGCGACAGCTGCCGCAGCAGCCCCATCACCTGCTCGCTGACCTCGCGATACAGCCCGAAGCGCGGCACGAGATAGGCGGCGTTCGGCGCGAGCCGCCGCGCCTGCCCCATGGGCATCGCCGAGTGCACGCCGAAACGACGCGCCTCATACGAAGCGGTGGCGACCACACCCCGCGGCCCCAGACCGCCCACCACCACGGCTTTTCCGCGCAGACTCGGCTTCGCGGCCTGCTCCGCGGACGCGTAGAAGGCATCCATGTCCAGATGCAGGATCGTCGGCGCGCTTCTCACAGCTCTGATGCTGCCCTATGCCACTGACAACGCGGCGTCGCAGGGCCCTGGAGCCGGTGCGGGACGTGCTCAGACGGCCTTGTTGCGGCGCCTGGCCAGTTCGTCGGCCGGGTTGTGCCCGATGAGGGTCTCGCCGGTGTCGACACGCTCCCCGTGCAGCTGGGACAGCGCGGCCTCGACATCGCGCCAGACGACGCCCACGGCGATCCCGAAGACCCCCTGACCGCCCTGGAGCAGGTCGTGGACCTCGCTGGACGACGTGCATTCGTAGACGGTCGCCCCGTCGCTCATCAGCGTCATCCGCTCCAGGTCCCGGAACCCGCGCTCCCGCAGGTGCTGGACCGTCGTCCGGATGTTCTGCAGCGACACACCGGTGTCGAGGAACCGCTTCACGATCTTCAGGACGACCACGTCGCGGAAGCTGTACAGCCGCTGTGTCCCCGAGCCGCCCGCGGCGCGCACACTGGGCTCGACCAGACCGGTACGGGCCCAGTAGTCGAGCTGTCGGTAGGTGATGCCCGCGGCCGCGCACGCGGTGGGACCGCGGTAGCCGATCTGCTCGTGTCCGGACGTCGCGTCCCCGCTCCCCTGGACCGCCATCGGTCGATTCGGAGAGTGATCGGAGGCACCGCCGTGGAGCGGGTAACCACCGTCCACCGCCGTACCGTCGCCGCTGCTTCTCACGCCGACCTCCCTCCTTGACCTGCCTTCTCGACGGTAGGCAGTCGCCAGGGGCTCGTCAACGATCGCCACACTCGGCACGCCGAGTGATATCACCCTGAGAGTGGTTTCCCGTATCGCACCGCGGGGAAAGGCTAGCCGAATGGTCCGACGCGGGCCGCTGGAAGCGGCTCACTGGCTGTTGGTACCGAAGTCCTCGGGCGAGATCTGATCGAGGAACTCGCGGAACTTCTCCACCTCGTCCTCCTGCTCGTCCGGGATCGCGATGCCGGCGTCGTCGAGGACACCGTCGCTGCCGAAGATCGGCGTCCCGGTGCGCAGCGCCAGCGCTATGGCGTCGGACGGCCGCGCGCTCACCTCGACACCACTGGCGAACACCAGCTCCGCGTAGAAGACCCCTTCCCGCAGGTCGGTGATGCGCACTTCGGAGAGCTCCTGGCCCACCGCTTCCAGCACGTCCTTGAACAGGTCGTGGGTCAGCGGCCGTGCGGGTGCCATGCCCTGCTGCGCGAAGGCGATGGCTGTTGCCTCACCTGGTCCGATCCAGATGGGGAGGTACCGGTCGCCTCCCACTTCACGCAGGAGCACGATCGGCTGGTTGGAGGGCATTTCGACCCGGACACCTACGACGTCGAGCTCGTTCACACAGCAACCCTAGGACGTGGCTGGCAGGTTTGGGTAGTCGGGCACCCGCCGAGTAGCGGTCGGGCATGCTCCGAGTCAGGGCAGTCTGACGCCGAGCGCCGTCTGCACGAGCGCCGAATGGAGCCTGCCGGTGAGCCCGGCGAGCTCCTTGGTCCGGGCCTCGGCATGGGCCCTGGTCTGCGGATTGCGGTGCCGTCGCAGTGGTGCGACCACCTGGTCGACGAGCCCGGCCTCCCGCTCGGCGGCGGCCTTCATGGCCCGCAGATGGCGTGGCTCGATACCGAATCGACCGAGTTCGACGACGAGCGTGGCGACCGTGACGGCCTCCGCGTCGTATCCGCCGTCCGGCAGCGGCGCGACCAGCCCGTACGATTCCCACTCGCCGAGCTGCACCTCGTCGATCTCCGCGGCGGCCAGGAGCTCGGCACGGCCCACGCGGGCCGCCGTCGGCCCCTCGGCCTCGTCCTGGCCCTGCGCGTCCCCACCGTCCCGCTGACGCCCCAGAGACGGCATCGGGGGCCGCTCACCGCGCTCCAGCGCGTCGAGGTGCTCCCGGATGACCTTGAGCGGCAGATAGTGGTCCCGCTGCATCCGCAGGACCTGAGCGAGCCGCTCGACGTCCGGCGGGCTGAACTTCCGGTACCCGGACGGGGTCCGCTGCGGCTCGATGAGCCCCTCGGACTCCAGAAAGCGGATCTTGGAGATCGTGACCTCGGGAAATTCGTCACGCAGCTCGTTCAGCACCGTGCCGATGCTCATCAGCCGACGGTCCGCGACGGCGGTGCCGATGTCGGCACCGCCCCTCGGTGTTTGAAGCATGGACCTTCCCTGGGGGTTGTCCCCCCGGACGGCGCCTGGGGGAGGGCTCAGAGGCCGACGGCCCGCTGGCTCGCGTAGAAGACCAGGCGGTACTTGCCGATCTGCACCTCGTCGCCGTTCGAAAGCGCGACCGAATCGATGCGCTCACGGTTGACGTACGTGCCGTTGAGGCTGCCCACGTCCGCGACGGTGAAGGAACCGTCCTGGACCCGACGGAACTCCACGTGACGACGCGACACCGTCACGTCGTCCAGGAAGATGTCGCTCTGCGGGTGCCGCCCCGCCGTGGTCAGCTCGCCGTCGAGCAGGAAACGACTGCCCGAGTTCGGACCCCGGCGCACGACGAGCAGCGCGGAACCGAGCGGCAGCGCGTCCACCGCCGCCTGGGCCTCCGGAGACAGCGCGGGAGACTGGGTCTGCCCCGTCGTCTCGGCGTCGTAGGCCTCCAGGCCCGAGATGGAGATCGTCGAGGTGGTCTCGGACGGACGCTCCGGCGCGGCTCCGGCCCGCAGCGGCGCACCGCAGTTGGAGCAGAACCGGCTCGCCTCGGCGTTGCGGTTCCCGCACCTCGTACACACCAGGGCCATGGACGGGTCCTCCTGCCGTGGCTGCCCCGCGGGGGCATTCGATGCGTACGGGCCGGAGGTGAACCCTCCACCCGTACCTGAGGTTGAAGGTTCCCCGAAACCTATGCGGCCGGGACCGGCAGGGTCAACAGATGACGCGCCCTGTCCGCCCGAAATGTCACCACCTGGACCAGCGACCTGATCGCGGAACATCGGGCGCCCCGCGCCCTGCTCCTCGGCATCTCCATGGCGTGGGGCACGGTGACGGGCAGTGGCTGGATTGCCGCTGTCCTCTCGTGCGCTCTTGCCGAACAACTTCGCAAACAACTTCACGGGCGATTCCCCTTGACCGAAACAGACCCGCCCGTGGGGCAGGACGAACCCTGATTGCACACACCGGCATTCATCGGTGAGCCAGACATCCTCACAACGTCCGTGGCCACCAAACAGTTTCCACCACGCACCACGCTTCCGGTGCGCCGACCCCCCGCAACCTCATGCCCTCGCCTCGCGGCCCCCATGCGTCCGCCCCTCACTCGGAGGACGACCGAGCGTAGTCAGGCCGCTTCGCAGGTCGCAAGGCGTTCACAATGATCTTCTCCGAGCGTTCCACGGTCACCGTGGCCTGCTCCTTCTCCAGAGTCTGCACCACACCTCCCGGGATGTTCAGCGCAGGTTCGAGATCCTGCGGCTTGCCGATCACCTTGAAGAGGTACGGCTCACCGACCTTGTGGCCGTCCACCCGCACGCCACCGCCACCGGCGTCCGCCAGGTAGGTGTTGGCCACGACGCGTACGTCATTGATCTGGATCGCCTCGGCGCCGGCGGCGCGCAGCTCCTGAATGGCGTCGAGCAGCATGTCCGCCTCGACCGCCCCCTTCTTGTCCTCGATGGTCAGGGTGATGCCGGGCCCCTGGGCCGCCACCGTGCCTGCCAGGATGCCGAGTTGCCTCTCCCGCTCGACCGTCTGCTTGCGAGCCTCTTCGGCCTGGTCCGAGCTGTTCTCCAGCCCGGTCCTCTGGTCCTCGAGGCGTCGCTTCTCTTCTTCCAGACGCTGAGTTCGGTCATCCAGTTCATCGAGGATGCGTACGAGATCTTCTTGTCTCGCTCCGCGCAGTGCGCTGCTGTCGTTGTTGGACCGCACCTGAATGGCCAGGCCGAGGCCGAGCACGAACAGCAGCAGGGCGACGATGAGTTGGGGGCGGGTCACCCGCGGCGGCCACAACCCCTTCGCCAGCCGCTGGCGTCCGGTGAGCTGCGGCTTCTTTCCGGGCTCCGTCGGCGCGGGCGTCTCGGGCACTCTGGGGGCCTCCGGCGGGAGCTCCCTGTGCCGGTCGTACTCGGGCCTCTCGTCGGAACTCATCGGCGTCACGCCCTGAAGACATGCCGACGGATCGCGGCGGCGTTGGAGAAGATCCGGATACCGAGGACCACGACGACGCCGGTGGACAACTGCGCTCCCACGCCCAGCTTGTCGCCCAGGAACACGATCAGTGCGGCCACCACCACGTTCGACAGGAACGACACGACGAACACCTTGTCGTCGAAGATGCCGTCGAGCATGGCCCGCAGCCCGCCGAACACGGCGTCGAGAGCCGCCACGACGGCAATCGGAAGGTACGGCTCGACCACCGCCGGAACCTCGGGCCGAACCAACAATCCGGCCACGACTCCCACGACGAGGCCCAGTACGGCGATCACGATGTGCCCTTTCCTGCCTTCGGCTCTGCTGTACGTACGGTCACGCTCGGCGCTGCCGGCAGCCTGAGCTCGTCCGACACGGAGATGCTGGTCCTGATGCCGAAATTCTCCTGCAGAGCGTGCAGGTACTGACCGTCGCGGCTGTTCTGGAACCGGGTGCTCAAGCGCTTCGCGTCCCCGACCGCGAGCACCGTATACGGCGGCACCAGCGGTCTGTTGTCGACCAGTATCGCGTCACCCGCGGCCCTGATCGCCGACAGTGCGGTGAGTCGCTGGTCGTTGATGGAGATCGCTTCGGCGCCCGACTGCCACAGGCCGTTGACGACGCGCTGCATGTCGCGGTCGCGCACCCGCCCGGTGTCGGAGAAACCGGCGCTCTCGCGCGGCCCGCCGCCGCCCTGCTCGGCTTGCTTCTTGTCGTCCACCACGAGCTTGACGCCGGGCCCGTGCACTTCCGTCGCCCCGGACAGGAGCCCCATCAACTCGCCCTGGCTGCCGCCGTGCTCCTTCAGCGCGGCCTGCTGCCGGTCGCCCACGTCGTCGCGGAGCTCGTCCACGTCGTCCTCGAGCTTGTCGGCCCCGGCGGTCGCGTCCTCGACGCGGTCGATGAGCTCCTCGCGCTCCTTGGCCACCACCGGAGCTTCTATCCGCGCCTGCGCGGCACCCACGGTGACCACGAGGGCGGCGAGTACGAGACCGGCCGCGAGCCCCAGTTTGGCCCGCAGCGGACGCGGGACACCACTGCCCCCGCTGGCCTTCTTCCGGGCCGCCGCCTCCGCGTATCCCTCGTCCAGGCTGTGGTCCATGACGGTGGTGAGCAGCGACATGGACGCGTCCGGACGCCGAGGGCGCGAGAGGGTGCTCCGAACGGGGGGCTGCTGCGGCATGCCGCACATCGTCGCACGTCGCGGGCGCTACCTCCGAATGGCCCCACCGGCGCGCCGGACAGCACCTGTTACGGGTGCTGTCCGGCGCCGGAACAGGTCAGCGACCTGCGCTGTCCACCACCGTGGACCACTCGTCGAGCAGCGCCTGCGCGGACGCGTCGTCGGGTCCTTCGGCCCACAGATGAGTGACGGCCTCGGCGGGGTCGGGCAGCACGAGCACCCAGCGCCCGTCCGACTCCACGACCCGCACTCCGTCGGTCGTGTCCACGGACCGCTCCCCGGCCGCTTCCACCACACGCCGCATCACCAGGCCCTTGACGGCCCACGGAGTCGCGAGATCACGCCGCAGTACGTGCGCGCGCGGAATGCGCGCGTCGATCTGGCTCAGGGTGAGCTGGGTACGCGCGACCAGACCGATCAGCCGTACGAATGCGGCCGTTCCGTCGAAGACGCCGCTGAACTCGGGAATGATGAACCCGCCCCGCCCGTCACCGCCGAAGATGGTCGAGTCCTCGCGGCCCACCCTCGTCAGATCGTCCGGCGACGTGGTCGTCCAGTCCACCTGAGTGCCGTGGTACGCCGCGACCTGCTCGGCGATGCGCGTCGTCGTCACCGGCAGCGCCACCCGCCCGCTCCGCCGCTCGGCGGCGACGAGATCGAGCATCACGAGCAGGGCGCGGTCGTCCTCGACGATCCGCCCCTTCTCGTCCACGAGTGACAGCCGTTCACCGACGGGGTCGAACCGCACCCCGAAGGCGGCCCGTGCCGACGCCACGATCTCCCCGAGCCGCACGAGCCCGGACCGGCGGCCGTCCGCGGTCTCCGTGGGCCGCGACTCGTCGAGCCCGGGGTTGATGGTCAGCGCGTCCACTCCGAGCTTCCCGAGGAGGCTCGGGAGTACGAGGCCGGCGCTTCCGTTGGACGCGTCGACGACGACCTTGAGGCCCGCCTCGGCGACGCCCGTGGTGTCCACGTTCCGCAGCAGGGAGCCCGTGTAGGAGTCGAAGACGCTGGACGGGAAGTGCAGATCACCGATCTCCCCGGGGAAGGCTCGCCGGTACTCCTGGCGCGCGTAGACCCGGTCCAGCTTGCGCTGGCTCCCCTGCGAGAGGTCCGCGCCCTGCCCGTCGAAGAACATGATGTCGACGGAGTCCGGCACCCCGGGCGTCGTCCGGATCATGATCCCGCCGGCGCTGCCTCGCGCGGTCTGCTGCCGCGCGACGGGCAGCGGTACGTTCTCCAGGTCCCGTACGTCCATGGCACTGGCCTGCAGCGCCGAGATGACCGCTCTCTTCAGCGCACGCGCACCACGCGAGTGGTCACGCGCGGTGGTCACGGTGGAACCCTTCTTCAGGGTCGTCGCATACGCACCCGCCAGGCGCACGGCGAGCTCCGGTGTGATCTCCACGTTCAGGATCCCGGACACCCCACGCGCCCCGAAGAGGTGCGCCTGGCCACGGGACTCCCAGATGACCGACGTGTTGACGAAGGCACCTGCCTCGACCGTCTTGAACGGGTAGACCCGTACGTTGCCCTGCACGATCGATTCTTCACCGACGAGGCACTCGTCACCGATGACCGCGCCGTCCTCGATCCGCGCGGCGCGCATGATGTCGGTGTTCTTGCCGACGACACAGCCACGCAGATTGCTGTGCTGCCCGATGTACACGTTGTCGTGTACGACGGCCTTGTGCAGGAACGCGCCGTCCTTCACCACGACGTTCGACCCGATGACGGTGTGCTCACGGATCTCGACGTTCGCCTCGATCTTGGCGTAGTCACCGATGTACAGCGGTCCGCGCAGGACGGCGTCGGGGTGCACCTCGGCCCCCTCGGCGACCCACACGCCGGGCGAGATCTCGAAGCCGTCGAGCTCGACATCGACCTTGCCCTCCAGCACGTCGGCCTGCGCCTTGACGTAGCTCTCGTGCGTGCCGACGTCCTCCCAGTAGCCCTCGGCGACATAGCCGTAGACGGGCTTGCCCTCCTTCATGAGCTGCGGGAAAACGTCCCCGGACCAGTCCACCGGCACGTCGGCGTCGACGTAGTCGAAGACCTCCGGCTCCATCACGTAGATGCCCGTGTTCACCGTGTCGGAGAAGACCTGCCCCCAGGTCGGCTTCTCGAGGAAGCGCTCGACCTTTCCTTCTTCGTCGACGATGGTGATGCCGAATTCCAGCGGGTTGGGTACGCGCGTCAGGCAGACGGTGACAAGCGCGCCCTTTTCCTTGTGGAAGGCAATCAGATCGCTGAGGTCGAAGTCCGTCAGCGCGTCACCGGAGATCACGAGAAAGGCATCGTCCTTCAGCGCTTCCTCGGCGTTCTTCACGCTGCCGGCAGTGCCGAGCGGTTTCTCCTCATTGGCATAGGTGAGCTCCATCCCAAGCTCTTCGCCGTCGCCGAAGTAGTTCTTGACGAGTGACGCCAAGAACTGCACTGTCACTACGGTCTCGGTGAGCCCGTGCCTCTTCAGCAGGCGCAGCACATGCTCCATGATCGGCCGATTGGCCACAGGAAGGAGCGGCTTGGGCATGCTCGAGGTCATGGGGCGAAGGCGCGTGCCCTCACCACCGGCCATCACGACGGCCTTCATGTCGGAAACGTCCTCCTCAATAGACGACGGACCGGCCGACTCAGCTCACCGAGGATGACCCGCATATGTCCGGCGCGGGCCTTCAGCCTCTACAACCGCCGAATCGGCAAGCTCAATCGGCCGTACTGTCCGCATTGACAAGTCTGCGGACCTGGACCACATAGAGGATCCCTGCCCACCAGTACAGGGTTGTACCCCATCCGGCGAACGCCCATCCGAAAATAGCAGCGGGTGTGGCGATCCAGCCACTTCCATCACTGAGGAGCAGTAGTGGAAAGGCGTACATCAGGTTGAAGGTCGCGGCCTTGCCCAGAAAGTTCACCTGCGGCGGCGGATAGCCGTGACGCCTGAGGATCCCGACCATCACCAGCAGGACCAGTTCACGCAGCAGCAGCGCCCCGGTCACCCAAAGCGGAAGAATCTCCCGCCAGGTCAGACCGACCAGCGTCGAGAGGATATAGAGCCGGTCGGCCGCGGGGTCGAGCAGCCGGCCCAGCTTGCTGATCTGGTTCCAACGACGCGCGAGCTTGCCGTCGAGGTAGTCACTGACCCCGCTGAACGCCAGGACGAGCAGCGCCCAGCCGTCGCTGTTGGGCCCCCCGAACTCCGGCCTGAGGATCAACCACAGGAAGAGGGGCACGCCGGCGAGGCGCGCCATGCTGAGGATGTTCGGGATGGTGAGGACCCGGTCCGTCTGGACGCGAGTCTCCTGGACCTCCACCCGGGGGCCTCCTGTGAGGGAAAGAGTCAATGATGCCCCCTGACCTTACCCTCAGTTGCCGTACGTCCATGCAGAGGGGTAGCCGGGCAGCAGGCACAAAACAAAAAAGCCGCGGCCCCTGGAATTGAATCCAGGGGCCGCGGCTTTAAAAGAAGTTCGGCGGCGTCCTACTCTCCCACAGGGTCCCCCCTGCAGTACCATCGGCGCTGTGAGGCTTAGCTTCCGGGTTCGGAATGTAACCGGGCGTT